>DATHPQ010000064.1:0-9910 GCA_035483735.1 Xanthobacteraceae bacterium | reverse complement strand
CAGCCGCCGGCGCAACGACGACCCGCGTCGAACTCGAAAAGATCGATCGCGTCGTCAACATGGTCGGCGAACTCGTCATTGCCCAGGCCATGCTGGGACAGGTCGTTCACAGCCTGCCGGAAGATGTCAGCGGGCGGTTGGTGCAAGTGCTCGAAGAAGTCACCCATCACACACGCGAACTCAAGGACAGCGTGATGTCGATGCGCGCACAACAGGTCAACGCTGTGTTCCAGCGCATGCCGCGTCTCGTGCGCGAACTCGCCGTAAAGACCGCCAAGAAGGTGAAGCTCGAATTGGCGGGCGAAAACACCGAGGTGGATCGTTCGATCATCGAGCGCCTCGGCGATCCGCTGACGCATATCATTCGCAATTCGATCGATCACGGCATCGAGGCGCCGTCGGATCGCGCGGCCGCGGGCAAGGCGGAAGAGGGCACGATCAGGCTCTCGGCCGAACACCGCGGCGGACGTATTGTTATCGAGGTCAAAGACGACGGCGCCGGGATCAATTCCGAGCGTGTTCTGCAAAAAGCGCGCGATCGCGGATTGGTGAGCGCGGAAGCCACGCTGAGCGACGATGAGATCAACAATCTCATCTTCCTGCCCGGCTTCTCGACTGCCGAAAAGATATCGGACATATCCGGCCGCGGTGTCGGCATGGACGTTGTCCGCCGCAACATTCAAGACGTCGGCGGGCGAATTTCGCTCAAGTCTGATCGCGGCAGGGGCATGACCATTCAATTGGCACTGCCGCTGACGCTGGCGGTGATGGACGGAATGGTCATCCGTGTCGGCTCCGAGACCTATGTCATGCCGATGTCGGCGATCGTGGAATGCTTGCGGCCGCCGGCCTCTGACATCCACGCTCTGATCGGCACGCCCGGCATGCTGCGGTTGCGCGGCAATCTGGTGCCACTCGTACAGCTCTGCGATCTGTTGGATATCAGCTCGACCGCTTCGGGCAGCGACGAACGTGTCATTATCATCACCGACGCCGGCGAGGGCGCCCGCTTCGGTATCGTCGTTGATGAACTGTGCGGACACCAGCAAGTTGTCGTCAAGAGCATTGAAGAAAGTTACGGCTCGGTCCCCGGCATCGCCGGCGCCACGATCCTCGGCAACGGGCGGGTCGCATTCATTCTCGATGTCGAGAAACTCTCCGACATCGCCAGCAGCAATCAGAACGTCCAAACGGGTGTGGCCCGTTTCGTCAATGGTGAATCGAAGGCGGCTGTCGCCGTCGGCTGAACTAGACACAGGCTTACGCCTCACAAGGTTACACGGGGCAGTTTTAGGAGCGAAGACAATGCCAGTCGCAGCAGTTCTCAAAGTCCTCGTTGTTGATGATCAAAACAGCGTGCGACAAATGACCCGCATCACGCTTGAGCAAATCGGGATCCGACATATTCATGAAGCCGAGAACGGCAAGGAGGCGATGAATACGGCATCGCTGCAGCCGCTCGATTTGATCATCTCCGATTACAACATGCCGGAAATGGACGGGCTGGCGCTGCTGCGGGCGGTGCGTGGACATCCGGCGGCGCGCAAAGTGCCGTTCATTCTCTTGACCGGCCGCGGCGACCGCGAACTGGTCGTGCAAGCCGCCCAGGCCGGCGCCAACAATTATCTGATCAAGCCGTTTACGGCCGATATTCTGCGGCAAAAGATCGAGCAGGTGATGGGGAAACTATCGTGATGGTTGTTACGAAGCCTGACATACCGGCTGCGAAAGTTGTAAATGAAGTTTCGACGTTCTTGATTGCGACTGCTTCGGCGCTGCGCGATGCGGTCACGCGCTTTGAGCAGACTTCGGCCGGCATCAGCCAGCACGTGGCAAACCGGCCGAATGATGCCAACCGCGATCTCATCGTGACGCTGCAGGCCTTCGACCGGCTCAATCAAGAGTTTGTCGCGCTTGCCGAGGTTCTGACGCTGGCGGCCAGCAAGTCCAGCGAATCCTGGATGCGTATAGAAGGCGGCGTCCATCCGGCCGAGGACGCGATTTCAAGTGTCACCATCAGTGAGCTCAAGGAGCGCCTGATGCGTCACCTCGGCATTTCGGCGATCGACCTGACGATGCTCGTGCCTACGGGCGAGGAAGTCGTTTTCTAAGCCAAAATCGTTTCGGCTTGAAACGGCGCGCGGCACCGGCCCTTTCGGACAGCCGGTCTCATCATTTCGCTCGAACAATGTTCGGCTTTGGACGTCGCGGCCTAGATCGTTACGTGCTTGACGACGCGCTGCAGGCCCCTGGTCAATTCCGGCACCTGTTCGGGCCTCATGCGACGGTATGATTTCTGCCGCGCCAGCATCAACGCATCGATATGGCAGACAATCGATTCCATGTTGCACTCGCTGCCGCTTTCGATCGAATCCAGCAATTCGCAGAGTGAGCCGGCGATGAAGGCAACAAGCTCGTAACCGAGCGAACCCGCGCTGTCGCGCAATTGACGGCTTCGGAACGCCACGGTCTCGATCCAGCCCGGCTCGTCGTTGCCGGCTTCGACGGTTCGTACCAAATCGGTCAGGCCCGCGACCTCGCGCTCGAGGAAGTCTTCGTAGGCAGGTTTGGCAGCTTCCAGTGCCGACTGCGCCCGCTCGATCGCTTGATCTCGCGGGACGCCGCCGGTGCGGCGCGCCATCTGCTGAAAGCGGGTATCGACTGGAAAGATCCGGGCTGGCGGACCCGGCGGCCGCGTCTTGCCGGATTTTGCATTGCCGGATTTTTTTTGATTCTCGGACTTTGCATTGTCTGACTTTGCGGCCTTTGTTTTCGCGACCGCATTCGCCGACGGCCCAGGCTTTCGGCTCCCGGATTTCGGATGCTTGCCTTTTGCCATCAGTCTTGCCCGGTTTGCACGGAGCTAAACAAGTTGTCGATGTCGTCCTGGGCGAGGGCGGGTCCGCTTTCGGCGCCGATTTCGACCTCCTTGTCGCCGGCCCGCCGACCGACACCGCCGGGATAACCTTCGATCTTAAAGCGCCGGTCCGGCCCGAAATAGGTTTCCGTGTCGACAAATTTCCGCGGATTGAAGGCGATCCAGCTGAGGCGATCATACAGGCTCGACGGCGATATCGGCTTGGCGATGACCATATTGGCACCAGCGTCGCGCGCGCGCTTGATGGTCGCTTCGCGGGAATCGCTCGACATGATCAGAATCGGCATGGTGCGATGTTCATTGTCGGTCTTGCCGCGTATGGCCCGCGTCAGCGACAAGCCGCCATGCGGCGCCAGATGCATGTCGCAGATCATGATGTCGATCTTCTGACCCATCAGCGTCTGCAGCACGCCATTGGAATTGCGGACTTCGAGGATCTTATTTGAGCCGAAGCCGCGTAACATGCCGTGTATGAGCATCGAGATATACGAACTCGGATCGGCGACGAGAATCACCAAGTCCCGAAGATTCATATTGGGAGGTGTTGCTGTCACGCTGCCCCGTTCAGATCGCCCTCGGATCGCCCTGTCAGGGTTTGTCAGTATTTATCAAGCACCAACGCGCGCTGATTTGGCGCGCAACACAGGCGTGCGATTCGTTTTTTGTTTCGAGGTTATTGTATTCATTAATCCGCAATGTTGTCGAATATTAAAGTGCAACGATCAGTCGCGCAATTCACAACGGTGATTCGCTCTTCGGCGCATTGCCCGATTGTTTCTGCAGCAACCGATGTTCGCGTGAAGGCTGCACGACGAGTCTTCCCATGGGGCTGTCGCGGTTTGGCGAGGTCATTGCGGCTGCGGCGACTGGTCTGAATGTGCGGAGAGTAAGCTCGTAGCTCGCGACGCATTATATTTGCCGACATACGTGATATGCGCCGAGATACGTGGCTATACGTAGCGGGAGCGCCACGGCTTCACGCCGCGTCTCTCAGCCCGCTTGCGCGCGACTCACATGCGATCCGCGGCGGCTGCCGCACCGCACAATGGCGCGATAGATTCTGTGAAATCCGTCTCTGCTTAATTCTTCGGCAATTGCATTGAATTTGACAACTGTTATGCTCACCAACGGTATTCTGCGGCCGTGACCGTCTCACCAGCGTCGTCGCTGTGAACATGGAAGAGGTCCTGGAACAGGTGCCGCGTGCTCTCGGCACCGCATCACGCACGTCATTCGTAAGCGTCAAATTCCGCCGCGCAGAGCGGAAGTGTCGTCTCGAAACAATGGGGGAGGACCATGTTCACGCAGATCACGGATCCATTGGGTAATCTCGGGCTGACATGCCTCGTCGCCCTGATACCTGTGGCGTTTCTCCTTATTCTCTTGGCGGTGTTTCGCGTTTCGGCCTGGCTTGCGGTGCTGCTCGGCTCGATCCTGACCTTCGTTCTCGCAGTGTGGGTCTGGAAAATGCCGTTCGACACCGGGGCGCAGGCCTATCTCTACGGTTCCGCGACCGGCATGTGGAACGTCAACTGGATAACGTTCTGGGGCTTGGTGCTGTTCAACACGCTCGGCGTCAGCGGCACATTCGAGAATTTCCGCCGCTGGCTAATTTCGCAAGGCACGCTCGATGTCCGGGTGCAGACGATGCTGTTCGCCTGGGCGTTCGGCGCGCTGCTCGAGGGCCTGGTCGGCTTCGGCTATCCCTGGGCGGTCGTCGCGCCGATCCTGATTTCGCTCGGGCTTGCCGATCTCGACGCCATTCGTGTCGCGGCTATCGCCAACAATGCGCCGGTGTCCTATGGCGCGCTCGGCGCACCGATCATAGCGCTCGCCGCGGTCACCGGATATCCGCTGCTGGCGCTGTCGGGCTCAGTCGGCAGCGTCGTCGCCGTGCTCGCTCTATTGCCGCCATGGGTGCTGATCTACCTCGTCGCCGGCAAGGAGGGGCTGAAGGATGGATGGCCGCTCGCGATTGTTGGGTCACTGGGCTATATTCTGGGCCAATGGCCGACAGCTGTATATTTCGGCCCGTATCTGCCGGACGTCACCGGGTCGATCGTCTGTTTCGTCGCGCTGCTGCTCCTTCTGAAAGTCTGGCGGCCAAGCCGTATCCTCGCTTATGGTGGCGCGCCCGTCGCTGCCGCGAAACTTGCCGAGCAGTCGCGTGATCACGGCCTCACCACCAGTGAATTGCTGCTGGCTTGGATGCCGTTCGCGGTGCTTGTTCTCGTGGTCGGATTGTGGACCGGCCCGTGGTCGAGCCTGCCTGCGGTCGGCTGGTATTTCGTTCAGGTCCAGTCGCTCGCGCCGGAGACCAAGAGCACCATCTCAGCCGCATTCAAGTTCGCGCCTTGGATCGGCGGCAGCGCGATTTTGGCATCGTGGCTGATTATTGCCGCCCTGCTGATGATCGCGGGTAAGCTCAAGCTTGGCGACATCGGCGGCATCTTCAGCAAGACCTTCCATCAAATGTGGGGGGCCCTGTTGGTCGGCATTTTCATCTTCGGGCTGGCCTTTGTCTTCAACTATTCGGGCATGGCGTCGTCGCTCGCCAAGGGCTTCTCCTATCTCGGCATCTGGTTCATCGTGGTGGCGCCCATTCTGGGCTTTATCGGCGTGGCGCTGTCGGGCTCTAACACCTCGACCAACGCCATGTTTGGCAAATTCCAGGCGCTGGTCGGCGTTCAACTCGGTTTCCCGACCTTGCTGCTGCCGACGTTGAACTCGGTTGGTGCCGAAATCGGCAAGCCGATCGCGCCGCAGACGGCGAGCGTCGGTGTCTCGACCAGCAAATTCGTGCGCAACGAGGGCGAGGTGATCCGGCACAATTTCGGCTGGACGCTGTTCTTGCTGGCTTATCTGATCGTGATCGGTGTCGGGTTCTACCTCGTCAATCCGAGCATCCTCAACCTGCACTAGATCGACCAAATGCCCCAGGGCCGTCGCATCGGCGGCCCCGCCGGGGCCGCCCGGCCTTGACCCAAATTAAAGACGTTGCCGCAGCCGTTTACGGGCAGGAAACCCTGCGAGGCTAAAATTCAACCGTGGCAGCGCGCCTCATGGCGGGCTGGCTTGGCCCTTGGTAGGCGAGACACGGTAATGAGTTTGAGTCCCGATGCGTCGCCCCGAGAGGCCGGCAGCAACGTTTTGAAGTTTCCCGGATCCCTCCAGGCTGGGCGGCCCGGTTGGCTCAGGCTTTGGCAAACCAGCCGATCCCGCCTGACGAGACATGGCTTCACTGCGACCGTCATCGCGGTTGCCGCAGCCGGGATCGGCGGCGGATTGTGGAGTTTCAGCGCGGCAGGCATCTCGCGTTACACGACCGTGCCCGTGGCGCGTGGCAGCATTGCGCGCGCCGTGACGGCGACGGGAACGATCAATCCAGCGCGGACTATCGTTCTTGGCGCCAACATCCCGGGCACCGTTCAAGCTGTCGGCTGCGATTACGACAGTGATGTCAAGGCTGGGCAGATCTGCGTTAAGATCGATCCGCGACCGTACCAAGCAACGCTTGACCAATATAGCGGCCAGCTTCTGCGCGATCAGGCGATCCTGCATAAGGATCGCGCCGATCTTGCCCGCCTGCGTCGCCACGCGGCAGGTAATCAGTTCATGCGTCGGCAGGTTGCGGATCAGGCTCTGGTCGTCAGCCGCGATGAAGGCACGGCCAAGCTCGATCATGCACTAGTCGACAGCGCCAAGCTCAATCTCGGTTACACCGACGTCGTCGCGCCGGCCGATGGCACCGTGGTGTCGCGCAATGTCAGCGAGGGCCAGCCTGTGGCCGCGAACTCGTCGGCGCTGTTTGTGATTGCGGCCGATCCCAAACATATGGAAGTCGATGCCAGCCCGAGCCAGAGCGATATGGGTGCGATCCGGCAGGGCGACGCGGCGACGATGACGATCGCGAGCATTCCCGATCGCGTTTTCAGCGGCACCGTGAGCCAAGTGCGCCGGTCGCCGCAGAGCTTACAAAGTGCTGCGACTTATGACGCCGTGGTGACTGTCGACAATCCCGATCTGGTGCTCAAGCCTGGTATGACTGCCTCGGCGCGGATCGTCGTCGAACAGCGGAACGACGTACTGCGCGTGCCCGATCAGGCGCTGCAATTGAGTTCGTCACCGGCGAAATCGCAAGCGGTGTCGGCGCCGGCCGCTGCTGCCGCGTCCTCGCCGGCAGCATTTCCCGCAAAGGCCCAGTCGGAAATCTGGGTGCTCCGTGGTAGCGTGCCGGTTGCGGTGAATATCGTGACCGGCCTTGACGACGGCAATTTCACCGAGATCGCCCAGGGCGATCTCAATCCGGGCGATCAGGTCATCGTCGGTGACAACCGGCCGCAGGCGAACACACAGCAGGGCTCGCCGTAGAGCATGATCCCGAAAAGCATGCCCTTGGACTTGATCCGAGGGTGGAAGCCGGTTTTCCGAAAAGATCATGCTTCGTCAAAGTAGCTGCGTCTCTACTCGCCCTTCCATTGCGGTGGGCGCTTCGTAAGAAACGCGTCGAGTCCTTCGCGAAAATCTTTGCTCATGTAACACATGAGGATCAGGTCTTCGCCCTCTTCGCGGGACAGCCGGCGTTGCAGCCGGGCCAGCGCCTGCTTGGTCGCGTTCAGCGTCAAGGGTGCGTTGCCTGCGATCAAAGTGGCAAGCTCGTCGGCTCGCTTTTGCAGCGCCGGGATATCTTCGACGACTTCGGTAAGCAGGCCGACGCTGAAGGCCTCCTCGGCGCCGACGAGACGCGCCGTGAAAATCAGGTCCTTCACGCGCGCCGGTCCGATCAGGGCGGTGAGCCGGCTGATATTGGACAGCGACAGGCAATTGCCGAGAGTGCGGGCGATGGGGAAGCCCATGCGCGTGATCTTGGTGCCGATGCGCAGATCGCAGCAGGCCGCTATGCCGCCGCCACCGCCGGTGCAGGCGCCGTTGATCGCGGCAATGGTCGGGACGCGACATTTTTCGAGCTGGGTCAATACGCGGTCGATACGCTGCTCATAATCGAGCGCATGCTGCGGTGTGGTGAAGGCGCGGAACTGGTTGATATCGGTGCCCGAAGCAAAGGCCTTGTCGCCGGCGCCCTGGAACACCAGCACTTTGATTGAACGGTCCTTGTCCGCCTCTTCGCAAATCTGGCCGAGCCGCTCATACATTTCGAACGTAAATGCGTTGCGGGCTTGGGGGCGGTTGAAAGTGACCTTGCCGATGCCGTCCTTGAGATCGTAGAGCAGATCGTCGGCCGTCGAAGTCTTCTGGTCCATGCGTCACCGTTTTTGGCAATTTGGTTGTGGAAAAGCCACTTTAGCAAGAACCGCGGCGCATTTCACAGTGGCGTCATTCGGATCCGCGCGGGCCGGGCATCAGCACGCCGAATTCGGCGGTTACGGTGGGTAGTCAGGCGGGCTCGGCGACGCGCTCGAGAATGGTCCGCAACTCCGGAATGCAGGAGCCGCAATTGGTGCCGGCGCGCAGTTTTTTGCCGATGTCGGCAACCGATGCGGCTTCGCCTTTGGCGATCGCTTCACGAATGGCCGGGAGGCCGACGCCGAAACAGGCACAAACGATGGGACCGGTTTCGGCCGCGCCATTGCTGCTCGCACCGGACAAGATAATGCGCCGGTCGCGCTCTTCGATTGCGCCGGATTCGAAAAGGCCGCGGACCACATCCCATTGCGGCGGCGCCTGCGCCGGTCCGACGAAAATGCAGGCGTCGAGCCGGCCGGCGTGGAAAGCCCCGATGCGCGTGAGTCCGCGCCGCTCGTCGATATATTCGGCAATATCAGCATCGGCTGGCATGAGACGCTGTGTTATTTCGCGCCAGACTGCCGGCGGCTCATTGGTCGCAAAGAGAAGGCCATCGCCGCCGCCAACGGCTTGGCGGGCGAACCAAGTCCCGGCAGGCAGACTGACTGGGTGCCGCGTCAGGGCGAAACCCCGATAGGCGAATTCGACCGGTTCGATGCGCACGGGCGTTGCCTTCAATTCCGGTTGTCCGGAATGCGGATCGTATTGCGACGTCGCCATGTCATCGACGCGCGCATGGCCTGCTGTGGCGTCACTCCAGTGAATGGGCACGAACAGCGAGCCGCGCCGCTGGTTCGGTGTCACGACGACTTTTAAGATTGTAGTGCCGTGCCGGGTCGTTACCTTGGCAAAGCCGCCGTCGGCGACGGCCGCAACACCGGCATCGGCCGGATTGATCTCGACAAAGGGCTGCGAGGAATGGGCGGCCAGGCGCGGGCTTTTGCCGGTACGCGTCATCGTATGCCACTGGTCACGTACGCGGCCGGTGTTTAGCCGCAGCGGATAGATCGCGTTCGTTGCGGTGCGAAGCGCGGGCGGTTCCGGCGCGATGAATCGCGCGTGATGATCATCGGTGAAGAAGCCGCCGCCGGAGAAGAAGCGCTTTTCGCCGCGCATCTTGCCGACTTGTACCGGCCACATGACCGAGTCGAGTCCCTGATAGGCGTCGTCGGAAATTGCGGCGAGGCCGCCGATATCAAAATCGCGCGAGCCGCCGTTTTCGAATGCCGAAAGCGCCGCATGTTCGCGAAAAATATCGGCCGGCCCTTGGTAGCCGAACGCGGCGCCGAAGCCGAGGTGGTGCGCGATCTCGCTGACGATCCACCAATCGGGGCGGGCCTCGCCGGGAAGCGGCAGGAAGGCGCGCTGCCGCGACACCCGGCGCTCCGAATTGGTCACGGTGCCGTCTTTCTCGCCCCAGGCGGCGGCGGGAAGCAGAACCTGCGCGCCGGCATCAATCGTGTCGGTTTTGACGACGTTGTCGGAGACGACAAAAAGCTCGAGCTTGCGCAGCGCATCGCGTACCGCGCGGGCGCGCGGCATGGATACGGCCGGATTGGTGCCCATCACCCAGAGCGCCTTGATTGTTCCACGATCGATGGCGTCGAACATGTCGATCGCTTTGAGACCTTCAGCCTCGACAAGGCGCGGCGCATTCCAAAAGCGCCGGACGCGGTCGCGCTCGACGGGAGAAAAGCCCATATGGGCGGCGAGCTGATTGGCGAGGCC
>DATHPQ010000063.1:0-8593 GCA_035483735.1 Xanthobacteraceae bacterium | reverse complement strand
GGCCATTAGACGCGCCGGTGCAGCCGGTGCTCGATCCATAACAGCAGCGCGTTGGCGATCGCGGCGAAGACGAACAGGACGATGGCGACTGTCACCATGTCCTCGCTTTGCGCAAGCGACATGTCGCTCATGATCATGGAGCCGAGGCCGAGCTTTGAAGCGAACATCTCGCCCAGCAGCACGCCGAGGAGCGTCACGGTGAAGCCGATGCGCAGTCCGGTGAACACTTCCGGCAATGCGGCCGGCAGCAGCACGGTGGTGATGGTCTGCCATGGCGACAAATGCAGCGTGCGCGCCGAGCGCAGATAAACCTGCGGGATGGCGCGGATCGCGCCCATGGTCAGCAGCGCGACCGGCAAAATGCCGTGCATGGCGCCGAACGCGACCTTGCCCGAAATGCCGAGCCCGAAGATCAGCAGCACCACCGGATAAAGCGTGATCTTCGGCAACGAATAGATCACCACCAGGATCGGCTCGCCGACGGCGCCGGAAAGCCGGTGCGCGCCCATCCACACGCCGATCGCAAGTCCGATGGCATAGGCGAGGAGGAGCGCCAGGCCGAACGCCTGCAGCGTCGCCGCGGCGTTCTCGGTAAATCGCGCGGTCGGCACCATGTGCACCAGATACGACATCGTCGGGAGCGGCGCCGGTAGCGCCGTCGAGCCGGCGATCTCGTGCAATATCTTCCACACCACGAGCATGACGGCGGCGATGATCAGCGTGTCGGTGGCGCGGCGGGTCGCGGTCACGTCCGGCCCCCGCTGCGCCGCTCCGCCCAGCGCACGTCGAGCGCGTGCAGGACCGTGTTGACGACGGTGGCGATGATGAGCAGGAACAGGATCAGCGCATACATGCGCCGGTTGTTGAAATCGGAATAAGCATCGGCGATGTCGCGGCCGAGCCCGGCGGGCGACAGGATGAACTCGGCGGCGATGACGGCGATGAAGCCGTAAGAGACGGAAAGCTTTACGCCGGTGAAGAGATACGGCGCGGCGGCGGGAAGCTGCAACGTCATGGCGGTCGTCACCGCATCCAGGCGATGCACCCGCGCCACTTTGGTGAGCACGCGCGGCACGCGATCGAGGCCGTTGAGCGTGGCGATGATCATGGCGACCACGGCGGTGGCGACGCCGATCAGCACGATCGGGATCGGCGAGAGCCCGAAGATCGCGATCAGCACCGGATAGAAGATGAAGATCGGCACGGCGTAATAGGTGGCGAACAGCGGATCGAGCGCCTCGCGCAGCCGCGGCAGCGCATGAATGACGAGGCCGAGCGCGAAGCCGAGCACGATCGAGAGCGCGATCACGATGACGATGATGCCCAAAGTGCGCTCGATGTCGGCGTTGATGGCGCCCGAGGCGAGCAGCGCGTAGAGCGATGTCGCCATCTCGGACGGCGCAATGATGGTTTGATGCCTGATCAAGCCGGTGCGGCAGGCAAGCTCGAGCGCGCCGATCATCGCCACGATCACCGCAAGCCGGATCAGGCCGACGCGTGTCATCCCGCGGCCGTTGTCGGCATGCCCGCATGGCCGAGCGCCTTGAGCGATTCGCCGCGCAAGCGATCCCACAGCCGCCCGGTGATCTCGCCGAATGCCGGCTCGGCGACGATCTTGCTGTCGCGCTCGCGCGGCCAGCCGGTGTCGATGATCTCGATGAAGCGGCCCGGCCGCGCCGACATGGCGCCGACCCGGTCAGCCAGCATCGCCGCTTCGTCGAGTGCGTGGGTGATGAGGAGCACGGTCGCGCCCGTCGAGCGCCACAGCCGCAAAACCTCGTCGCCCATCAACAGGCGCGTCTGCGCGTCGAGGGCGCCGAACGGCTCGTCGAGCAGGATCAGACGCGGCTGCAGCACCAAAGTGCGCGAAATGCAGACGCGCTGGCGCATGCCGCCGGACAATTGTGACGGGTAGGCGCGGGCAAAATCCTTCAGCCCCATGAAGGCTAGCGCATCGTCGACGCGCCGGCGCACTTCGGCGTCGGCAACGCCGCTGCGGCGCAACCCGAACGCGGCATTGTCCCACACCGTCAGCCAGGGAAAGCTGGCGTCCTCCTGGAAGACGACGCCAATACCTTCGGCGACTTCGCCGCTGACCGGCTTGCCTTCGAACGTCACTGAGCCCGCGGTCGGCTTTTGCAGGCCGGCAAGCACTTCGAGGAACGTCGACTTGCCGCAGCCCGACGGCCCGACCACGGCGAAGAACTCGCCTTTGCGCAGGTCGAGATCGATCGGCCCGAGCGCGTTGACCGGCGGCTGATTGCCGGCGCTGGGAAAGACGCGGGTGACGGCTGAAAGCTGCGCGTGGATATCGCGCGCGACGGCGTTCATTTCACTTGCTGCAAGTCGGGCGGCAGGAACGAGGCGTCGATCATCTTCGACAGGTCAGGGTCCTTGTCGATCATGCCGACATATTTCATCGCCTTCACAGTGTTGACGAGCAGCGGCATTTCGATCTGGCCCTCACTGTAGAATTTGGCATCGACCAGCATCTGCATCAGCGTGTCGACGTCTTTCGGCGGCAATGGCGCGTAGATCGGCTCGAGAATCTTGCTCGCTTCGGCGGTGTGACTATAGAGATATTTCACCGCCTCGCGCCGTCCGGCCAGGATGGCGCGCAGCTTCTGCGGGTTTTTCTTGATCAGGTCGCCGGTGGCGATGCCGACCGCGGGCGGCAACAGCGGCAAATCCTTCGGCCCGACGATGACGCGGTATTTGCTTTCGCCGCCGCGCGCCAAAAACAAGATGCCCGGAATGCTGGTCGCCTCGACCACATTGTTTTCCAGCGCCGTGAGCGCGCCGGACAGATTGCCGAGCGCGACGCGCTGGATGTCGTTGGGGTTCACGCCGGCATTTTCCGCCGCCAGCACCGCCGTCATTTCGCCCAAGGACTTCGGATTGGAAATGGCGAACTTCTTGCCTTTCAAATCCGCCATGGTCTTGATCGGCGAGTTCGGCATCACGATGATGACGTTGCTCGCCATCGAGCGGGAGCCGATATCGACGATCTTGATGTCCTGGCCTTCGTTGATGGCGGCGATGATGCCGGCGGGCGAGGTTTCGCCGTAGCCGAGATCGCTGGCGAGCACGGCGCGTACCGACGAGCCGCCGCCTTCGCCGGAGATCACGCCGGTGATGTCGACACCGGCGGCCTTGAAGAAGCCCTTGTCGATCGCCACACCATAGGGCGCGCCGGAGGGATCGGCCTTGTACTGGGTGACCAGGATGTCTTCGGCAAAAGCGGGGGCCGCGGCGCACGCCAAGATCAACGCTCCGAACATGGCCTTGGCGAACGCGCTGGCAGAATTGTTGTGGTGCAGCATCCTCGTCTCCCTTTGGTGACGCTGCCATTATCGCCCGCCGCCAGCGGAATGGGAATGCGACCAGTTCTCAGTTTTTTAATGCGCCGGGCGTTTACTGGAGAGCGTTTGCATTGCCGGTGTTCCGATGGAAGAATCCTTGACCAAAGCGGGCAACCGCCCCACAGCCGCCATTTGGCCGGAAAGCAATGAACTCATGACGCTTCCAGCGGAGAGCGCTCCGCCCCTGGCGCCGGCCGGCGCGGTGGACCCGATCTGGCTCAAGTCCTACCCGGCTGGCACGCCCAAGACCATCGACCCGGACAGCTATCGTTCGCTGCACGCCATGCTGCTGGAATCGTGCCGGTTGCACGCCGCGCGGCCGGCATTCGAAAGCTTGCGGGCGCGCATGACCTATGGCGAATGGGACCGCGACAGCCGCGGCTTTGCCGCGTTCCTGCGCGAGGAATTGGCCTGCGCCGCCGGCGACCGCGTCGCGATCATGCTGCCGAACATGCTGGCCTATCCGGTCGCGTTGCTCGGCGCGCTGCGGGCCGGCTTGATCGCGGTCAACATCAACCCGCTTTACACGCCGCGCGAGCTCAAGGAGCAGCTCAAGGATTGCGGCGCCACGACCATCGTCATCATGGAGAATTTTGCCCACAAGCTCGAGCAGGTCGTCGCCGAAACCGATATCCGCCACGTCGTGGTGGCGCGGCTCGGCGACTTCGTGCCGGTGCTCAAGCGCTGGGCGTTCAATTTCGCCAACTCCTATATCCAGCGCGCCGTGCCGGCCTGGAGCTTCGACGCTTTCACCATGCTGCAGGATGCCTGTGGCCGCGCGCCGAGCGAGCATTACACGGACGCGGACACGCAGGCGTCGGACGTGGCGCTCTTGCAATATACCGGCGGCACCACCGGCGTGCCCAAAGGCGCGATGCTGACGCACCGCAATCTGATCGCCAACACGCTGCAGTGCCTGGCGTGGACCGGAGCCCGCGCCAAATATGAGAACGAAACCACGCTGACGCCGCTGCCGCTCTATCACATCTTTTCGTTGACCGCGAACCTGTTGTCCATCGCGGTGGTCGGCGGCTTGAACGTGCTGGTCATCGATCCGCGCAATCTCGACCGGCTGGTCCGCACCATGGGCGATTCCCACGTCGCGGTGATGTCCGGCGTCAACACTTTGTACAATGCATTGGTGCATCGGCCCGACTTCGCCGCTTTGGATTTCAGCGCGATGCGGCTCGCGCTCGGCGGCGGTGCCGCGATCCAGAGCGAGGTGGCGCACCGCTGGCGCGAGATCACCGGCACGGATCTGGTCGAGGGTTACGGCCTGACCGAGGCATCGCCGGTGGTGTGCATCAACACGGTGGTCAATCCGAAGCTCGGCACGGTCGGACTGCCGGTGCCCTCGACCGAGCTGAGCATTCGCGACGACCATGGCGCGATGCTGGCCGCGGACGATCACGGCGAAGTCTGGGTGCGCGGCCCGCAGGTGATGAAGGGCTATTGGCGGCGTCCCGCCGAAACCAAGGACGTTCTCACCGCCGACGGTTGGCTGCGCACCGGCGATATCGGCACGCTCGATGCGCAGGGTTACTTGAAGCTGCTCGACCGCAAGAAGGACATGGTCATCGTCTCCGGCTTCAAGGTGTTTCCGAGCGAAGTCGAAGACGTCGCCATGCAGCATCCCGACGTCATCGAGGCGGCGGTGATCGGCGTGCCGAGCGAGCGCACCGGACAGGCGGTGAAACTCTTTGTCGTCAGGAGCGACCCGGCGCTGACCGAGGCGGACTTGGGCAAGCTTCTCCACGAGCGCTTGGCGAACTACAAGGTGCCGCACATTATCGAGTTCCGCGACAGCCTGCCGAAGAGTAATATCGGCAAAATTCTGCGCAAAGAGCTGCATTGAGAGCGAACAGGTTTCGCGATGAGCGAAGCGATTGTGGTCGGCGGCGGCCTGGCCGGCGCGGCATTTGCCATTGAGCTTGCGCGCCAAGGCCGCCCGGTCATCGTTCTGGAGAAGACCATCGGCGCCCATCACAAGGTCTGCGGCGAATTCTTGAGCGCGGAAGCACAGGCGCTGCTGGCCCGGCTCGGGCTCGATGTGTGGCAGCTCGGCGCGCGGCCGGCCGGCCGGCTCGGCCTTGAATTCGGCGGGCGGAACGAAAGGCTGAAGCTGCCATTTCGCGGCGCCGGCCTGTCGCGTTTCCTGCTCGACCAGGCGCTGCTCGATGCCGCGGCGCGCGTCGGCGCGCGAGTGATCCGCGGCGCGACCGTGACAAGATTGGAGTACAAGCAAAAATCAGCGGTCGTGCACACGGCGACGCAACGATTGTCCGCAAACCACGTCGCGCTCGCCACCGGCAAGCACAATCTGCGCGGCCTGCCGCGGCCGCAAGCGCCGACCGTGGCGTTCAAGATGCAGCTTCGCGTCACGTCGGCCGTTGCCGCGATGCTCGAGGATTTGGTCCAGCTCGCGATGTTCCCGGGCGGGTATGCCGGCGTCTGTCTGGTCGAGGGCGGCATCGCGACGATCTGCTGGGTGATCGATCGGAACGTCGAAGGTGACGAGGCCGTCGCGTGGGACGCACACGCCGCCTTCCTTGCGCAGCGTTCGGGTTTTTTTGCCACGTTGCTCGCCGGCGCGACGGCGTTGTGGGACAAGCCGGTCGCAGTTGCGGCCATTCCCTATGGCTTCTTGCGCCGCGAAGTGATTTCCGACGCCGTCTATCCGCTGGGCGATCAGCTTGTGGTCATTCCGTCCTATACGGGCGACGGCACGTCGATCGCGTTGCACACCGGCATGGCCGCCGCGCGCGCCGTTCTCAGCGGCCAATCGGCCGGCGAATTCCAAGCCAAGGCTATCGCCAAACTCAAACCTCAGATCGCCTGGGCGAAGGTCGCCAATGTCGCTTTCGTCAATGCTACGGCGCAGCGGGTGACTTCGGCGGTCGCCCGCGTGGCGCCATGGGCGGTGCCCGGGATCGCCAGGTTTGTGGTAAACAGGACGCGCCTGCGCGTATGACGCATTAGGTTTGCTGCTACCCTTTGCGGCACGCCACCACATAGCGGAACGGAAAGTACCATTTGATCGAGGTGCGCGAGCGGGGGATGCCGGCTTCCGCCAACAAGCGCCGCCAGTCGGCGGCGATGAAGGCGCGCGAGATCGATATCGGGCCATCGCTGCGCATCATCCGGCTCAACGGCAAGAGGTGGAAGACGGTCTTGACGAAATAATACGGCAGCGGATGGCGGTGCAGGTCGTTGATGAACCAGCCGCGTACGGCATGGCTATCCATCCATTTTATGAACCGGACCAGTTCGGCATCGGTCAAATGGTGGGTGAAATTGCAACTGATGATGAAGTCGGCCTGCCGCGACGGATCGAGCGCAAAAATGTTCGAGGTCTCATAGCGGATGCTCATCTGCGGCGGCGTGTCCTCTTCCGCCGACTGCTTCGACCAGGGATTGAGATCGACGCCGGTGAGCTCGGCCTTGAGACCGCGCCGCTGCAAGAGCTTCCAGATCTTGCGCAACATGTCGCCGCCGCCGGAGCCGACGTCGAGCACCGAGACGGTGTCGCGCGGCATGGTGTAGCGCACCGTCCGCCCGAGCCAACGCAAGGTCGGCCGGTAGGCCAGCGTCAAGACGTTGACGATGGTGAGTTGCCGCAGGCACAGGTGGAATTCGGCGAAACCGACGGTTTCCGAATCCATCAGCTCCGGCTGCATGCTGCGCTGGGCGAAATTCACTGTTGTCATAAGCGAGCCTCTGGCAGGCAAAAATAACATATTTGCGGCGCCGCGCCTGCCTTCCTGCTCCGTTTGCGGCATGCTAACCGTAAGCCGCAATCGCAATAGGGGAGGGCGCCAGACCAATGGCCAAGTTGCAGCTTTCGTTCGCGTGCGGGCTCTACGACCGGATGCAGCCGCTCTATACGGGCGAGGTCACGCCCGACGGCATCGATCTCAACTTCATCGCCATCGATCAGCCGCGGCCCATTTTCGACCGCATGTCGGGCGGCGAGGAATTCGACGTTTCGGAATATTCCTCATCTGAATTCACCCAGCGCTTCGCCCGCAAGGAGTGCCCGTTCGTCGCCATCCCGGTGTTTCCCTCGATCGCGTTCCGGCTCGGCTACATCGCCGTCAACCGCAGATCCGGCATCAAGACCCCCAGGGACTTGGAAGGAAAGCGCGTCGGGGTACCGCTCTATACGATGACGGCCGCGATCTTCATCAACGGCATGCTGCACCACGAATTCGGCGTCGACTTATCGAAAATCCATTGGGTGCAGAGCGCGATGAACGCTTCGGGCGCCCACGGCAGCCCGACGGTGTTGCCGCTGCTCAAGAGGATTTCGATCGAGAACAACACCACCAACAAGACGCTTGGCCAGTTGCTCGCCGAAGGCAAGATCGATGCGACGCTCGGCACCAGCCTGCCCGAGGAAATCCGCAGCAATCCCGATATCGTGCGGCTGTTTCCGAATTATGTCGATGTCGACAAGGACATCTACAAGCGCAAGAAGATCTATCCGATCATGCATCTGGTCGCGATCAAGAAGAGCGTCTATGAGCGCTACCCGTTTGTCGCCACGAGCCTCTACGACGCCTTCGTCAAATCGAAGAAGATCGCGCTGGAGAAATTGTTCAATCTGCGCGCGGTGCGCTACATGACGCCGTTCCTGATGCGCGAGATCGACGACATCTGGGAGGTTTTCAAAGGCGATCCGTGGCCCTACGGCGTCGAGCCCAACCGCCAGACGCTCGAAGCTCTCATCACCTACCAGCAGACGCTCGGCCTGATCGATAGACCGGTCAAGGTCGACGACCTGTTCGTGCCGACTTACGGCTGATTTAAATCCCTCAATCTGGAACAACCGCCATGAGCCAACTCGACGATCTGTTGCGCGATCTCGTCGTCGCCAACCGCATTCTCTCCAACGAAGACGTGGTCGATGCCTACGGCCATATCAGCGTGCGCCATCCCGACAATCCCAAGCGCTTCTTCATGTCGCGCTCGCTGGCGCCGGAATTGGTCGAGCGCCACGATCTGATCGAGTTCGACCAGATGGGCGAGCCGGTCAGCGACAAGCGCCAGCCTTATCTGGAGCGCTTCATCCACGCCGCGATCTTCGAGGCGCGGCCCGACATCGTGGCGGTGGTGCATGCGCACGCCGAGGATACCCTGCCGTTCGGCATCGTCTCCAAACCGCTCGAGCCGGTGATCCATTCCGGCAGCTTTATCGGCGGCAAGGTGCCGGTGTGGGACATCCGCAAGAA
>DATHPQ010000062.1:0-33685 GCA_035483735.1 Xanthobacteraceae bacterium | reverse complement strand
ATAGCGGCTTGGCTGCGGGTTTGACGGCGGGCTTGGCTTGAAGCTTGGCCGGAGGCGACGCGGCGCTTTGAGCGTGTGCTGCTGGCGGTGAGCCGGCCGTCATCGTGGCCAGGGCGAAGGATGTGAGAACGGAAACGATAGCAGCCGGAATCCGCCCGGCGCGCGCCGGCGTCATCGCGGCACCGGAGCCGTCAGATGTTCGGCTGCCTTCGCAATCGCCGCGGCGACGCCCTGTGGCTGCGTCCATATCCATTCACCGAGTGCGACGAAATCCGTCCCCGTGCGCGCCAGTGCCGCGACCTCGTCGGGATGACCGGCATAGCCGACGCAGGGAATTTCGAGGAGATCGGCCCACCATAACAAACGCTCTTCCAGTTCGTCGAATGGCGGCCGCTGGCCGCGGCGGTCAGGCTCACCGAACATGACATAGTCGGCGCCCGATTCGCCCGCGAGCATGGCATCATGACGGCCGACCAGGCCGCCGGCGCCGGCAATGCGGTCTGGCTTCAACAGCGGCAGCGCGGCGACAAAGCCCTCGATACCGCCGATATGCGCGCCGTCGGCCCCGGTACGCGCGGCAATTCCGGCATGGCCGTCGAGCAGCAGTGCGACATCGCGCCGCTGGACCGTGGGGGCGATCGCTTTGATGCGGTCGATCTGTTTGCGCTCGTCGCCGTCGCCAAGCCGCAGCAGGACCGCCGCGACGTCGCCGGCGGCGAGCGCTCGATCGATTTCAGATACGAACGGAGCCGGATCTTCAATACGAGGCGTAACGAGATAGAGCCGCTGGCGCGGGTGGTCGTCCCGCGTCACGCCGCTTTCCGCTCGAGATCGGCCTTCCATTGTCCGAGCGCGGCGAGGCCGTTCATCATGGCGCGGTGACCGAAGGCGCGCTGCGCGGCCGCGACATTTTCCGACTTGCCGGACCATGTCTTCTGCGGCGCCGCTTGCAGCGCGCGGCCGTAGGAGAAAGTCAGGTGCCAGGGCAGGGGGCCCATCTTGTTCATGGCGTCGAGATGGGCGGTGGCTTGTTCGTCGGATTGGCCGCCGGAGAGGAAGGCGATGCCAGGCACTGAAGCCGGCACGCAGGCCTTGAGCACTTTCAGCGTCTTCTCGGCGACTTCTTCGACCGAAGCGCGCTTCGCCGACTTCTTGCCCGGCACGATCATGTTCGGCTTGAGCACCATGCCTTCGAGCGGCACGCGCTGATAATAGAGCTGCTCGAACACGGTCTTGAGCACCCATTCGGTGATCATGGCGCAGCGGTCGACGTCATGGTCGCCGTCCATCAGCACTTCCGGTTCGACGATCGGGACGATGCCTTCCTGCTGGCACAGCGCAGCATAGCGGCCGAGCGCATGCGCGTTGCTCATGATGCAATCGTAGCTCGGCATGTTGGCGCCGATATCGATTACGGCGCGCCACTTGGCGAATTTGGCGCCGAGCCCGCGATATTCGGCGAGCCGTTCGCCGAGCCCGTCGAGTCCTTCGGTGATCAGTTCGCCTTCGCAGAACGGCAGCGGCTTCGTGCCCTTGTCGACCTTGATGCCGGGCAGCGAACCCGCCTTCTCGATCAGCTTGACCAGCGGCGTGCCGTCTTTGGCATTCTGGCGGATGGTCTCATCGTAGAGGATGACGCCGGAAATATATTTCGACATCGCATCTGTGCTGCGGAACAGCATTTCGCGATAGTCGCGACGGCTGTCGGAGGTCGATTCGACGCCGAGCGAATCGAATCGCTTTTTGATCGTGCCGGTCGATTCGTCGGCCGCCAGAATGCCGCGTCCGGGCGCCACCATGGCTTCCGCGACTTTGTTCAATTCGCTGAGATTCATCGCGTCCTCCTCGACGTTCGGTGCCGGCGGCAGCCGGCGAATATGCGCTGTCCGTAGCCTAATCAGATGACGACGGCGACACCATCAGCACCTTGACGCCGGGCAGCGTTTTCCCCTCCAGCGATTCCAGGAAGGCGCCGCCGGCGGTCGAGACATGGGTCAGCCGGTCGCGGACCGAAGCGGCGTTGAGCGCCGCCACCGTGTCGCCGCCGCCGGCAAAGCTGACGAGCTTCTTGGCCTCCGTCAGTTCGGCGACGGCTTCGGCGACGGCGAGCGTGCCATTATCGAACGGCTCTAGTTCGAAGGCGCCAAACGGGCCGTTCCACACCAGCGTCTTGGTGCGGCCGAGCACGGCAATGACGTGCGCGACGCTTCGCGGGCCGATGTCGAGGATCATGTCGCGATCACCGACCGCGTCCACCGCAACGACGCGTGAGGGCGCATGTGCGGCGAATTTTTCCGCCACGACCACATCGACAGGCAGCACGATCTCGCGGTTCATCGCCTTGGCCTTGGCCATGATCTCCTTGGCATTGGGGATGAGATCGGCTTCGCACAGCGACTTGCCGATGGCGTTGCCCTGCGCGGCGAGGAAGGTGTTGGCCATGCCGCCGCCGATGATCAGCGTCTCGACCTTTTGCAGCAGGTGACCAAGCAGATCGAGCTTGGTCGAGATCTTGGCGCCGCCGACGATCGCCGCCACCGGATGTTCCGGCGTCTCGAACGCCTTGTGCAGCGCCTCAAGCTCGGCCTGCATGGCACGGCCGGGATAGGCCGGCAGATTGGACACCGTCACGATCGCCGCATTGGCCGCATGTTCGCGATGCGCCGCCGAGAAAGCGTCATCGACATAGACGTCGCCGAGCGCCGCAAGCTTCCCAGCGAAGTCCTTGTCGTTCTTTTCTTCGCCCAGATGAAAGCGTGTATTTTCCAGGCAAAGAATGTCGCCGCTCTTCATTGCGGCGATGGCGGTCTCGGCTTTGGGACCGACGCAATCCTCGGCGAAAGCGACCGGGCGCTTGACGATGCGCGCTACTTCGGCCGCGACCGGACGCAGCGATTCTTTCGGGTTCGGTCCTTTGGGTCGTCCGAGATGCGACAGCAAAATCACCTTGCCGCCCTTGTCGGACAGCTCGACGATCGTCGGCGCGATCTCCTCGATGCGCGTGGAGTCGGTGATCCTGCCGTCCTGCATGGGGACGTTGAGATCGACGCGGAGCAGCACCCGTTTGCCTTTGACGTCGGCGTTGTCGAGACTGCGAAAGGCGGGCTTCATCAATAGGCCGACACTGGAACTCATCGCGCTCACGGTCACCCCAGCTTGCCCATCGCCACCGCAGTGTCGATCATGCGATTGGAGAAACCCCATTCGTTGTCGTACCAGGACAGCACGCGGCACAACGTGCCGTCGATGACCTTGGTCTGGTCGGTGTGGAACACCGAGGAATGCGGGTCGTGGTTGAAGTCGCTCGACACATTCGGCGCGTCGGTGAAGCCGAGAATGCCCTTGAGCTGCTGTTGGGCGGCGCGCTTCACGGCGCTATTGATCTCATCGGCGCTGGTCGGACGCTTGGCGACGAACTTGAAATCGATCACTGAAACGTTCGGCGTCGGCACGCGGATCGAGACGCCGTCGAGGCGGCCGGCGAGCTCCGGCAGAACCAGGCCGACGGCCTTAGCCGCGCCGGTCGAGGTCGGAATCATGTTCAGCGCCGCGGCGCGCGCCCGATACAGATCCTTGTGCAACTGATCGAGCGACGGCTGGTCGTTGGTATAGGAATGCACCGTCGTCATGAAGCCCTTGTCGATGCCGATGGCGTCGTGGAGCACCTTGACGACGGGCGCGAGGCAATTGGTGGTGCACGATGCATTGGAAACGACGACATGCGCTTTGGTGAGCTTGTCGTGATTGACGCCGTAGACGACGGTCAGGTCGACTCCATCGGCCGGCGCCGACACCAGGACGCGTTTGGCACCGGCATCGAGATGGGCGGAAGCGGATTTTTTTGAGGTAAAAATGCCGGTGCATTCGAGCGCGATGTCGATGCCGAGCTCCTTCCACGGCAACTGCGTGGGGTCTTTGACCGCCGTCACTTTGATGGCGCCGTTGCCGACGCTGATCGTGTCGCCTTTGACCGTCACCTCGCCGGGAAAGCGGCCGTGCACGCTGTCGTAACGCAGAAGGTGCGCATTGCTCTCAACCGGGCCGAGATCGTTAATGGCGATGACTTCGATATCCTCGCGCTTGGCTTCGACTGAAGCGCGCAGGATGTTTCGGCCGATCCGGCCAAAACCGTTAATGGCAACGCGTACGGACATCCCGGTCTCCTGACAACGTTCGGCCGCCCTTGAAATGGCTGTCGGACGGCAGACTTATTTAATCACGCCTTCATAATCGAGCCAGCGCCGCCTCCGCCACCTTTTCAGGCGTCAGCCCGAAATGTTGGTAAAGATCCTTGTAGGGCGCGCTGGCGCCAAATCCGGTCATGCCGACAAAAGCTCCGGCCGAGCCGATGATCGCGTCCCAGCCCTGGCGGATGCCGGCTTCGACCGCGACATTGACTTTGGCGCTGCCGATAATGGCGGCGCGCTTGCTCTCCGGCAGGGCGAAGAAAAGCTCGAAGCAGGGCACTGACACGACGCGCGCGGAGACCTTGCGATCGGCGAGGAGCTTTTTGGCCTGCATCGCAATGGTGATTTCCGATCCGGTCGCGAACAGAGACACCGTCGCCGTGCCATTCTCCGCCGCGCTCAATTCATAGGCGCCAGCAGCGCAACGGTTGTCGGCGTCGAAGCCGAGCCGCAGTTGCGGCAGGTTCTGCCGCGACAGCGCCAGTGCGCTCGGGCCGTCTTTCGATTGCAGCGCAAGCTGCCAGCACTCGATCGTTTCAACCGTGTCGCTGGGACGGAACACTTTCAGGTTGGGAATGGCGCGCAGCGCCGCGAGATGCTCGACCGGCTGATGTGTCGGGCCGTCTTCGCCAAGTCCGATGGAGTCATGTGTGAACACCAGGATGACACGCTGTCCCATCAGCGCGGCAAGCCGAATGGCCGGGCGGCAATAATCCGAGAACACCAGGAACGTGCCCGAGTAAGGCACGATGCCGCCATGCAGCGCCATGCCGTTCATGGCGGCGACCATGCCGTGCTCGCGCACGCCGTAATGGATGTAACGGCCGGCATAGTCGGCGGTGCTCAAAGGCGGAGTGCTCTTGGTGCATGTATTGTTGGAGGGGGTGAGGTCGGCCGAGCCGCCGATCATTTCCGGCAGTTTGGCGGTGAGAGTGTCGAGCGCGAATTCGGACGCCGCGCGCGTGGCGATTTCCTTCGGCGCGTCAGCAAGCTTGTGCTTCACCTCGTCGACCGAAGCCGCGAGCTTATCCTGAAAGTCGCCGCGCAGGCGCCGCTCGAATTCGGTGCGCTTGCCGGGATCGAGCGCGGCAAGGCGCTGCTGCCAGGCAGCGCGGGCGGGTTTGCCGTGCGCGCCGGCCGCGCGCCACTGGTCGAGAATGGCGGCGGGAATTTCGAATGGCGGCGAAATCCAGCCGAGATTCTTGCGCGCCCCCGCGATCTCCTCGGCGCCGAGCGGGGAGCCGTGCGCCTTTGCGGTGCCGGCCTTGTGCGGCGCGCCGAAACCGATCGTGGTGCGGCAGGCGATCATGGTCGGCTTGTCGTTGCGCTTCGCCGCTTCGATCGCGGCCGCGATCGCTGCCGGATCGTGACCGTCGATGCGGCTTGCCGTCCAGCCGGCGGACTTGAACCGCTCCACCTGATCGACCGAATCGGAAAGCGAGGTAGGCCCGTCGATCGAGATGTGATTGTCGTCGTAGAGCACGATCAGCTTGTTCAGCGTCAGATGGCCGGCGAGCGCAATCGCTTCCTGGCTGATGCCTTCCATCAGGTCGCCGTCGGAGCAAAGCACGTAGGTCGTGTGATCGACGATGTCGCCGCCGAACAGGGCGGCGAGATGGCGCTCCGCGATCGCCATGCCGACCGCATTGCCGAGCCCCTGGCCGAGCGGCCCTGTGGTGGTTTCGACGCCGGGCGTGTGGCCGTGCTCGGGATGGCCCGGCGTGAGCGAGCCGAGCTGCCGGAACCGCTTGATCTCGGCGATGGTCATCTTCTCGTAACCGAGCAGATAGAACAGCGAATAGAGCAGCATCGAGCCGTGACCGGCCGAGAGCACGAAACGGTCGCGGTCCGGCCAGTTCGGATCAGCCGGATCGAATTTCAGGAAACGGGTGAACAGCACCGTCGCGACATCGGCCGCGCCCATCGGCAGGCCGGGATGGCCCGAATTGGCCTTCTCGACCGCGTCCATCGCCATCGCGCGGATGGCATTGGCCATGCGGTCGTGGTCGGCTCGTGAGAGAGGGGCCGCGCCGGAGGCGGGAAGATTCTGAGCCTGCGCGAGACTGGCACCCGCCGCGGCAACTCGATCCGGCATCGTCATTGTACAGGCCTAAGTGAGGTGGCCCAAAGTCGGCCAAGCCGGCGTTGGACAGGCCAAACGCGGCGCGAAGATCGGCTGCCGCGATCGTGGAAAGTGGCGGGGACAGATAGCATGCGAGGCCCTTGAGTCAAATGTCGCTACCCGGTGCGCGATAGGCGAGGTGAAGTCATGCACAGGCTTGCTTGGGGAAAACGGTCTGATCGTTGACGCGTTCCCTCGATACGACGTAAAGTTCTCGTGGTAAACGATTGCCGTCGCACAATTTTTGCGCCCAATGTGACGGCGGGGATGGCCGCGGTGAATGGCCAGATGAGTGACGCCGATTCAATCGAACTTGCAACGCGGCGTTTGGCGTTGGCGCTGGACGCGTTGGAGGCGGCGGCGGAACGGCGATCCGAGGCCGATCGCGGCGAGGCATTGCTCGCCGATCAGGTTCAGGCGCTGGGTAGCGACCGGGCGCGGCTTGCCAGCGAGCTTGACGAGGTGACCGCGCGGGCCCGGACGCTGGAGACCGCAAATCGCGAGGTCATGCAGCGCATCGAACAGGCGATCGAAACAATTCGCGATATGTTGGTGACGAATGAGTGATCTTGGCGGTTAATCCTGGCAGGGATGTCCCGGACGATCTTCAAGTGATCTTTGAGGCGACCTTGCCGATGGCAAGTGAGCTGGCAAGTGACATGAAGTTCGGACGTGAAGTTCAGGCGTCAACTTGAGACGTCGGATTCAAGTGATGTAGGCGTTTGCGTAACGGAGCTCGGGGCTTTGACGTAATGGCTCAGGTCAACGTCACCATCAACGGCCGGCAGTTCCGCATGGCTTGTGAAGACGGCCAGGAAGGCCATCTCATCGAGCTTGCCCGCGATCTCGACATGCGCATCAGCGGCTTGCGCGGCAAATTCGGCGAGATCGGCGATACGCGGCTCACCGTGATGGCGGCGCTCACGGTCGCCGACGAATTGGCCGAAGCGGGCCTTCGGCTCAAGCGCCTGGAAGAGGAGCTCGCCGCGCTGCAAGACGCCCGCGTGCTGACGTCAGATCGCAACAAGGCCGCCCAAGCCTCGATAGCGGTAGCGCTTGGCGCCGCCGCCGAGCGCATCGAAAGCATCACCAAGAAGCTCAATCAGACGATCGGCAATAGCGGCGTGGCGCTCGGCTAGTTCGCTGTGCTTGCCGCTCGGGGGCGCGGAGATTGGCGTTCGCCCGCTTTGCGCACTACATTGCGCAAGCGGGGCTGCCTGGTGCGTAGGAGACAATTCTCCGGGGCCTTACGATCCTGAAGGGAGCTGTCCCTGGCCGGGCCCCTGGGTTCGGTCACATGGCGCCCACCTACTTATGTAGGTTCCCGGGATCAGAGCTCTTACGGCCGGTGCGGCTCCGCACTCAATTTCGGTATGATGCCATCAGTGATTTCATCGACCAGTATTGAGGACGCGAAGGCCGTTCTTCGCCGCGAGGCGGCGGCGCGGCGCGATGCGCTGCCGGCGGATTCACGTCAAGCGGCCGTCGCGGCAATCGCGGCCCAGAAATTTCCGCTCCCGATTGCGCCCGGCACGATCGTCTCCGGCTTCATGCCGATGAAGACCGAAATCAATGCGCTGCCGCTGATGCGCAAGCTTGCGGAGGCGGGCGCGCAACTGGCGCTGCCGGTGGTCGAAGGTCGCGGCAAGCCGCTCACCATGCGGGCGTGGCGATGGGACGAGGAACTCGGCTCCGGCGTCTGGGGCATCCGCGAGCCGAAGCCGGACGCCGCGCGTGTCGATCCCGACATTCTCCTCGTGCCGCTTTTGGCCTTCGATCGCGCGGGGTATCGCCTCGGCTATGGCGGCGGCTATTACGATCTCACCATTGCAGGCTTGCGCGCGCGCAAGACGACTACTGCCGTGGGCATTGCCTTCGCGGCGCAAGAAGTTTTGCGCGTGCCGACGACGCCCCGCGACGCCCGCCTCGATCTCGTGCTAACCGAGCGCGAGGTGATTGATCTGCGAGGCCATTGAGGATGCGAATTCTGTTCATCGGCGACGTCGTCGGCCGCAGCGGGCGCACTATTGTCTATGAGCGTTTGCCAAAACTGGTGCGCGACTGGAAGCTCGATCTGGTCGTGGTCAATGGCGAGAATGCCGCCGGCGGCTTTGGCATCACCGAAGCGATTTATCGCGAATTGCTCGAAGCCGGCGCTGATGCCGTCACGCTGGGCAATCATGCCTGGGATCAGAAAGAAGCGCTGGTCTTCATCGAACGCGCGCCGCGTCTGGTGCGTCCGATCAATTATCCCGCCGGTACGCCGGGCCGCGGTTCGGCTGTGGTCGAAGCCAAGAACGGCGCGCGCGTCCTCATCGTCAACGCCATGGGGCGGGTCTTCATGGATCCGCTCGACGACCCGTTCGCGGCCGTCGATCACGAGCTGATGGCTTGCCCGCTGCGGCAAAGCGCCGACGCGATCATCGTGGATTTCCACGGCGAGGCGACCAGTGAAAAACAGGCGATGGGTCTGTTTTGCGATGGGCGCGCAAGCCTCGTTGTCGGCACCCACACCCATGTTCCGACCGCGGATCTTCGCGTGCTGCCGGGCGGCACCGCTTATATGAGCGATGTCGGCATGACCGGCGACTTCGATTCCGTGATCGGCATGGCCAAGGACGAGCCGCTGCAACGCTTCATCCGGCGGGTGTCGTCGGCGCGCTTCGAGCCGGCCTCCGGGCCGGCGACCTTGTGCGGCGTTGCGGTCGAAACCGATCCCGCGACCGGGCTAGCGAGCCGCGTCGGCGCGGTGCGGCTTGGCGGCAGTCTGGAACAGGCGAAGCCGGAATTTTGGGGCTGAGGCCATGTTGCCTTCGGCTTTATTTTCGCAACTCTCCGTCTTATAAGGCGGGCCGCATCAAATCAGACCCCTCTTGCGCGTGAGCGCCGCGCGCCGTCATACGGAGACCGGAAGAAGAGAGCATGGCCGGGCATTCACAGTTCAAGAACATCATGCACCGCAAGGGCCGGCAGGACGCGGTGAAGTCGAAGCTGTTCGGCAAGCTCGCCCGCGAAATCACGGTGTCGGCCAAGCTCGGCACGCCGGATCCGACAATGAATGCGCGGCTGCGCGCAGCGATCATCGCGGCACGTGCCGAGAACATGCCGAAGGACAATATCGAACGCGCCATCAAGAAGGCCGCCGGCAATGACGGCGAGAATTACGAGCAGATTCGCTACGAGGGCTATGGTCCCGGCGGCGTCGCGGTGATCGTCGAAGTCCTGACCGACAATCGCAACCGTACCGCGGGCGAGGTGCGCGCCTCGTTCACCAAGAGCGGCGGCAATCTTGCCGAAACCGGCGCGGTGTCTTTCATGTTCGATCATGTCGGTGTCATCGAATACGACGCCAAGTCCGCAGGCGTCGAAGCGATATTCGAGGCGGCGCTCGAAGCCGGCGCCGATGACGTTGTTTCCAGTGATGACACGCACGAGGTTTACGCGGCATCGGACAGTTTCGGTTCGGTCGCCAAAACGCTCGAGGCGAAATTCGGCGAGCCGAAGAAGGCGTCCCTGGTGTGGCGGCCGCAGAACACCGTTGCCGTCGACGACGAGCAGGGTGAGAAGTTATTGAAGCTGATGGAGAACCTCAACGATCACGATGACGTGCAGAACGTCTACGCGAATTTTGAGGTTTCCGACGCGCTCATGCAGAAGATGAGCGCGTAACGAGAACCTCGTCTAGCCGATTGCGAACAAAGCAAGCGCGGCGACCGCAATCGCGAGCCCGGCATATTTCTTGGCGTCGAGGCGTTCGTGAAACATCACGGCACCGAGCAGGGCGGTGAACACGAAGCTCATCTGCGCCACCGGCACGAGCACGCTTGCCGGCCCAAGCGCGAGCCCGTGCATCAGCGCGACGAAAGCGCCGAACAGCGCCAGCGCGGCGCAGGCCGCATAGGGCCAGACGCCGCGTGGAATCCGAAAGCCGTCTTGGCGCGACAGACCGAAAATCGTTGCGAGTGTGCAGAACACCCAGGCCTGCGCCGCAACGATGGTTTCCGGGGCCGCGCCGGCCTGCAGGCCGACCTTGTAGAACAAATTGGTCAGCGCCATCGCCGCGGTCGCGATCTGAACGCGGATCAGCGACGGTAGGCTCGATTTGCCGCCTTGCGCGCCAGCTTCCGCGAGCAACAGCCACACGGCGACGAGCGCGCAGAGGAGAGCAGCGGCTTTCGCCAATGTCAGTGTCTCGCCGAGCAGCAGGATCGCGAGCGCCGCAGTGATCGTGAAATTGAGCCGAAAGATCGGCGCATTGGTGCTGACTGCGCCGCCTTGCAGGCTGCGGGTGAAATTGAACAGGGCGATGAACAGAAAAAATCCGGCGAGCCCGCCCCACAGCGCCGAAAGGTGCGGCTGCAGCGTTCCAGTCAGCCAGGCATAAAACGTCACGCCCGGGCAGAAGATCCAGGCCTGCGACATCAGGAATTCTTCTGCCGTAAAGCCCGCGGCCGCGCCGCGCTTATAGATCAGGTCGCTGGCGCCGAAGCAGAGCATGGCGCCGAGCGCGAAACCGATGCCGGGTGTCATGCTGTTCTGCCTGGATAGGTGTTCGGGCGGCCGGTCTTTGGTCTTTGCCGCGCCTGCTTATCAGCCGGTGCGCAACTGCGCGAGGCAGGCGCCGGCATTGCGGCCATTCCCTGGTCAAAATGCTATCACCACAATCATGGTCACCCGCCCGATTCGCATTCTCGGCATCGATCCCGGCCTCCGCCGCACCGGCTGGGGCATTGTCGAGATCGCGGGTAATCGGCTGAGCTTTATCGGCTGCGGCTCGGTGCTGACCAATGAGCGCGAAGCGCTTGCCGTGCGGCTTCTCACTATCCACGACGGGCTGATGCGCATCCTCGACGAGTTTCGGCCGGACGAGGCCGCCGTCGAGACGACCTTCGTCAATAAAGACGCCACCGCCACGCTCAAGCTCGGCCAGGCCCGCGGCATCGCCATGGTGGTCCCGGCCAAAGCCGGCGTTCCGGTCGCCGAATATGCGCCGAACCTGGTGAAGAAAAGCATCGTCGGCGCCGGTCACGGCGACAAGACGCAGGTGCGGATGATGATCGGCGTGCTGTTGCCGAAAGCCGATCCGGCGTCGCATGACGCCGCCGACGCGCTTGCCATCGCCGTGACACATGCCCACCACAGAACAAGCGCGGCACTTCATGCGGCTTTAAAGGTTGCGGCCTTGAAGGTGGCGGCACGATGATCGGCAAGCTTAAAGGCATCGTCGACAGCTATAGCGAGGATGCAGTCATTCTCGACGTCAACGGCGTCGGCTATCTGGTGCACTGCTCTGCGCGCACCCTGCAGGAATTGCCGCGCGTCGGCGAGCCCACCGCGCTGGCGATCGAAACCCATGTCCGCGAGGACCAGATCAAACTGTTTGGTTTCACCAGCGACGTCGAGCGCGAATGGTTCAAATTACTGCAGACCGTGCAGGGCGTCGGCACCAAAGTTGCGCTCGCCGTGCTGAGCACGCTCAAGCCCGCCGATCTCGCCTCGGCCATCGCCATGCGCGACAAGGCGATGGTGGCCCGCACGCCGGGTGTCGGACCGAAAGTCGCCGAGCGCATCGTCACCGAGCTGAAAGACAAGGCGCCGGCCTTTGCCGATGTCGATCCTGCTTTGGTGAGACTCTCCGGCGCGCTCGACGAAAAGCGCGCGCCGCGGCCGGTCGCGGATGCGGTTTCGGCGCTGATCAATCTCGGCTATGCCCAGCCGCAGGCTGCGGCTGCAATCGCCGTGGCCGCCCGCAGCGCCGGCGAGGACGCGGAGACGACGACGCTGATCCGGCTCGGCTTGAAGGAACTGGCGAAGTGAAGCGCAGCAAGACGACCGGCGGCAAGCTCGGCAGGGCCGACCAGGAACTGATTGCCGCCGCGGTCGCGGCGATCAAGGAGCGCTATCGCGACGACTGGCAAGAGGTCGGTGCGGCGCTTCGCACCCGCTCCGGCACGATCTTCACCGGCGTCAATCTCGATGCCTATCTCGGACGCATGGCGGTCTGCGCCGAGGCGGTCGCGCTCGGCCGCGCCGTGGTGGATCTGGGCGATGCCGGAATTGATACGATCGTCGCGGTGCGGCATCCGCCGCCCGATGAGAAGGACCAGACGGTCAAGGTCGTGTCGCCATGCGGCGCCTGCCGCGAACTGATTTTCGACTATGACCGCAAAGCGCGCGTGATCGTGCCGAACGGCAAGGCGTCCATGGTGGTGCCGATCGCCGATCTTCTGCCCAACAAATATAGCCGGGGGTCGGAACGGTGAGCACGAGCCCGACCGGTCTCGACCGCAAGCTGGTGACGCCGGAGCGGCGCGAGGACGACGTGGCGGAGGCAAGCTTGCGTCCGCAGCGCCTTGCCGATTTTGTCGGCCAGGAACAGGCGCGCAAAAATCTCTCAGTCTTTATCGAAGCCGCGCGGGCGCGGCATGAGGCGCTCGACCACGTGCTGTTCGTCGGCCCGCCCGGCCTCGGCAAGACCACGCTGGCGCAGATCGTGGCGCGCGAGCTCGGCGTCAATTTCCGCGCCACGTCGGGGCCGGTGATCGCCAAGGCCGGCGATCTCGCCGCTCTCCTCACCAATCTCGAAGAGCGCGACGTGCTGTTCATCGACGAGATCCACCGGCTCAATCCCGCGGTCGAGGAGGTGCTCTATCCGGCGATGGAGGACTTTCAGCTCGATCTCATCATCGGCGAGGGGCCGGCGGCGCGCTCGGTCAAGCTCGATCTGCAGAAATTCACGCTGGTCGGGGCGACGACGCGGGCCGGGCTTCTCACCAATCCGCTGCGCGATCGGTTCGGCATTCCGGTGCGGCTCAACTTCTATACGGTCGCCGAGCTCGAGCAGATCGTCAATCGCGGTGCCCGCGTGCTCGGCATGAAAATCACCGGCGACGGCGCCAACGAGATCGCCCGCCGCGCCCGCGGCACGCCGCGCATTGCCGGACGATTGTTGCGCCGGGTGCGCGACTTCGCTGCCGTTGCCGGCGCCGCCGCTGTCGATCGCGCCGTCGCCGACACAGCGCTCGCGGCGCTTGAAGTCGATGCCGCCGGTCTCGACGCTATGGATCGCCGCTATCTCAACACGATCGCGGTCAGTTACGGCGGCGGACCGGTCGGCGTCGATACGCTGGCGGCTGCGTTGTCCGAACCGCGGGATGCCATCGAGGACATCATCGAGCCCTATCTCATTCAATGCGGCTTCCTGCAGCGCACGCCGCGCGGGCGCTTGATCACGAGCCACGCCTTCCGGCACCTCGGGCTTGCCGAACCGACCCGCGACCCGGCGCAATTCGGGCTGTTTGGCGGTGAACCAGACGAGTAAGGCCATGAGGCAAACCTACGACGGCGGGTGTCATTGCGGACGGGTGCGCTTTCGCGTCACGGCCAATCTGTCGCGCGTCACCGAATGCAATTGCTCGGTCTGCGCCAAGAAGGGCTTCCTGCACCTCATCGTGCCGCCGGAGCAATTCAATCTGCTGCAGGGCAAGGACGCGCTGACGACCTATCGGTTCAATACCGGCACGGCACAGCACACATTCTGCGCTACCTGCGGCATCCACCCGTTCTATGTGCCGCGCTCGGACCCCGATAAGATCGATGTCAATGTGCGCTGTCTTGATGGCGTCGACGTCTCGGCTCTCGACATCAAGCGTTTCGACGGCCAGAACTGGGAAGAGGCGATGACTGAGCGGGTGCCGTGGAGGTAATTGCGTGGAGGTGGTTGAGTGACTGTCGTTTCTCTCGACGGCGAAATCAGCGACGGCCGGCACATCCTCACGGTGCGGGTCTATTATGAGGACACCGATTTCACCGGCATCGTCTATCACGCCAATTACCTGCGTTACATGGAGCGCGGGCGCACCAATTATCTGCGGCTGATCGGCGCCGACCACCGCGCGCTGTTCGAGGAAACCGAGAAGGAGGCGCCGGGCTTTGCTTTCGTCGTGCGCTCGATGAGTATCGATTTCCTCAAACCGGCACGCATGGATGACATTCTGGAAATCATCACCGAGCCGGAAGAAGTGAAGGGCGCTTCGACCACGGTACGCCAGCGCGTGATGCGCGGCGAGGAGTTGCTGGTCGAGGCGCATGTGCGCGTTGCTTTCATCTCCGGCGGTCGGGCGCGGCCCATTCCGAAGCCGTTGCGTATCGCCATGAAGGCCGATCAGGACGCCGTGCAGTCCTGACTCAAATCGGGTGGCGCAAATCGGGTGGCAAATGTCGTGCGGGCCTGCAATCAGTGACGTCACGGCTTATATTGGTTTGCATCATGAGCGACACGGCTTTGGGCTTTGCCCTGTTTGATACGGCGATCGGTCCCTGCAGCATTGTTTGGAACGCACGCGGCGTCGTGCGCACGCGGCTTCCGGACGGCGGCGAGCGCGCGGCCAGAGATCGCATCGGCAAGCGCTATCCGACGGCGCGCGAAACTTCGCCGCCGGCCGAAATAAAACGCGCCATCGACGACATGGTCGCACTGCTGAAGGGCGAGCCGAGAGATCTGACCGGTGTGAAGCTCGACATCGCCGACGTGCCGGACTTCAACCGCAGCGTCTACGACATCGCGCGCACCATTCCGCCGGGATCGACCCTGACCTATGGCGAGATTGCCGAGCGGCTCGGCGACCGCAGCCTGGCGCGCGATGTCGGCCAGGCGCTCGGGCAAAATCCATTTCCGATCATCGTGCCGTGCCACCGCGTGATGGCGGCCGGCGGCAAGACCGGCGGCTTCTCGGCGCCCGGAGGCGTCGGCACCAAAATGCGCATGCTCACCATCGAGCGGGCGCAGCTCGGCGGCAATGGTCCGACCGATCAATTGGCCCTGTTCGATCAATTGCCACTGGCGGCCCAAGGTCGAGCAAAGGCGCGTTCACCACGCCAGTCGCGAGCCTGATGAACGCATCGACGCCGGCGGGCGCTTGATGTAAATGCCATTCACATGACCTGGTCTAAAGACGAGCGGGCCGAGCCGCGCGGCTACCATCACGGCAATCTGAAAGAAACGCTCATTCGCGCGGCGCTCGAGCTCATCGCGCAAAAGGGGCCGGCCGGATTCACTTTTGCCGAAGCGGCGCGCTGGGCTGGCGTCAGTCCTGCCGCACCCTATCGGCACTTTCGCGACCGCGACGAGCTTCTCGGCAACGTCGCGCTGCGCGGCTTCGAGAAATTCGAGCAAGTATTGACGCAGGCCTGGAATGACGGCCGTCCGGATGTTTTTGCTGCGCTCGACCGGTTCGGCAAGGCCTATCTTGAATTCGCTCGCACCGAGCCCGCCTTTTACGCGGCGATGTTCGAAGCCGGCATTCCGCCATCGACGAGCCCCGAATTGCGCGAGGCCGGCGACCGCGCCTTTGCCGTGCTGCGGGGCGCCGCTGAAAAACTCTGTGCACAATTGCCGGGGCAGGGGCGTCCGCCGGCGCTCATGGTCGCGCTTCATATCTGGGCGATGGCGCACGGCATCGCGTCGCTGTTCGGGCGTGGCGATGCCGCGCGCCGCACGCTGCCGATGTCGGCCGACGAATTGCTGGAAGCCGAAGTGCTGGTCTATTTGCGCGGCCTTGGCCTGCCGACTGGCAAAGCCAATCGGTCCACCTAGATCTTTGTGCAGACGGGCCAAAACGCCGCACACGCAAATGTCCCGCAGGAAGCACCCTTGACTTCGGCAAAAGTGAATGTAAATGTTATTTACATTCACACGCGAGGTAGATTGTCATGCCCATCGCAGCACGACTCGATGAATTCGGAAAACCGGCCTGGATCGTCCTGATGATCCTCAGCTTTATCTGGTGGTGGCCGCTTGGCCTGGCGGTCCTCGCCTTCCTGATTGGGAGCGGACGAATGGGATGCTGGAGTCACAACGGCATGAGCCGCTGGCAGAGCAAAATGGATCGCATGCACGCCAAGATGGACCGCATGCGCAGCTATTCGGGGTGCGGCGATTGGTGGACGCCGTCATCGAGCGGCAACCGCGCCTTCGACGACTATCGCAGCGAAACCCTGCAGCGGCTTGAAGAGGAGCAGCACGAGTTCAAGGAGTTTCTGCAGCGGCTGCGTTTCGCCAAGGACCGCGAAGAATTCGATCAGTTCATGGCCGAGCGGCGCAATCGCCCGCCGCAGAGTCCGGAGACCACGCCGCCGGCGCCGCCGCAGACTTGAGCCTTTGCCTGCCGGCTTGTCCGGTCACAGATGACGCCGTCCATCTCATGCCGAGGTGGGCGGCTTTTTTTGTGCTTCCGCGCGACGGGCTGATGAGGGACAGACCATGAGCCGAGAACTCGCTCTTCGGGCCACCTGCGGCATTAACGCCCTGTTAAGCATAGTCGGGCTTCGTTAGCCGCGAACGACCGGCGTTGCGCCCTAGTTTGGTCAAGTTTCGCGAATGATTACGGGCCGCCGGTGACGGGCTGGCCCGGGTCCTCGCAAAATATGGGTTTTGGTCGGTTCGCACGAAGCGGCGGCCTGTCATGACCCTATGGTAGCCGCAAGGCACCGCCAGCAATGCGCGGCCCCGGTCATGGTTTCGCTTGCCCTTGCTTTCGACCCTTCCGGTCGGATCGCCGAAAGGACGTTCCATGAACCCAGCCGACGTCGCCCAGGTCGCGCCTTTGACGTCGTCCAATCTCTCGCTGTTTCACCTGTTTCTGCACGCCCATTGGGTTGTCGAATCGGTGATGGCGGGGCTGCTGCTGTGCTCGGTCTGGGTCTGGGCGATCGCCATCGACAAGACCCTGCTGTTCGCCCGGCTACGCCGTTCCGGCGACCATTTCGAGGAGGCGTTTTGGTCGGGCCAATCCCTTGAAGAACTTTACAAATCGCTTGCCGCCGACCCGGGCCATTCGACCGGCGCTTTGTTCGTCGCCGCCATGCGGGAGTGGAAGCGCAGCCTCGAAGGTCATGCCAAGTCATTTGCCGGCCTGCAGATGCGAATCGAAAAGGTCATGAATGTCGCCATCGCGCGCGAGGTCGAGAATATGGAGCGACGGCTACTGGTGCTGGCGACGGTCGGCTCGGCCGGCCCCTTTATCGGCCTGTTCGGCACCGTCGTCGGTATTATGACGAGCTTTCAGTCGATTGCGGCCTCGCAGAACACCTCGCTGGCGGTGGTGGCTCCCGGCATCGCCGAATCGCTGTTTGCGACCGCAATCGGCCTCGTTGCCGCCATCCCGGCGACGATTTTCTATAATAAGTTCACCAGTGAGGTGAACCGGCAGAGCCAGCGGCTGGAGGGCTTCGCCGACGAGTTTACCGCGATCCTGTCGCGGCAGATCGATGAGCGCGCGTAGTGGGGGCCGCGCCAAAGCTTAGAGACCTGGACGGGGTGAGGACGGGGATATGGCGGCTAGCAACCTGAGTGTTGCCTCACCCGGCGGGCGCGGCAGGCGCGGCCGGCGTCGCCCGGTCATGAGCGACATCAACGTGACGCCCTTTGTCGACGTCATGCTCGTGCTGTTGATCGTATTCATGGTATCGGCGCCGCTTCTGACGGTTGGCGTGCCGCTCGACCTGCCGCAGAGCCAGGCCAAGGCGCTGCAACAGAATAACGAGCCGCTGACCGTTTCGGTGACCAGCGACGGTCAGGTATTTCTGCTGAAGGAGCAGGTCCAGCTCGACGACCTGATCCCGAAGCTGAAGGCGATCATCGATGCCCGCGGCGGCAATCTTGACGAGCTTATTTATGTACGGGGCGACAAGAAGGTTGACTACGGCACCATGATGCGTGTGATGGGCCGTATTTCCGGGGCCGGTTATCACAAAGTGGCGCTCATAACCGAGGTCGAACAGAGCGGGCAATGAAGCCTGGGATGACCATATCGTGCGTCGCCCACGCGGTGGCGCTCGGCTTTGCGCTCGTGGCGATTTCGGCGCAGCCGATGAATTCGCCACCGATGGAGACGATCACGACCCAGATCGTCTCTGAGAAGGACCTGTCGCAAATGGCCAAGGGCGTCAAAAACGCCCCGCAACTGAAAATCCCGGATCTGAAGCCGCTGGCCGACAAGGTGGACCAGGAAAAGTCGGTCGATCAGCTCGCGCCCAAGGCCCTGGACAAGCCGGCGATCACGACGGATGCCGCGAAATCCAGCCCGGCGCAGGATACGCCGAAGCCAGACGCCAAAACGGCTGCCAAATCGGATCCCAAGCCGCCAGATCCGAAGCCCGATCCCAAGCCGGAGGCCAAGGCCGATCCCAAACCCGACCCGAAGGCCGATCAGAAACAGGCCGACAAGCCGAAGACGCCGGACTATAAGCCCGACCAGATCGCCAATCTGTTGAAGAAAGACGCGGCCAAGGAAGCCAAAACGACCAATGACAATTCGGCGCAGCAGAAGCCGACATCGCCGAAATTCGATGCCAATCAGGTCGCGCAGCTGCTCGACCAGCGCGCGCCGCAGCGCCAGCTTGCCGCAGCCTCACAGATCAACGACGTCGCTACACTTGGTGCGGCGACAGGAGCGCAATCGGCCCAGCTCAGCCAGAGCGAGATCGATGCGCTCAAAGCGCGTTTGTCCCAATGCTGGAATCCGCCGGCCGGTATCAACGCCAACAGCAATATCTACGTCTCGCTGCGGGTGCTGATGCGGCAGGACGGCTCCTTGGCGGCTCCCCCCGTCGTCGTCGAGGGCTCGCCCTCGGCGCTCGGTCCGGCGCTGGCCGAGAGCGCCAAGCGTGCACTGCTGCAGTGCCAGCCTTTCACCATGCTCAGGCCCGAGCATTACGATCAGTGGAAGGATCTACAACTCGACTTCAATCCTCACGAGCTCCTTGGCGGCTAACCGGACGATCCATTTGTCATGAAGTTTTCCAGACCTGAAATCTCTAAGCCTGCTTTTTCGCTGACGCGCCGGCGCGCTCTCGCGCTCGGTGCTGCCGGCCTGATGCTGTCATCGCGCTATGCCGCTGCACAAACGCGACTTCAAATCACCGAAGGCAACTTTCAGCCGATCCCGATCGCGATCCCGAAATTCATCGCGGGCACGCCCGGCGACGGCGACACCGCAAACGGTGTCACCCAGATCGTCACCGCCAATCTTCAGCGCAGCGGGCTGTTCACGCCGATCGATCCTGCGGCCTATACCGAGACGCTCTCAAGCGTCGACAGCGTGCCGACATTTCAAAGCTGGCGCGTCATCAATGCCCAGGCGCTCGTCAACGGCGCCATCACGCGGCAGAACGACGGGCGGCTCAAGGCGGAATTCCGGCTGTGGGACGTGGCCGCCGGTCAGCAATTGGACGGCAAGCAATATCTGACTACGCCGGACAACTGGCGCCGCATCGCGCATATCATCTCGGATGCGATCTATGAGCGGCTCACCGGGCTCGGCGGCTATTTCGACAGCCGCGTCGTCTTCGTCGATGAGACCGGCCCCGGCGACCGGCGCATCAAGCGGCTCGCCATCATGGATCAGGACGGCGCCAATGTGCGCTATCTCACGCGCGGCGACGATCTCGTGCTCACGCCGCGCTTCTCGCCGTCGACGCAAGAGATCACCTATATGGCCTATGGCCAGGGCGATCCGAAGGTCTATCTCTACAATATCGAAACCGGCCAGCGCGAAGTGGTCGGCAATTTCCCCGGCATGAGCTTTTCGCCGCGCTTTTCTCCGGATGGCCAGCGCGTCATCATAAGCTTGCAGCAGGGCAGCAATTCCAACATCTTCGTCATGGATTTGCGCTCGAAGGCAACGACCCGGCTCACCGACACGCAGGCGATCGACACCGCACCGTGCTATTCGCCCGACGGCAACCAGATCTGTTTTGAATCCGATCGCGGCGGCCGCCAGCAAATCTATGTCATGCCGGCGGCCGGCGGACAGGCGCAGCGCATCAGCTTCGGCGACGGCAGCTATTCGACGCCGGTGTGGTCGCCGACCGGCGAATGGATCGCCTTCACCAAGCAGACGTCGGACGCTTTCGCCATCGGCGTCATGAAGCCGGACGGTTCGGGCGAGCGCATCCTGACCTCGGGGTTCCACAATGAAGGTCCGACATTTTCGCCGAATGGGCGCGTCATCATGTTCTTCCGCGATCCGGGTGGGACCTCGGGACCGTCGCTCTACTCGATCGATATTTCGGGACGCGTCGATCAGCGGGTTCCGACGCCGAATTATGGCTCAGATCCGGCCTGGTCGCCGCTCTTGTCATGAGGCGGTCGCGGTTCCATACAGTCGCCGTATTGAGGCCGCATTAACCATTGCAAAAGCTTTGCCGGGAATCATCGGGATTGGCGCTTTTTTGCAAGGTCGCATCAAGGTTGACGGAACCTTCGCTTAACGAAGGCGCTGCTAGACCCGTTCAAAGACCAACAGGTCCATTCAACACAACCATGTCCGGCCACAAAGTAAGCTCGGTAAGTATGGAGGCACCGGAATGAACATGGCGAGTATCTTCCGCGGCGCCAAATTCGCGGCCGTTATCGCTGCGACGCTCGCGATAGCGGGCTGCGCCAAGAACAACGACCAGAATCTGGCCGGCGGGAATGCGGCTCCCGGCAGCCAGCAGGACTTCGTCGTCAATGTCGGGGACCGGGTGTTCTTCGAAACCGATTCCTCGGAACTGACCGATCAGGCCCGCGCCACGCTCGACAAGCAGTCGCAGTGGCTCAACAACTACAACCGCTACTCGTTTACGATCGAAGGCCACGCCGACGAGCGCGGCACGCGCGAATACAATATCGCGCTCGGCGCCCGCCGCGCCGAGACCGTGCGCCAGTATCTGGTCTCACGCGGCATCGGGGCGCAGCGCATGCGCACAATTTCCTACGGCAAGGAGCGGCCGGTAGCACTGTGTAACGATATTTCATGCTGGTCGCAGAACCGCCGCGCGGTGACCGTGCTCGATCAGAGCTCGTAGCGCGGTAGCGCTCCAACCACGAGAACGATGCAATCGGCGCCGCGATGGCGCCGATTGCATTTTCGTGCCATGGTTTTTGCAGAAGCGTGCTTTCCGCTGATTCCTATGCCGCAACTGGAGCGAAGTTGGATCGTCGCGGGCCGTCACGCAACCGTATTGCTTGCGTCATTACTCTCGCGTTGTTGACTCTTGCGTCGTTGCAGAACTCTTGCGTTGTTGCAGACCATTTGCAGAGGGTGTGGGATATGGTCTCCACTCGGTTTGTCCGCGTCACGCTTTCACTTGCTATTGCCGCGGGGCTTGGGGCTTGCGGCGAAAAAAATGAATATGCCGCGCCGCCGCCGCCCAAGGTCACGGTTGCCGCGCCGCTGGAACAAGACGTCGCGCCCTATTATGACGAGACCGGCAATGCCGCGGCCGTCAATTCGGTCGATCTCGTCGCCCGCGTGCAGGGCTTCGTGCAGGCGATCAGCTATACGGACGGTCAATACGTCAAGAAAGGCACTTCGCTGTTCACCATCGAGCCGGAGCCGTACCGGCTGAAAGTCGAATCCGCCAAGGCCGCCGTCACCAGCGCCAAGGCCACTCTGGTCCTTAAGCAGCAGGATTTTGCGCGCCAAGCCGATCTCCTGCAGAGACAGGTCTCCGCGCAAGTGAGTTATGACACGGCGCTGGCGGCGCGCGATTCCGCTCAGGCCGACGTGCAATCGTCACAGGCCAACGAGCAGCAGGCCGAAATCGATCTCGGCTATACCGACGTCACCGCGCCGTTCGATGGCGTCGTCACCGCGCGCCAAGTGTCGATCGGCCAGCTCGTTGGCGCTAACACGCCGACGACCTTATCCACGATCGTTCAGCTCGATCCGATCTGGGTGAACTTCAACGCCAGCGAACGCGACGTGATTGCGGTGCGTGAGGCTTTGGCCAAGCAGGGCCGGTCGACGGCAAATCTGTTGGGGATGCCGGTTGAGGTCGGATTGCAAACGGAGGATGGCTATCCGCACCAAGGCAAGCTCGACTATGTCGCGCCTGAGGTCGATCCTTCGACCGGGACGCTGGCCGCCCGCGTTGTTCTCGACAATGCCGATCGCACGTTGTTGCCAGGATTTTTCGTGCGCATCCGCATTCCCGGCAAGCCCCGTCCCGAGCTACTTGTGCCGGACGTTGCGATCGGCAGCGATCAAGCCGGCCGTTATGTCCTCGTCGTCAACAAGGACAATATTGTCGAGCAGCGTAAAGTCGAGCCGGGACAATCGGTCGGCGACCTGCGCGTGATCAACCAAGGTCTCACCAAAGACGACCGCGTGGTCGTCGGCGGCATCATGCAGGCCATACCGGGCCAGAAGGTCGACGCCGTGCCGGGCACGGTGGCGGCCGCGAAATAGCGGACCGAACCGCGATGATCTCGAAATTCTTCATCGAGCGGCCGGTCCTTGCCAATGTCCTCGCCATCCTGATGATCCTGATCGGGGCGGTCGCGGTCTATGACCTGCCGATCGCGCAATATCCCAACGTCGTGCCGCCGACCGTACAGGTGACGACGCGCTATCCGGGCGCCAGCGCCCGCACGCTGATGGACACCGTTGCACTGCCGATCGAGCAGCAGGTCAACGGCGTCGAGAACATGATCTACATGCAATCGACGAGCGCCAGCGACGGCAGCTATACGCTCACCGTGACCTTCAATATCGGCACCGATCTCGATGCCGCGCAAATCTTGGTGCAGAACCGGGTGTCGGCCGCACTCTCGTCGCTACCAGCAGCGGTGCAGGCGCAGGGCGTTACGGTGCAGAAACGCTCCACGGCGGTCTTGCTGTTCGTCACCTTGACCTCGCCGGACAATCGCTACGACAGCCTCTATCTCGCCAATTACGCCACCATCAATCTGCGCGACGAGCTGTCGCGTCTGCCCGGCGTCGGCAATGTCAACGTGTTCGGCGCCGGCCAATATTCGATGCGGGTCTGGCTCGATCCGGAAAAGCTCAAAGCGCGCAGTCTCAACGCGAACGACGTCGTGTCTGCTCTGCAGGATCAGAGCAAAGAGGTGACAGCGGGGCAGGTCGGTATGCCGCCGGCGCCGCCCGGCGTCGATTTCCAATACACCATCGACGTAGAAGGCCGGCTGACCGACGTCGATCAATTCGCCAATGTCATCGTCAAGACCGGCGACAACGGCCAGATCACGCGGGTCCGCGATGTCGGCCGCGTCGAACTCGGCGCGCAAACCTACAGCCAGACCTTCACGCTGAGCGGCAAGCAGTCCGCCGGCATCGGCATCTATCAATTGCCCGGCGCCAATGCGCTCAATGTCGAGACTGCAGTCAAAGCCAAGATGACCGAGCTCGCGCGCGCATTCCCGCAAGGCCTCGAATACTCCGTTCCGTTCGATACGACGGTATTCGTCAAGGCGTCGATCCACGAGGTCTATAAGACGCTGATCGAGGCGGCCGTGCTGGTGCTGATCGTGATCCTGGTTTTCCTCCAGGATTGGCGCGCCATGCTGGTGCCGGCGACCACCGTACCGGTCACGATCATCGGCGCCTTCGCGATGATGTGGGCGCTCGGCTTCACCGTGAACTTCTCGACTTTGTTCGCGATCGTGCTGTCGATCGGCATCGTCGTCGACGACGCCATCGTCGTGGTCGAGGGCGCCGCGCACAATATCGAGAGAGGCATGAGCGGGCACGACGCGGCGATCCGCGCCATGAACGAATTGCTCGGGCCGATTATCGGCATCACGCTGGTGCTGATGTCGGTGTTTCTGCCGGCGGCCTTTCTGCCCGGCCTGACCGGGCGCATGTACGCGCAATTCGCGCTCGTTATCGCTGCGACCGCGCTGCTCTCCGCCATTAACGCCATCACACTAAAGCCGACGCAGTCGGCAATGTGGCTGCGGGCGCCGGTGCCACCGGAGCAGCGCAACGCTTTCTACCGCGGGTTCAACGCGATCTATTCACGCATGGAAAATCGCTATGCCGGTCTGATCGGCCACATGGCGGCGCATGCCGGCCTGATGGCGCTGATCGCCTTCGCGATCATGGCGGTTGCGTTCTATGGGTTGTCGCGCGTGCCGACCGGCTTCCTGCCGATCGAGGACCAGGGCTACCTGCTGGTCAGCGTTCAGCTCCCGGACGGCGCTTCGCTCGAGCGCACCAAAGGGGCTCTCGATCAAGTGTCGTCGATTGCCGGCAAGGACCCGAGTGTCGCTGACGTTATCGCGATCTCCGGAATTTCCGTTCTCGACAATAGCGCGACTTTGGCCAATGCCGGCGTTGCTTACGTTGTGCTCAAGGACTGGAGCCAGCGCGACGACTTGCGCACGATCGTCGGCCGCCTCACGCCGGCGCTCAAATCCATCGACGGCCTCGTCAACATTCTGCCGCCGCCGCCGATCCAGGGCATCGGCAACGCCGGCGGCTTTTCGTTTCAGGTCGAATTGCGTGACGGCAGCACCGACTTCGGGAAGCTGCAAAGCATAACCAATGCCGTGGTCGCTAATGCGCAATCGCAGACGGCGCTGCAGCGCGTCTCCACATCGTTCCGCGCTACGGCGCCGCAAATGCTCATCGCGGTCGACCGCGTCAAGGCGGAGACCGTTCACGTGCCGGTCAATAACGTCTTTTCGACGCTCGCCACCTATTTGGGCTCCGACTATGTCGGGCAATTCAATAAATTCGGCCGGGTATTCCAGATTTATGCCCAGGCCGATGCGAAATTCCGGCTGCGGCAGCGCGACATCGACACTCTTTCGGTGCGCAACCAGCAAGGCAACATGATCCCGCTTGGCACGCTATTGAAAGTCACGCCGGTCGTCGGGCCGCCGCTGATCAGCCTCTACAATCTCTACCCGTCATCGACCATCGTCGGCCTGCCGGCCACTGGCTTCTCGTCCGGCCAAGCGATCCATCTGATGGAAGAGAATGCCGCAAAGACCCTGCCGCCGGGTTCGGGCAGCGAATGGACGGCGATGTCGTATCAGGAGAAGATCGTCGGCAATCAGATGTATTTCGTGTTCGCGATGGCGATGCTGCTGGTTTATCTGGTGCTCGCCGGGCAATATGAGAGCTGGTACGCGCCGCTCGCCGTGATCCTGTCGGTGCCGCTGGCGCTGACCGGTCCGGTTCTGGTGCTCGAAGGGTTGCGCATCGACAACAATCTCTACACCCAGATCGGCCTGATCCTCCTCATCGCGCTCTCGGCCAAGAATGCCATCTTGATCGTCGAGGTCGCGCGCGAGCATCGCATCCGCGACGGCAAGCCCATTGTCGAAGCGGCAGTGGACGCCGCCCGCGCGCGCTTCCGGCCGATCCTGATGACGTCATTCGCTTTCATCCTCGGCGTCGCGCCGCTCGTGATCGCCAGCGGCGCCGGCGCCAGCGCCCGCAAATCGATCGGCATCACCGTGTTCTCAGGCATGATTGCCTCGACCTGCCTTGCCGTTCTATTCGTGCCGTCGCTGTTCGTGGTCATTCAGCGCTTGGAGGAATGGCGCGCGTCCCGTAAGACCCCGCGCATTCAGCCCGCGGAGTGATCGGGGGCAGGGCGGAAGGGGGCCGGGAGGGCGGCAGGTCACGACGCGGGCCGCAAGCGGCCGTCATCCGGCCACAGTCACAATTTGGACGCAGGGCGCAGTATGGTAGCGGCCGGGACCTATCGAAAATGTCGAAAGCGATGATCCGCTCCGTTTCCCTGCTCGCGCTTGCGGGCATGTTGTGGGCCAGCGCAGCTCACGCGCAGGTGTCGGAATCCGACATGCTGATGCGCATCGACCAACTCCAGGCCCAGGTCCGCGATCTCACTGGCACCGTCGAAGAATTGCAGCACCGCAATCAGCAGCTCCAGCAGCAATTGCAACAAATGCAGCAAGGGCCGGGGGGCGCAGCAAACACCGCACAAGGGCGACCCGGCCCGCAATATGCGCCGGCGCCGCAGGCCCAGCAGCAATATGCGCCACCGCAATATCCAGCGTCGCCAAATCAGCAATATTCAAATCCGCAATATTCGGCTCCCGCGGCGACGGCGCAGTATTCGCCGCCGCAGCCCTACACACCGTCGTCCGAGCCGCAATATTCGCCGGCGCCGCCGCAATATCCGCCGCCTAATGCTCCACGCGGTGCTCCGGGAACGATTGCGGCGGCTGAACCTGCCGGGCCGCCGCCTGACCAAACGGCATCGCCCGGCCGTCACGGCGACGCCTTCGATCCCTCGGCCAATCCCAGTGCGCCGGGCGCGCCGCGCCAGCTCGGCGCTCCGGGCGTTGCCGCCGCGGAGCCTCCGCCCCCGGTTTACAACACGCCTGCGCCGCGTCAGCCCGGAGCGCCGCTCGACCTATCTTCGTCGCCCGATAGCGGGCAGAACGGCCAGCAGGGTGGTCCATTGCCGCCACCGCCGCCGATCAGCCCAAACTCAACCGGCGCCATGCAGGCCTCTTTGCCGCCCAGCAACACGCCCAAAGACGAATTCGATCTCGGCTATGGCTATGTGCTGCACAAGGACTACGGCCCTGCCGAACAAACGCTGCGCGATTTTCTGCAAAAATATCCGAGCGACCGCCTGACCCCCGAGGCGCAATATTGGCTCGGCGAAGCGCTGTTTCAGGATAAGCATTATCGTGAAGCCGCTGAATCCTTCTTGGCGGTCTCGACCAAATACGAAACCACCGCGCGCGCGCCGGAGGCGTTGATGCGGCTCGGTCAGTCGCTCGCGGCGCTCGGTGAAAAGGAAGCTGCCTGCGCGTCGCTCGGCGAAGTCTTGCGCAAATATCCGAAGGCTTCGCCGGCGGTGAAGCAGAACGTGGACCGGGAACAGAAGCGTGCCCACTGCTGAACAAGCCGTTCGCGACGATGAAGCGAACGTTGTGTTCAGAGGTCTGGAAAATGCGCGCGGGTTGATCCTTGCCGTTTCCGGGGGGCCTGACTCGACGGCGCTGTTGGTCCTCGCCGCGCGCTGGGCGAAACGGCTTAAGCGTGCACCGAAACTCATCGCGATCACCGTCGACCATGGCCTGCGCGCCGAAGCGGCACGCGAGGCGGTCGCCGTCAAGCGGCTCGCGAAAAAGCTCGGCGTCGCGCACCGCATTTTGCACTGGCGCGGCAGGAAACCGAAATCCGGTCTGCAGGAGGCAGCCCGCATCGCGCGTTACCGGCTCTTGGCGGACACCGCGGCGCGTGCCGGATATGTCCATATCCTGACCGCGCATACGCTCGACGATCAGGCGGAGACGATTTTGTTCCGTCTTGCGCGCGGCAGCGGGCTTGTCGGCTTGGCCGGCATGGCACATGCTTCGCCGCTGCCGATCGGCGGGCGGACTTCGCTTTTCCTCGTGCGTCCGCTGCTTCATTTGCCGAAAGCGCGGCTGGTGGCGACGCTGCAGGCCGAGCGCATCGGCTTCAGCGAAGATCCGAGCAACCATGATCCTCGTTTCACGCGGGCGCGGCTTCGCGGTCTGATGCCGGAGCTTGCGCGCGAAGGGCTTGATGCGCGCGGGCTCTCGCGGCTCGCGGCGCGGGTGCGGCGCGCCGAAGCCGCGATCGAATTTGCCGTCAGGGCGGCGCGCGCGGCGCTCGCGCCGGGCCCTTGGCCGGAGCGCGGCCCGATCACTTTTGCGACAGCGCGGTTCGCGGATTTACCGGCCGAGGTGGCTTTGCGTCTGCTCGGCCGTGCGGTGGCGCATACCGGCGACGAGGGGCCGGTCGAGCTTGGTAAACTCGAAGTCCTCTACGACGCATTTCGGCTGACCCATTCTCGGCTGCGGCGGACGCTCGCCGGGGCTCAGATCACGCTCGACAAAGACTGGCTCACCGTCGAACGTGCGCCGGCCCGGCGGAACCGCACCCGCGCTGCGCGCCAAGACCGCAAACGGCGCCGCAAAACCCGCCTCAAGGGGCGCTTTACGAATTAGCGATATATTGGGCCGATGGCTGCGCGGGTTCCCTTGGCAGGGGGCAGTGTGACGCCTACATTCCCATAATCTGGGACGTGAAGCGGCCACGATTCGCAGCCACGCATTTATCCCGCCGGGCTTGCTCAGACGGGGGGTCAAGGACACGAAATGAACGCCAATCTGCGCAATTTCGCTCTGTGGGTCATTATTGTCCTGTTGCTTCTGGCTTTATTCACCCTGTTCCAGAATCCGGGCCAGCGCACGACATCGCAGGACATTTCGTTCTCGCAACTTCTGACCGAGGTTGATCAGAACCACGTCCGCGACGTGCTCATCCAAGGTCCTGACATTCACGGCACCTTCACCGACGGCCGCACGTTCCAGACCTATGCGCCGACCGATCCGTCGCTGGTGCAGCGCCTTTACAATAAGAACGTGTCGATCACGGCGCGGCCGCAGACTGACAATGTACCGTGGTTCGTTTCGCTGCTGATTTCCTGGCTGCCTTTTGTCGCGCTGATCGGTGTTTGGATATTCCTCTCGCGCCAGATGCAGGGCGCCGGCGGCAAGGCGCTCGGCTTCGGCAAATCACGCGCCAAGCTTCTGACCGAGGCGCATGGCCGGGTCACCTTTGAGGACGTGGCGGGCGTCGACGAGGCCAAGCAGGACCTGCAGGAGATCGTCGAGTTCCTGCGCGACCCGGCAAAATTCCAGCGGCTCGGCGGACGCATTCCGCGCGGCGTGCTTTTAGTCGGTCCGCCCGGCACCGGCAAGACGTTGATCGCGCGTGCGGTGGCCGGCGAGGCCAATGTGCCGTTCTTCACCATTTCCGGTTCCGACTTCGTCGAAATGTTCGTCGGCGTCGGCGCGAGCCGCGTGCGCGACATGTTCGAGCAGGCGAAGAAGAACGCGCCCTGCATCATCTTCATCGACGAAATCGACGCTGTGGGCCGCCATCGCGGCGCCGGCCTCGGCGGCGGCAATGACGAGCGCGAGCAGACGCTCAATCAGTTGCTGGTCGAGATGGACGGCTTCGAAGCGAACGAAGGCATCATCCTGATCGCGGCGACCAACCGGCCCGACGTGCTCGATCCGGCGCTGCTGCGCCCCGGCCGTTTCGACCGGCAGGTCGTGGTGCCGAACCCCGACGTCGTCGGCCGCGAGCAGATCTTGAAGGTGCATGTGCGCAAGGTGCCGTTGGCGCCGGACGTCAATCTGAAGACCATCGCGCGCGGCACGCCGGGCTTCTCCGGCGCCGATCTGATGAACCTCGTCAACGAAGCGGCGCTGATGGCGGCGCGGCGCAACAAGCGCATGGTCACTCAGGTCGAGTTCGAGGACGCCAAGGACAAAGTGATGATGGGCGCCGAGCGCAAGTCGCTCGTCATGACGGAGGAAGAGAAACTTCTCACCGCCTATCACGAAGGCGGCCACGCCATCGTCGCGCTCAACGTCAAGGCGACCGATCCGGTGCACAAGGCCACGATCATTCCGCGCGGCCGCGCGCTCGGCATGGTCATGCAGCTGCCGGAACGCGACAAGCTGTCGATGTCGCTCGAGCAGATGACGTCGCGGCTCGCTATCATGATGGGCGGCCGGGTCGCCGAGGAATTGGTGTTCGGCCGCGAGCGCGTTACTTCGGGTGCGGCGTCCGATATTGAGCAGGCGACCAAGCTCGCGCGCATGATGGTGACGCGCTGGGGGCTGTCCGCGACGCTCGGCACGGTCGCCTATGGCGAGAACCAAGAAGAAGTGTTCCTCGGCTATTCGGTGGCGCGCCAACAAAACATTTCCGAAGAGACCGCGCGCAAGATCGACGCCGAGATCAGGCGGCTGGTCGAAGCGGGCTTTAACGAAGCGCAGACGATCCTCACCGAGAAGCGCGCCGATCTCGAAACGCTGGCCAAAGGCTTGCTCGAATTCGAGACGCTCACCGGCGACGAGATCAAAGACCTGATCATGGGCAAGAAGCCGAACCGCGAATCGGCGATCGAGTCGACGCCGCGCGCCTCGACTGTGCCGACGGCCGGTGCCGGCCGCAACCGTCCACCGCGCCCCGAAGGGCCGATGGAGCCGCAGCCGCAGGCCTAAGCCGACGCTACGGACATTTTCCGTAACGCGACGGTGCGGCGATACCGGCGCGCTTTGTTTATCGCCTATTCGATCGCGGCTGCGTGGCAAGATCTCCACGCGCGTGATGTGCATCGATGCTCGAACCGATGCGGTCGTGAAAGCGACAAAGAATTAAGCAGAATCGGGTGGAAGCTGCTTCGGTACTTTCGTTCCAGCCGGGAGGGGGCGATCTGATGCGAGCTATTTTTGTCGCGGGCGCCGTTTTCGCAATCACGGCGGGTGCAGCGTTGGCGCAAACCGCGACTTCGCCACGGCCGCCGCAGGCTGTGCCGGGCAAGCCGCAACCGCTTCCTGCAAAACCTGGACTGGCCGCAAAACCCGCCAAGCCGGCGCCGGCCGTCGCTTCAACGCCGGAATCGCGCACGGCCGCGGAGCTCGCATTGGGCTCCGATCCCGTCTTCGACGATGGCACCTATCTGCGCATCAAGCAGATGCTGCTTAGCTATTCGGCGATCCAGGTACGCGGCGGCTGGCCGAGCCTGCCGGCGGATACCAAGCTTGCACCGGGCGCGAGCGGCCCTGACGTCGCGCTATTGCGGAAGCGTCTGGTCATCACCGATGACATGTCGGCGAGCGCGGAGGTGGGCGACAGCTACGACGCCGCGGTCGTTGCCGGCGTGAGGAAATTCCAGCTGCGCCACGGGCTCGATGCCACCGGCACCGTCGGCGCGCAGACCTTGAAGGCGATGAATGTCCCGGTCGGCGATCGCATCAAGCAGCTCGAAGCGTCGCTCGAACGGCTTCTCGGCATGGATTTCCTGTTCGGCGAACGCTACATCGTGGTGAATATTCCCGCCGCCTTCGTCGAAGCCGTGGCCAACGGCAAGGTCGAGCGCCGCTACCGCGTCATCGTCGGCAAGATCGACAAGCCGTCGCCGACGCTCACCGCTTACGTCACCGCGGTCGACCTCAATCCAACCTGGACCGTGCCGCTCTCGATCACCAAGACCGAGATCGCGAGACACATGAGAACGGATCCGGGCTATCTCAGCCGCATGCATATGCGCCTCCTCGGCGCCCATGACGAGGAGATCAATCCGGCAGGCGTCGACTGGTCGATGGAGCGATCGCCGAATTTCACCGTGCGCCAGGATGCCGGCAATTGGAACGCGCTCGGCAATCTCAAGATCGACATGCCCAATCCGTATTCGGTCTATATGCACGACACCGATACGCGAAAGCTGTTCACCGACGACTATCGGTTCGATTCGCATGGCTGCACGCGCGTCGACAATGTGCGCGATCTTGCCGCCTGGGTTCTGCAGGACGGTCCGCCGAGCTGGGATCGCGCGTCGATCGACGCCGGCATTGCCGCCGGCCAGACCAAGATCATCAACCTGCCGCACAAGATCCCGGTGGCGTGGGTCTATCTCACCGGCTGGGTGACGCGTGACGGGACGGTCGAGTTCCGCGATGACGTCTACAAGCACGACGAGGCGCTCGACCGCAACGCGCTGGCCGATGCCGCGGCCGGCGGGTTCGTCGCGCCGCTGCCGACGAACGTCACCCAGGCCTCCAATCTCGATAGCCGCTAGCGCTCGCCGGCGCCCGGTCAGGCGCGGGCCAAGCGCCGGTCTAGCTTGACCGCCGGCGTGTCGGCCGTGGCTTCGCGCGAGTAGCCACGCCATAATGCATGACCCCCACCCTAACCCTCCCCCGCGAGCGGGGGAGGGAAGGGTGGGGGAACGGACATCGCCGATGCGCCAGATCATCATGGTCGGCTTTCTGCAAGCGCAGAACTGCACCAACCTCGCGAGCTCCTGGCGGCATCCGCAGTCGCGCACCGATAGCTGGTCGCCGGATTTCTACCGGCATATCGGCCGCGTGCTGGAGGCGGGAAAATTTCACTTGGGCTTTTTCGACGATCGCCTGTCGATGCCGGATATGTATGGGCGCGATCACGGCCACACCGTCGCTCACGGCATCCGTTGCGTGAAGCTCGATGCCGTCACTGTGCTCACCGTGATGGGGATGGCGACGGAGCGGCTCGGCCTCGGCGCCACTTATTCGACCAGCTACTACGAGCCTTTTCACGTCGCGCGCGTGTTCGCGACGCTCGACCTGATGACGCATGGACGTGCGGCCTGGAACGTCGTCACCTCGCTCAATGACGGCGAAGCGCAAAACATGGGCCGCGACGAAGTCCTCGGCCACGATCTGCGATACGACCGCGCCGACGAATTCATGGAGATCGTGCTCGGCCATTGGGATGCCTGGGAGGACGATGCCATCGTCCAGGATAAGGCGACCGGGCTATTCGCCAGGCCGGAGAAAGTGCATCGCCTCGATTACCAGGGCCGCCATTTCCGCTCGCGCGGACCGTTTACGGTGCCGCGCTCGGCGCAGGGCCATCCGGTCATCATCCAGGCCGGATCGAGCGGCCGCGGCAAGGCATTTGGCGCACGCTGGGGCGAGGTGATCTTCGTCGTCTATCCGAGCATCGAGGTCGGCCAGCGCGACTATGCGGGATTTAAAGCCGACGTGGCGCGCTTCGGCCGCAACCCCGACGACGTCAAGATCACGCACCTCGTCAACACCGTGGTCGCGGCCACCAAGGCGGAAGCCGAGGACAAGTGGGCGCAGATCGAAAAGCTGCCGCTGGAAATCGACGCGCTGTCGCTGCTCTCGGAAGCGCTCAACTTCGATTTCGCGAGGAAGGGCATGGACGAACCGTTCACCGCCGAGGAACTCGCGGAAATGTCCGGTCTGCAAGGCATCCGCGATCGCGTGCTTGCCGCCAGCGGCAGCAAAAATCCGACGGTGCGCGATTTCATCCGCATCAGCGGCCGCGGCCGCGTGCACAATGCGATCGTCGGCGGTCCGAAGGAGGTCGCCGACCGGCTCGAGCAATGGTTCGCGGCGCCGGCCTGCGACGGCTTCGTTCTCTCCGCCACCCACGTGCCCGGCGCCTATGAGGATTTTGTCCGCTTCGTCGTGCCGGAGCTGCAACGGCGCGGGCTGTTCCGCGAGGATTTTTCGGGCGTCACGCTGCGAGAAAATTTGGGCTTGCCGGTGCCGGCAGTCGGCGCGTGGCGCGCGGCGGTGAGCTAGGACACGAACCGGCCAAAGACCTGTTTCAAGCCACGCGGATTCCGGTGATACTGGCACAATGACCTTCACCGGCCGCAGCGTTGCTTGCCTCGTCGTCGCGATTGCCGTCGCTCTTCCCGCGGTTCTCGTGCGCGCCGCGGACGTGGAGCTTGCCCCGACGGTCCACCACCCGATGAGCCGGTATGTGGATGCAAAGTATCGCTTCTCCTTTTGGCACCTGAGCGCGTTGCGAATAACGGTGACGGCGGCTAACGACGATGCGCGTTTTCCGGATGGCGTCACGGTCGAGACCGTACAAGTCGGCTCGCCGGGCGGCGTGTCGCTCTACGTCGTCAATTCGCCGCAGAGTACGATCACCGACGAACCCAACGGTCATGCGGCGCCGATCCCGCAGACCAAATATTTTTACGACGCAACGTCGCAACGCTGGATGGTGACTTATCCCGAGGGCACCGACGG
>DATHPQ010000061.1:0-16060 GCA_035483735.1 Xanthobacteraceae bacterium | reverse complement strand
TAGGCAGTGCGCGCGACCATGCGGCGGATATCGGCGATCTTCGGATAGGCGCGGATGCTGTGCACGCGCGCGGTCAAGCCGAGCCAGATCGGGCCGAAACTTTTGAGATTTTTTCCAAGCGCGCAGTCGTCGATCAAGGCGTCGCGGATCGCCGCCATGCCGCCGGCCGCGCCCAACGCATCGCGGCGCACCAGCATGCAGCCGCCGGCCGCGGCTGCTGTCGTACGACGTGGATCGTTGACCCAGGCGAACGGGTAAAGCATCTGAAAGAAGAAAATGAAGGCCGGGATGAACAGCCGCTCGGCAAAGCTTTCGCAGCGCAGCTTTACCATCAGCGAGGTGAGAACGAGACCGCCCGCTTGCGCGCGGGCGACGAGGCCTGTGAGCACATCCGGCTCATAGACAATGTCGGCATCGGTGAAGAGCAGGTAGTCCGGCTTAAGCGGCATGGTCTCGGCAAGCTCGACGCCTTGCTGCTGCGCCCACAACTTGCCGGTCCACCCCGCCGGCAACACGCGCCCCGGCACGACAGTGAGGCGCTCGGCGGCGCCGAGCGCGGCCGCGGCGTCGCGGGCGACAAGCGCGGTGCCGTCGCGGCTCTGGTCGTCGACCACGATCACATGGAGCGCGCCCGCATAATTCTGCCGGATCAGCGAGGCGATGGTCTCGCCGACGCAGGCGGCCTCATCGCGCGCCGGAATAATGGCGGCAACCGCGGGCCATGGTCCGTCCCATCCGGGGCCGTCGTCATCGCGCTGGTCGGCCAGCCAGAATCCGCCCCGCGCCGCGAGCAGATACAGCCAGATCGCCAGCACCATTGACGCTATAAGGTCGTTGGCCACAGATAGCCCTTCCCGATCGGACCCATCGTTATCCCGTAAATGTAGGACCAAATATAGGACCCGGCAGGGTCGCGGAACCGCTGGTTAATGACGCAATGAACGACAAAAACAGCCCCTTTCTCTCGCGCCTCGATGCGGTGGCCGCCGATATCGAGGTTTTGCTCGACCGGCTTTTGGCGGCGACGCCCGAACAGGGCGAATTGAGCCGGCCGGCGCGGCTGATCGAGGCGATGCGCTATGTGTGCCTCAACGGCGGCAAGCGCTTCCGGCCGTTCCTGGTGGTGGAAAGCTCAGCCCTGTTCGAGGTGCCGCGGCCAAATGCCTTGATGGCGGGCGCGGCGCTGGAATGCGTGCATTGCTACTCCTTGGTGCATGACGACCTGCCGGCCATGGACAACGACGATTTAAGGCGCGGCCAGCCGACCGCGCACAAGGCGTTCGACGAAGCGACCGCGATCCTGGCCGGCGACGGCCTGCTCACCTTCGCCTTCGATATCCTGTCGCGGCCAGAGACCCATGCCGACCCGCGCGTGCGCATCGAACTGGTCATGGCGCTGGCGCGCGCATCGGGCGTCGGCGGTATGGCCGGCGGCCAGATGCTCGATCTCGCCGCCGAGGGCCGCTTCGGCGTGCAGAACCGCGGCGTGTCCGACGTCAAGATGTTGCAGGCGATGAAAACCGGCGCGCTGTTGCGCTTCGGCTGCGAGGCCGGCGGCATTCTCGCGTCCGCCAAACCGCAACAGCGTGACGCACTCGAACGTTACGGTTCGGCGGTCGGCGAAGCATTCCAGATCGCCGACGATCTTCTGGACATCGAAGGCGATCCGGCGCTGGTCGGCAAGCAGACCGGCAAGGACGCCGCGGCCGGCAAAGCCACCTTTGTCAGCGTGCTCGGCCTTGCCGGCGCCAAAGCGCGCCTGCAGGAGCTCGTCGCGGACGCCGAAAATGCGCTCGCGACATTTGGCCCCAGTGCGGCGATACTCGTCGAAGGCGCACGATTCGTCGCCGACCGTCACGCCTGACCGGATTACCTACGCATATCCGCCGCTTTTGCCGGAAGTCTGAGCGGCAACGTCGCGGGCCCGTAACAGACAAGTGGCAAGTGGGCATTTAGCAATTGCGCGTGGCAATTGATGCTCTATGAGGTGGAATTGCGGCGCTGAAAGGCGATTTTGCGGCAGCCGTTCGCTTGGAATTCAGCCCGATTGACGTTGGTAAAGGCCGGTCATATTTGCGGTTCGTAGAGTTGCGATTCCGTGCCGTCCCTCCAGTGCGTTGCGAACGCGTATTAGATCCGAACCTTCCAGCGACTTTCGGACACTCACTCCACGATGAACGAGACAATGAGCAAGGCGACAGCCCGGACCATCTTCACATGCGGCGCCGCCGTTTTCGCGGCGGTGCTAACATTGCAACTGCCGCAGCCGTTTGCTGGATCGGCCGCCTACGCGCAGAGCGCGAAGCCGAAGAAACCGCCGGCGCCACAGGCGAAGATCGCTCCTGGCACACCGGTTGGCACGCCGCAGGCGCCCGCGCCGGCGGCTCAGGCATCGAAATTTCCGCCGCGCACGCCGTTTACCGCCGAGGACGATGCGGTTGCCGGCATTCCAGGCATGCCGGATGCTCGCTTCTTCGCCGACTCGCTTGCCGACTTCACCAAAGCTTTGCCGGCGCAGCCCGGACCGTGGCTCATTCTTTCCACCGGCGGCGCCGACGGCGCCTTCGGCGCAGGCCTCGTCACTGGATTGAGCGCGGGCGGACACCGGCCGGATTATGCCGTCGTTACCGGCGTGAGCGCCGGCGCGCTGATGGCGCCGTTCATGTTTGCCGGCCCAAAATACGATGCGACCCTGCGGGCGCTGTACACGCAAACCACTGCTGCCGATATTTTTGAAGTCGGCGGCACCGGCGAGAGCTTTCTCGACACCTGGCCGTTGCGCGACCTGATCAAGAAGCAGATCACGCCGGAGCTGCTCGCCGATATCGCCACCGCCTATAAGAGCGGCCGGCGGCTGTTCGTCGTCACTACCGATCTCGATGCCGAACGCTCGGTGGTCTGGAACATGGGCGCCATCGCGGCCCACGCCGCCGATCACGGCCAGGACGACGCGGCGCTGAACCTGTTCCGCAGCGTGCTGCTCGCCTCCGGCAGCATTCCCGGCGCTTTTCCGCCGGTGCTGATCGACGTCGAAGGCAACGGCAAGAAATTTTCCGAGATGCATGTCGACGGCGGCGTCGGCGGACAGTTCTTTGTCGCGCCACCGGCGCTGACGGAAAGCAACAGCGGCTACACGATTCCGGCGACCGAGCTTTATGTCGTGGTCAATAGCGGGCTGCAGCCCGACTTTCAGGTTGTCGAGCGATCGACGCCGACGATTCTCGCGCAGTCGGTCGGCATGGCGGTGAAGACCGATATCCGCCTGATGCTCGACCGCGCTTTTATCGCGGCCAAGAACAGCGGCATCGGCTTCAACGTCGCCAGCATTCCGGCAAATTTCAACGCGCCGAGCCGCGGCGCCTTCGACCCCGATTACATGAAGGCGCTGTTTCAGACCGGCTACGACCTGGGCAAAAGCGGCAATGCGTTCGCCAGAGAGCCGCCGTCTTTTCCGGGCAGCGCGGCCACTCAATCCACAATTCAACCAAATGGCAGCGATAAAGCCACATCAAGCGACCCCGGAGCGAGCAAATGAGCAAGCTGAGCGTTCTGACGGCGATTGCAGTGACCGGCGTGTTTTTGGCAACGGCCGCGACGCCGTCGGAGGCGGCGAAGCGGGGACGATCGAGCGCTTATGACGGGTTGTGGAGCGTATCGATCCGCACCGAGGCCGGCCCTTGCGATCCGAGCTACCGCTATCCGGCGCGCATTATCGGCGGCCAAGTTCGGCAGGCCGACAACGATTTCAGCTATCAGATTTCCGGCGTCGTGGTGGCGAGCGGCGGCATCGCCGTCACCGTGAGCAAAAGCGGCCAGAGCGCCACCGGCTACGGCCGGCTGCGCGGCGCGAGCGGCGGCGGCCGCTGGAGCGCCGGCGGCAATGCGTGCTACGGCACCTGGAGCGCCATGAAGCGCGCGTCGAATTAAGGACAGCGCCGTTGGATGGCATTGGGCCCGCCCAGCTCTCTTTTTTGAACTCCGTAGAGATTCGCAACAGTCCCCAACAGACTAGGGGCGTGTAGTCATGATTTGCGATGTCTGCTGTCCGCTTTTGTTTCCGGGGCAGTCAATGCGACGGATGCCTCCGTCGTCAATAAGAGGAAAGTAAACGTCTCCTCAAGGTAAAGCCGGACCGTCTTATCGTCATGGCTGAGGTAGCCGATCGACACATCCTCACCGATATACAGGCCGAAATCGCCGCCGCGCGTCGTAAGCACAAATGCGCCGGAAATCGCCGGAGCCCAGATGATTTGTCCGTCGACGAGGCGCTTGATGTGCTCCAGGACCGGATAGCCGTGGTCGCTGGTCTCGCTCAGCCCTGTATAGGCATCGGCACTCAGCAACACTGAATAGGGACCATTGACCCCGACGAGCCGCAACTGACTGAGCGCCTGGGCGATGGCGTCCGGATAGGCACGGATATCGGCCGGAAGCGGCATCACCGGATTGCTGGTTCCCTCGCGGACGCCACCGATGCCGGCGGCGGCATAGCCTTCGAAGATCGCGCGGTCTTCGGCAAAGGCCAAAAGCCGTGCCGCGTCTTTCGCGGGCTGCCAATCCGAGTCGTCGGCGCCACGCTCGACATCGTCGATCTGTTGGCGATCGAGTTCGAAAGGAACGCGCAGTTCGACGAGCGCTTTGATCTCGCGCTGCCGCGCCAGGATTCCGTTTCCCGGCGCCGCGACATTGCGCAAATGGCCGGTGCCGATTCCGGGGGTAGCGACGCCGCTCGGACCCTGCACGTCGACGACGCGCCTGCCGGCGAGGTAGCGTTTGATGGTGCGCGATGTTTCTTCCTCGATCTGCGACCAGGCGGCGTCGGATATCGGGGCAAGCTCGCGGTGAAGGTTATTCATGAGCCGTCATCTCCTTTAAGCGAACCGATACCGAGCGAACCGTCGCGTTTCGACACCGGCTGTGGCGGCGCAAGGGCAGGCGCGGCCGAAAGTCCTTGCCCGGCGGGCGGAGTGTCGTTGCCGACGTTTTCCAAAAAAGTCGCGGACGGCACGAAGAACAGATTACCGGTCTTCGCGAAGCTGAAATCGAGCAGACGATCGTAATTGCCGGGAGGACGACCGACAAACATATTTTCCAGCATCTGCTCGATCGTTCGCGGCGAACGCGCGTAGCCGATGAAATAGGTGCCGAACTCCTTCTCGGCAACGCGGCCGAACGGCATGTTGTCGCGGATGATCTTGATTTCCTTACCATCCTCGACGATGGTCGTGAGTGCATTGTGGGCGGATGTCGGCTTCACGGCATCGTCGAGTTCGATGTCCGAAAGTTTGGTGCGCCCGATAATGCGCTCCTGGGCTTCGGTGGACAGCGTGTTCCAACCGGCGACGTCGTGCAGGTACTTTTGCACGATCACGTAGCTGCCGCCAGCAAAGAGGGCGTCTTCAGGGCCCAGATAAGCGGCATCGATCGCCGTTTGCGCCGTTGGGTTCTCCGTGCCATCGACAAAGCCGATGAGATCGCGGTCGTCGAAATAGCGAAAGCCATGCACTTCATCGACAGGGGAAATCGCCTCGCCGAGCCGCGCCATGATTTGCGTCGCCAACTCGAAACACAGATCCATGCGCTTGGCGCGAATGTGAAAGAGGAGATCGCCGGGGGTGGCGACCGCATGACGCGAGCCGGCCTTGATTTCCCGAAAAGGATGCAGTTCGGCGGGCCGCGGTTGGCCAAAGAGCCGGTCCCACGCGTCCGACCCAATCCCCATCACGCAGGAGAGGTTCCCTTCGATATCGCGGAAACCGACGGCGCGTAACAGCGCCGGGAGGTCGCCGCAAAACGACCGGACTGCCTCAACACTCGCGCTGCCAGGGTTGACCGTTGCGACGATAAAGATCGCGGCACGAGTCAACGCCTGGACCACCGCCTGTGGCGCGGGAGGTAAGCCTGATTGTGCGCCGGACGCAGTCAATGAATTTTACTCCGTCGATAATGCCCCCTTGAGAGAGGGCATCTGTCATCTGCCGAAGATTGTGGGATTGCGACGAAAAAGACAACTAACCTCGCCGAGGCAACGTCAATCGCTGTCTCTACCCGGCCTTGCGTGCCGGGACGTTGGCATTCCACCACGGGCACACGTCGGCCGCGCGCAGATAATTGCCGTCCATCACATTGACCGGCTCGCGGGCGCCGGAAGCGGCGCTCGTCATGCGCATATCGCGCGCCTCTTCGCGGCCTTCCGGCGTAAGCCACATGCGGTCGTGACCCCAGAGGCTCGGGCCTTCGCCGCGCTCATGCGGCGTCCAATTCGCCGGATCGATGCTGCGGCCGCCCCAGCCGTATTCCACCAAAAACTGCGACGGCGAATAGGAATAGAACGACGTGATGTGATCGTTGACGTGGCGGCCGAGCGTGGTGCCGATCATTTCCGGCTTCCGCAGCGCCAGATCATAGGCCTGCCCGACATCGTCGAGATAGCAGACCTCGAACATCATGTGATGGATGCCGTTCTTGCCGGTGTCGATGAAGGCAAGGCTGTGGTGGCGCGCATTGATATGGAAGAAATAGGCCTTGAACGGCTTTAGGATGTAGTCGCTCGGCTTGAAATTGAGGATCTCGGTGTAGAACGGCACGACATCGTCGATGCGTTCCGCGGTGAGCACGGCGTGCCCCATGCCGAGCGGCCCAGTGCGGAAACCGGAGATCGAACGGCCGGGCTTGAACGGCTCGGACGCGACTTCGGCGCCGTGAAACACTTCGAGCCGATTGCCGATCGGATCCGAGAAAACGATGAGATCTTTCACCCGGCGCTCATCGGCGAGCGCCCGCGATCCGCGCGCGACCTTGACGTTGGATTTTTCCAGATGCGCCGCGAGCGCGTCGAGCGCCGCGGCATCGGCCACTTCCCAGCCGTAGAACGACGGACCTTCGTCTTCGTCAGTATGAATGATCACCCGCTGCTTGCGGTCATCCATGCGCAAAGCGAGCGTGCCGCGGCTCTTGTCGACAAGCTGCATGCCGAGAAAGCGCGTTCCATAGTCTGCCCAATCGTCGATGTTCTTGCTGCGGATGCCGACATAGCCGAGGGCTGTGAGAGTCATCGTCGCTTTCCTTGGACGCCTTGATGGACGCCTGCTCTGGCGGTTGTTTCTCGCAAAATCATAGCATTTGCTGCCGTGAGGCAGCAAACGAAAGCCATAACTTCAAGAGATCACTGATTAATCGCGGCGGGATTCGAGGCGGCGCTCGACGCGGGGCTTGGCGCGGGGCTTGGCGCCGAGCTCGCGGCCGCCGCTGAACTTGAAGCTGCACTGGGTGCAGAACTTAGTGCAGAACTTGGCGCGGAGCCCGATTGCGGATTCGACGCATCGCTTGGCGCCGAAGCGGAACCCGTCGCGTCACTCGGTGAAGAGCCGGACGCCGAGTTGGACTCTGCGTTCGCGGCAGGCGCCGCATTCGAGCCGGATTCCGAGTTCGCGGCCGGCGCCGCACTCGGCGTCGGGCTCGATGTCTCGGGCGAACCCGACCGCATCGCCAGCTTCTGGCCGAGATAGCGCGGAATGACGACGCGCTGGCCCTCGCTGAGCGAAGCATTTTCCGCCTTCTGATTGATCTGCGCCACCGCCCAGGCCGGCACATGATAGGCCGTCGCGAGCGATTGCACCGTGTCGCCGGCCCGCGCCTGGACCGGCACGCCGGAATCCCACAGTTCGATCGGCCCGGTCGACGGAAACACAACGTGCAAAGGCACAGTTTCGCCGCCGCCCGCAGCCGCCGACCGGATCTTGGCGGCCAGTTGCGCCTGGATGCCGTCGAACTTGTCCATGTTCACATGGATGATTTCCGAGCGGTTATTGAGGTTGAAGCTGGCGTAATGGCCGTGAAAACCATGCCCGGCCGGAAGATCGCCGCCGCCGAGAATGTTGGAGGACTGGAAGAGGTCGATATAGCGCTCGACATTGGCCGGAATGCTGCCGGCCGTCCGGTTGGGGTCATAAGTAATCAGCAGCGCCACCGGCACGTGCGCGGCGGCGAGCGCTTCGGCGAATTGCACGGCGGAATCGCCGCCGGCGGAGTGGCCGACCACGGAAATCGGTTTCGGATCGCGGCGGTAATCGGCGATGGCTTGATCGGCAACCGAGCGCCAAGTCATGTGGCCATTGGTGGTCGCGAGGACGCCGGTGCGGTTGATACGTGCCGCGAGCTGGTCCATGCCCCAATCGATCATGGCGACCAGCCCATAGAACAGATAGGCGCGTCCGTGCACCGCGCCGGGCTGTTGCGCGCGGGCGGTGCTGACACTCGTCGCGATCAAAAGGACGGCCAAAACGGCTGCGATAGACCTGGTTCGCATCAGCTTGGTTCGCATCTGCTTGGTTCGCATCATGAGCTTTATCTCGGCGCCCGATAGATAAGGACAGCCGGGCGGGCGCCGATAGCGCCGGCCTGTCCAGGCTACACAGGGCTACAGTTTTTACGACGCGCCGAGACTAGTCGCGTGACTCGTCCTATCCGCGAAACCCCGAAACCCAGGATAGCGTTCAAGCGTACCCATTCATAGTGGGTGAAATTGTGGCTCGCGGCGTTTTCGTGGTGAAACTTGGTCGCAGGGCCGCGACGAGCCACACCGCGCCTGCTAAGCATGATTCATGAAATTCCTTGCGAAATTGGCCACCGGCCAGATCGCGCTGTGGCGCGTTTACTGGCTCATTGGAACTCCGCTGACTTTGATTTGGCTCGTCACCGGCGCGGCCATGCTGTTCTGGTCCGGCGCCCCCGACCTGTTTGTTGTGGGCTTCATCATCGCGGTGTTCACCTTGGCGGCGCTCGCGCTACCGTTTGTCGCGTGGGCGATATGGCGCAGCGCCTCGAACTATCCGCGCAAGACCTGGTGGCACACGGCGTTCGCCTGGGGCGCCAAATTATGCGCCACGTTCACCGGGCTGGTGGCGGCGCTCAGCGTGGTCGGCCTGCTTTATCTGGGCAACGACCTGATCCAGGTATTTCTCAGCTAGACGGTCTCGCGCGGCACGCGCGAGATCCTTGTTAGTCTTGCTGGGCAAGGCTCGTTTGACGAAACATCGCACTGTCGCTGTCGGCACTACCGTCCGATTTGGCGAAAGCACAATCGCATTGGCCGCCCAGCGCGCCGCGATCGGGATCAGTCGCGACGGCGAGCAAGACGTCGCCTGAAGTGTCCGCGTTGCCGTTCACGCTGCCAGATGGAACGTAGGTTTTCTGCGCATAGTGCGCCATGTCGGCAACCGTCAGCTTGTGCTTGAGCGGCAGCGCGCCGGCATTGACCGCGCCTGATAACCTGTCGAGGAAAGCCAGATCTTTCGGCGAGCGATTGGTCGTCTGCTCGCGCGCGACCGGCTGCGGCTTGGGCGCCTTAGGCTGCGGATCGAGTTTGGCGAGTTTTTGCTGTCCTTGCTTTTGCGATCCTTGCTCGGCAAATGCGAGAGGATCGTCGGCGCGCGGCGGCGGCGCGCCCTTCGCAAGCTTTTGCGGAGGCTCCTCGGCGAATGCGAGCGGCTTGATGGCCGGCGGCGGCGGTTCAGCCGCGGCGAGCTGGTTCAGCTTGGCCGATGCGGCTTGCGCAACCTCCGTCCGATCCGGCGTCGACATCCTGGCGATCTCGGTTTTCACCAGATTGCGAAAATCGAGATTGAATTGCGCGCCGGGATGGGAGTCATTGTTGGCAATGTATTCGATATTGCCGCCTTGCCATTCGAGCTTCTTCGATCCCATCCCGCCCATCGTCATCCACACGTTCGGATTGTAGACTTCGACGATCCGCCCGGCTTTTCCGGTGATGACCGGATTCCAGCTCAGCATCGACGGCTGCAGCGCGATGACGAGGTCGACATATTTCGATTTGTTCACCACCCAGGACGTGGCGTTCGCTCCGAGGCTGTAGCCGATTATGATCGAGCGCGTTCCCTCGGGCTGATGGGCGAGGTCGTTGACCAGATCCGGCCACTCCTGATGCAGATAGGTGTGGACCTCGACGTCGGGCATCATTTTGATTTCAGCAGTCAGTTCGACGAGCCCGATCGCCGGCAAGGGCCCGAACATCGGCCACAACACACCGACGAATGTCTTGGCATGAACCGGAGAAGAAATGAGGGCGGCAAAGAACGCAAAAACAATCGATAATCTCTTCATTTACCATGTCCCCATCGTCTGCCGTGTCCCCTGTTTGCGGCAAAGCGCACCGCGCGGCGGCGAGCGCCGGCCCTTCGAACGCGCTTTGGCAAAAAGACACCTGTCCCGTACCCGCCAATAGACAGCCGCCAAAGGCGGGCAAATATGAGACACACAAGGGAAACTTTGCGGATGAAAGACGGCGTTCTATTGGCGAGGTTAGTTTTCTCTTACTAAATCAAAGCCCTACGCCGGAATTGCCCGCGCGGGAACGGCTGCAAATAACGATCGCCGCAGGTCGCCGCCGAGGCATCCGCTTATGGATAGCCCGGGAATGTGCCGTGCGAGCCGAAACCCCAGGCGCTGCGCCAGGTCTCTTTCGGCCAGTGCTTGGGATAAAGCGGCGTCTCTTCGTGCCATGGGCGCGGCTGCCAGTAGCCGAGAGCCTCGTCATACATGAGGTCCATCTCGCAGTAGAATTCGACGCGCAGATCGTCGCTGTTGCGGTGATAGGCCGCGATATTGTGGCCGACGATGTGGCGGAGCGGACCCCAGACCAGCGGGATCTTGTTGCGCTGGAGTATCTCGACGGAGCGCTGCACTTCGGCCCAGTCCTTCACCTCGAAGGCAACATGATGCAGGCGCGGTGTGTCGTAACGGACGAAATTCACGGCGTGGTGGTCGACGCTGCAGCGCATGAAGACGAAGTGGTCGCCGACCCAGTCCGAGACGCGAAAACCCAAAATCTCCTCGTAGAATTTCGCTACCTTCGCGACGTCGGTTACGCGGGAGGCGACATGACCGAGCTTAAGCGGATTGACCCCGCCGCCGGCGGCTGCGACCGGGTGGAAGCCGTAGTCCGAAAACAGCTCGACCGTCGTTCCTTTCGGATCGGTGAAGGCGAGCACCTGCTTCACGCCCGGCGTCGGGTCCGAGCGCTGCTCGTAGCTGATCCCGGCGTCTGCCAGCGCTTTGCCCAAGCTTCCAAGATCGCTGCCAGGCGCGACTTGAAAGGCAATGCGCGACAGATCGGCATGGTCGCCCGCCTCCAGCACGATGGCCTCTTGGCCCAACGGCGCTGCCAGAACTGCCCGTTTGGGTTCGCGCGCGACGACATGAAGGCCGACAACGCCGGTCCAATAATCGACCTGTTTGTCCAGGTCTGGCGTCGACAAGGTCGCATGCGCGACCCGCCGCACCTGAATCGCCCGGTCTTGAATCGGCCGGGCTTGAATTCGCTCGGCTTGAACCGGCGCGGTTTGGATCGGCTGGATCTGGTTCATCTGTTTCACTCCCCGTTCGGCACGTCGTGGTCGTTATGCGCCAAGACTTGTGCGCGCCAAGACTGCTATGCGCCTAAAGACTGCGTACCGAGACTGTTATGCGTGCAGAGACTAAACATGCTTCATTCCGCAACTTGCCCCAACACTAAACCTGCCTCAACACTATGCAACAAAAGATGAGCGTCGTGCCCGCACTGCCCATGCGCGCTCGCTGATGACAGGGAGGACCGACGATGCGTCGCATGGCTCAATTTGTGTCGGAGCAAGCGATCGCCGCCGTGCTTAGCTGCGTGTTTCTGCTCGCCTGCCTGGTCGCGAGCCCCGCTGCGCTCGCGCAGACCTACCCCGACCGCAATGTCACCATCGTGGTGACCTCGGCACCGGGCGCCTTGACCGACACGCTCACCCGCGCCATCGCGCAGCGTCTGTCGGAGATGTGGAAAAAGAGCGTGATCGTGGAGAACCGGGGCGGCGCCGGATACACGATCGCGACCCAGTACGTGACGCGGGCCGCGCATGACGGCTACACGCTGCTCGCTTCGGAGATCGGCTTCTACACCACCCAACCGCATCTCTATGGCATAGACCAGCTCGGCTATGACGCGGAGAAGGACTTCGTCCCGGTCGCCGGCTACGGCACCATTCCGACAGCGCTGCTGGTGAATCCGTCGCTGCCGGTCAATTCGGTGAGCGACCTGATCGCGCTCGCCAAGAAGAAGCCCGGGGCCTTGACCTTCGGCACGGCCGGAATCGGCACTGCACTGCACGTCGCCGGGCTCGAACTGGAGAATCTCGCCGGCATCGACATAACGGCGGTGCACTATCGCGGCTCGGCACCCGCGCTGACTGACGTGATCGCCGGACACATCGACGCGGTGATCATGGGCCCATCCGTGGCGCTGAATTCCGTGAGCGCCGGAAAGCTGAAGATGCTCGCTTTCGGCAGCGAGAGGCGGGTGCCGCAATTCCCCGACGTGCCGACCATCGCCGAGACCGTTCCGGGATTCGAGGCGAGCGTATCGTTCGGGCTGTTTGCTGCGGCGGGCACGCCTGCTGCCATCATCGAGAAGGTCAACGCCGATGTGCAAAAGATCGTCAGCGATCCCGAATTCCAAAACAAGTATCTTGAGCCCTTCGCGGTGCAGCCAATACCGGGGCCACGCGACGCCTTTGCCGAATTTCTGCGCAAGGACTCGGCCAAATGGGAGGAGGTCATCAAGGCGGCGAATGTGAAGATCGAGTGAGCGTTGCCTGTCCGGTGTCGCTGGGTGCCTGGCTGGTCGCGCCGCATCTGGGATCATGCACTACAGCGAAGCGCCCCAATCGCTGCGCCAGGCGCGCTTGAACGGCGCACCGTCACGGCGCGAAAACAACTGATCGCCGGCCGATCCATCGGGACGGCAAAGTTTCAAGGTGACACGGCCGCTGGCTTTGCGCGGACGGGCAATGACGCGCGCTCCGAGGCCCAGTGCCGACACGCGCGAGACCGCGACATAACTGAATTTCTCGTCCTCCCAAGGAACCTCCGCGCCCTTGGCCTGCCGATGCAAGCGCGAGCGGGCAACGCGCGCGGCGAAGTGGCACCAGTCCGGCGGCACAAGCGGACATTCGTCGGCATGCGGGCATGGCGCGATCACATGCGCGCCGGCCGCGATCAGCTGGCGCCGGGCGGCAAGGATACGCTGCCACCCGGCCGGCGTTCCGGGCTCGACGATGACGAGCGTATCGGCGGTCGCCCGCCACAGCCGCGTCAAGACCGACTGCCGAACGTCCGCGTCAAGTTCGTTCAGCGCATAGGCCAGAATGACCAGATCGCGCGGCGCACAATCGATCGCATCCACGCCCACATCGGCGGTGCGCCAAGTGGTGCGCCAAGTCACGTGCGGCACGAGGTCCGCCTGCTGCGCCTCCGCCGCAAGCCGCTCGCCGCAGGCTCGGAAAATCGGGCTCGCCTCGACAAGCAAAGCGTCTTCGAGATCGGGCCAGCAGTCGGCAGCCGCCCACAATGCAGTACCCGGGCCGGCGCCGATATCGAGCGCGGTCTTCGGCGCAAAATCCGGGCGGGCCTGCGCGAGCGCGGCAAAGCTTGTGCGCACCGCCGCATAGGTCGCCGGCAGGCGCACCGCGAGATAAGCGAGCGCATCCTGAGCGCTGGCGACGTGAAGCCTGCCGTCGCGCCGCTCGTCCCGGTAGCGCTGTGACAGTGCCGCGGCCGACGCGGCGAGATCAGCAAGCGCCGTGCCGCTCAGCGCGCGATCGACAGCCAGGCGTAGTAGAGGCGGCAATTCCATCGATCACCTTTGACCCGTCGCGGCGGCGGGCTCAGCAAGCGTAGCAGTTGCGGAGCGGGGCGCGTGCGCAATCAATCAAATCCAAAAAATTGGCAAAACTCCTGCGGCTCGGCGCGCGGTGAGCGAAAGCTGTTGGCCGGATGCTTGTGGTCGCCATAGCCGATGGCGAAAGCGCAGAACAGCATCTGCTCCGGCGGCATTTTCACGAACGGCCGCACCACGTGATGCATGCGCGCCCAGGATTCCTGCGCACAGGTGTCGAGGCCGTAGCCGCGCGCGAGAAACATCAGCGCGTGGATATAGCCGCCGAGATCGGCCCATTGGCCCGGCCCGAGATTGCGGTCGACGGCGATGAACAGCGCCACCGGGGCGTTGAAGAATTCGAGATTGCGGCTGTATTGCTTGAGCCGTGCCGCGGCGTCGCTGCGGTCGATGCCGAGTGCGCCGTAGAGCTGCACGCCGTGCTCCTCGCGGCGCGATTGGTACGGCTCCCACATGGTTTTCGGATAAATCGGATACTCGGCATCGACGTGGCGCGGATCGCGTTCGGCGATGTAGTCGGCGACCTGCCGTTTCAATTCGGCAAGCGGACCGCCGGCGAGCGCATAGACCTGCCAGGGCTGCAGATTGCCGCCAGAGGCCGCGCGCGCGGCGCGCCCGATCAGGTCGCGAACGATCGCGGCATCGACCGGCTTGTCGAGAAACCAGCGGCAGGAAATGCGGGAATCGACTGCTTCGAAAACGTCCATGGTCGAGACCACCCCAGGTTTTTCTTCCAACGCATGATCCGGAAAAGCATGCCCTTGGACTTGATCCGAGGGTGGAAGCCGGTTTTCCAATAAGATCATGCGTCGTCAAATGCTCATATCGCATCGGCCCGAAAAGGCGAATGGCCGGCATGTAAAACGCCATTGCATAGAACCCAAATGCCTGTTGTTGCGTCTAATGCCGCAGAGGAAACTGGGGGTGAGCCATGCGCAGAAGCGGGCTCGGCAAACCGCTCTTGATGGCCGCGATCTCCTTCTTGGCAGCCGGCCCATATTCGCGTCCCGCCGACGCCGAGGGCGCCATTGCCATCGGGCAGACCGATACCGTCGCCGCCGACGGGCTCGCTTTCGGCGCGCATTACAACGACTTCGATCCGGGCCGGGTCGTCGGGCAGGCCATGGCCGAATGCGCACTATCGCCGGCATCAGACAACGCCCACAAGGCCTGCAAGATCATCGGCACATTTCACGACCGCTGCTTTTCGCTGGCGCAGGACGCCAAGCTTAATCCGCATGGCGCCGGACTCTCGCTCGCCGAGAACAGGAAAGCCGCCGACGCGCTGGCGCTCGATCAGTGCCGCAGCGTGGCCGGCGCGGCGAACGCCAAGACCTGCGCCGTGCTGCGCAACGGCTGCGACGGCGAAGCCGCATTTCGCGGCGATCCGATCGACGCGACAGGGTTCGACGACCGCGCCTTCGCGTTTCTCAACAAGCGCGAATTCGACCGTGCCGCCGCCGATTTCGGCGAGGTGATCAAGCTCAACCCGAAAGACGCCGGCGCCTATAACGATCGTGCCACGGCCTATAAGCTCAAGGGCGATCTCGACCATGCGCTCGCCGACTTCAACCAGGCACTTGCGATCGATCCGAATTTTGCCGACGGCTATAACAACCGCGGCACGGTGCATCTGGCGCGGCGCGAATTCGATCTTGCCATCGCCGATTTCAATCAAGCCATCGCGCTCAACGGACAGAAATCGACGCCCTATATCAATCTCGGCCTGATCTATGATGCCAAAGGCGATTACGACGGGGCCAGTGCGCAATTCACCAAGGCCATCGCCGCCGATCCGCATGACGAGCTGGCTTATACGCGCCGCGGCATGATCGATGCCGAGCGGAACGACTATATCGCCGCCATCGCCGATTTCGGCGAGGCGATCAAGCTCAACCCGAACGACGCCACGCCGCTGATCCGGCGCGCCGAGGCGAAACTGAAAGCCGGCGACAGCGCCGGTGCCGCGGCCGACATCGCCGCCGCCAAAGCACTGCAGCCCACGAGCAAAGGTCCGGGCGGGCCGAGCGAAGTTGTACGTTAGCCGCGGGTTTCGTTGTCGCTTGCGAACCTGTTTAATGGCGTTCGCGACGACGACACCAAGGAACGCAGCATGCGCAGATTGATTTTTTGTGCCGCGGTATCGATCGCGGCTTTGTTTGCGGCACCGCTCTACGGCGGCGACACACCGGCCAAGGATGCGTCCGTCACAGACGCGAGCGTATCGCGCCTGCCGGCGCTGCCTGATCCGACCGATCCGTATCTCAAGGACATGTTCGCCAAGATCCGCGCCAGGGGCGGCGAGCCGCTCAATATCCATCTGGTGCAAGGCTTTGCGCCCGC
>DATHPQ010000060.1:0-2809 GCA_035483735.1 Xanthobacteraceae bacterium | reverse complement strand
GACAGACTTGTGACATCGTTGCCGGCAAATTCGATACGGCCGCCCTGCATTGTCGCGAGGCCGGACACCGCGCGCATTAGGGTGGTCTTGCCGGCGCCGTTGGCGCCAAGCAGGCCGACGATCCGCCCCTCTCCGATATCGAGGTTGATTTCGCGCACCACGGGAACGCGGCCATAGCCGGCGCAGAATCCGGTGAGACGCAGGCTCATGCGGCGTCTCCCAGATAGGCTTCGATCACGGCGGTATTGGCCTGCATCTCCGCTGGCGTTCCGCTCGCAAGCAGGCGCCCCTGATTGAGCACCGTGACGCGCTCGGCCAGATTCATCAGCACGTGCATGTTGTGCTCGACGACAACCAGGGTGATGCCGTGCTCACGGGCGAGCTTGCGCATGGTCGTCACGGCGGCTTCGGCCTCCGATTCGCTCATGCCGGAGACGGGCTCGTCCAGCAAAAGCAGCTTCGGTTCGGCGGCGAGCGCACGCGCGATGTCGACACGCTTCTGAATGCCGAACGGCAACAACCCTGCCCGCGTGTCGGCGTAAGCGGTGAGATCGAAGGCCTCTAACAGCAGGCGCGCCTGCTCGCGCGTCTTGCGCTCGGATTGACCGGCCTTTCCGAATCGAAACGCGGCCGCCAACAGGCCATAGGACTGATGCCGGTAGAATCCGGTCAGGACATTATCGAAAACGCTTCGATCGCCGAACAACTCCACGTGCTGGAAGGTGCGGCCGAGTCCAAGCGATGAAATCAGATGCGGCGCGACGCCGGCGATCTCCTTGTCCGAAAAACGGATCGAGCCCGAATGCGCGGCGACCATACCGGTGACGGCATTGATCAGCGAGGTCTTGCCCGCGCCGTTCGGGCCGATGATACCGTGGATCTCGCCAGAATTGACCGCGAGCGACACATCGGTCACGGCGGCGACGCCTCCGAAACGAACCGAGAGCGCGTTGATTTCAAGGAGCGCCATAGACGGGCTCCTTGGCAGTTGGCTTCGCTGGCGGCTCGGTCAACGGCCTGGCGGGCCGCAGCAACTCCAATCTGGCGGCGAGACCGACCAATCCTTTCGGCAAGAACAAGAGCGTACCGAGCAGAATAAGACCGTAAATCAGTTCGGCATATTCCTGAACGCCGCGCAGTGCTTCGGGCAACGCGGTCAGCGCGACAGCGCCGACGATCGAACCTGTGATCGAACCCAGTCCACCGACAACGATGAAGGTGATGTGCTGGATCGACGTCAGGATGCCAAACTCGGGCGGATCGATGAAGCCGACGACGCTCGACAGCAATCCGCCCGCAAAACCTGCAAAGGCGGCGTTGAGCGAAAACGCGATCACCTTGACGCGGGCGACCGGAATGCCGAGCGCCTGCGCCGCAAACGGGCTCTGCCGCACGGCATCGAAGGCGCGGCCATAACGCGAGCGTTGAACATTGGCGCCGACCACAACAGCTGCAATCGTGAGCACAAACACGAAGAAATAGAGCGAGGCGTTGGACTGCAGCGAGAGGCCGAAAATATCCGGCTTGGCAACCTTGAGCCCGCGAATGCCGCCGGTGTATTCGGGGAATTCCTCGATGACGATGCCGACCAGTTCGAGAAAACCGAGTGTCGTCAGCGCGAGGTAAAGCCCCGACAGTCGCCGCGCCGGATAGCCGAGCGCCGCACCCAACAAAGCGGAAACGACGACGCTTGCGGGCAGCGCGATCAACGTCGATAGCCCGAAATGGGTCGTGCACAACGCCGTGCAATAAGCGCCGATCCCCATAAAGGACGCGTTGCAGAGCGAGATCTGGCCGCAATTGCCGCTGAGCAGATTGAGGCCGACGGCGACGATGACGTTGATCATCGCGAGTTCGACGAGGTAGAGGTAATAGCTCGTTGCGACCAGCGGCAACGCGGCAAGCAGCACAACACCGGCAAGGATCAGCAGAACACGCGCGCGCACCGCTACACCCTTCTTACGCTGGAGGCGCCGGCAAGACCTTGCGGACGCAGCAGCAACAGCAGAATGAGCACCCCGAAGGGCACCAGGTTCTTGAACGTCGCGCCGAAGAACGCTCCGGCATAGGTTTCGAGCAGGCCTAGCAGCAGCCCGCCGACGACCGCACCGCCCAAACTAGAGAAGCCGCCGATCACGGCCGCGACCAGGCCTTTGAGAATGAGATGGCCGATCTCCGGATTGATTCCGATCACCGGCGCCAACAACAGACCGACGAAGGCGCCGAGCATGGTCGAGAGCGCCCAGGCGGCCGAGAACACTGAGCCGATGCGGATTCCCATCAGCTTGGCCGCGATCGGATCGAGCGCGGTGGCGCGCATCGCCTTACCGAATTTGCTGTAGCCAAAGAACAGGAACAGCGCGGCGACGACCACGACGGTGCCGAGGATAAAGACGAGATAGGCCGGATTGAGCCGCAACGCGCCAAGCACCAGAGGCGGCCCGACAAAGGGCGCATCGATCGAAAACGTATTGTCCTGCCAGTGCAGACGGATCGCGGCCTTGATGATGAAGCCGATCGCAAAGGTGACGATGACGAGCGTGAACTCCGGCTGGTTTGCGATCGGGCGGATCAACAATCGTTCAGTCGCCATGCCGAACATGGCCGCGCCGACGAGAACGAGCGGCACCACCGCAAGATAAGGCAGGCCGAGACCCGAGAGGATCAAGGCGAGATAGGCGCCGAAGGTGACGATCTCGCCTTGCGCGAAGTTGACGATGCCACTCGCCTTGAAAGGCAGCACCAGCGCAAGACCAACCAGCGCGTAGATGCTGCCGATGCTCAGGCCCGACAGCGCAAGCTGGAGGAT
>DATHPQ010000059.1:0-9733 GCA_035483735.1 Xanthobacteraceae bacterium | reverse complement strand
GGGTCTGACCCAGGGCGCGATCGCGGCGCTGTTTACCCATGCCTCGGCGGAACAGAAAGCGCTTTATTTGCCGAAGCTGGTGAGCGGCGAATGGGCCGGCACGATGAATCTCACCGAGCCGCAATGCGGCACCGATCTCGGCCTGGTGCGCAGCCGCGCCACGCCGCAGCCGGACGGCAGCTACAAGATCACCGGCACCAAGATATTCATATCCGCCGGCGAGCACGACCTGGCGCCGAACATCGTGCATCTGGTGCTGGCGCGAATCGACGGCGCGCCGGCAGGCACCAAGGGCATCTCGCTGTTCATCGTTCCGAAATTCCTGCCGGCGCCGGACGGCGGCATCGGCGCGCGCAATGCGGTGAGCTGCGGCTCGCTCGAAGAAAAAATGGGCATTCACGGCAATGCCACCTGCGCGATGAATTACGATGGCGCAACCGGCTGGCTGGTGGGCGAAGCCAATCGCGGGCTGCAAGCCATGTTCGTCATGATGAACGAGGCGCGGCTCAATGTCGGCCTGCAGGGGCTCGCGCTGTCGGAAGTCGCCTATCAGAATGCCGCCGCCTACGCCAAGGATCGCCGCGCCGGGCGCGCGCTGACCGGCGCGAAATTCCCGGACCAGCCGGCCGATCCCATCATCGTGCATCCGGACGTGCGCCGCATGCTGATGAACATCCGCGCCTTCAACGAAGCGGCGCGGGCGCTGGTGCTTTGGACGGCGCTGAAAAGCGACATCGCGCATCGCGCCCAAGACGCCAAGGACCGCGAGGCGGCCGACGATCATCTCGGCCTGATGACGCCGGTGATCAAAGGCGTGCTGACCGATCAGGGCTTTGCCAATACGGCCGCCGCACAACAGGTGTTCGGCGGCCACGGCTATATCGCCGAACACGGCATGGAACAGTTTGTGCGCGATGCACGCATCGCCATGATCTACGAGGGTGCCAACGGCGTTCAGGCGCTCGATCTGGTCGGCCGCAAACTGCCCAAGGACGGCGGCCGGGCGCTGCGGGCTTTCTTCGGCGAAGTCGCAACCTATATCAAAGAGCACGGCGCGGATGCGGCGATGTCGCCCTATGTGACGCCGCTCGGCAAGGCGCTCGGCGAATTGCAAGAGGCGACCATGTGGCTCGTGCAGCATGCGATGGCCAGTCCGGACAATGCCGGCGCCGGCGCTACCGATTACATGCACCTCTTCGGCCTGGTCGCGCTCGGCTATATGTGGTGCTTGATCGCGCAAGCCGCGCAAACCGAAAATGCGAAAGCCGGCAACGACGAGAGAATGGCGCAGCGACTGACGACGGGACGGTTTTTCATGGAACGCATTTTGCCGGCTTCGACCGCGCATCTCGCCCGCATCAAAGCCGGCGCGGAGAGCACCATGGCATTGCCGGTGGAGGCATTCTAACCTTGATATATCGGCGTCGCCCCCGCGACAGCGGGGACCCATAATCCCGGTCGTGGTTATGGATTCCCGCACCCGCGGGAAGGACGAGGGGACGGAGAGGAATTCATGCCCGAGGCTTTCATCTACGATCACGTGCGCACGCCGCGCGGCCGCGGCAAAACGGACGGCGCGCTGCACGAAGTCACCGCGCTCAATCTCGCGGCGCAGGCGCTCGGCGAAATCAAGACGCGCAACGATCTCGACACCGCTCTGGTCGATGACGTGGTGATGGGCTGTGTCGATCCGGTCGGCGAGGCCGCCGCCGATATCGCGCGCACTGCGGCATTGGTCGCAGGTTTCGGCGACAGCGTCGCCGGCGTGCAGATCAACCGCTTTTGCGCCTCGGGCCTCGATGCGGTGAATTTCGCTTCGGCGCAGGTCATGTCCGGGCAGCAGCAAATGGCGATCGGCGGCGGCGTCGAATCGATGAGCCGCGTCGGCATCGGCGCCGCCGGCGGCGCCTGGGCGATGGATCCGTCGATCGCGGTCGCGCATTACTTTCTGCCGCAAGGCATTTCCGCCGACCTGATCGCGACCAAATACGGATTCTCCCGCGACGATGTCGATGCTTATGCGGTCGAGAGCCAGAAGCGCGCGGCGGCGGCCTGGGACGACGGCCGCTTCGACCGCTCGGTGATGAAGGTCAAAGACGTCAACGGGCTCACCATCCTCGCCAAGGACGAGCACATGCGGCCGGGCACGACCATGCAGTCGCTGGCTTCGCTCAAGCCGTCTTTCACGCAGATGGGCGAGCTTGGCGGTTTCGACGCGGTCGCGATCCAGGCCCATCCCGACGTCGAATTCCTCAATCACGTCCACCATGCCGGCAATTCCTCCGGCATTGTCGACGGCGCCGCCGCGGTTCTGATCGGCAACAAGGAGGCGGCGCAGAAGACCGGATTGAAAGCGCGCGCCCGGGTGCGCGCCTTTGCCAATATCGGCTCCGATCCGGCGCTGATGCTGACCGGCCCCGTCGACGTGACCGAGAAAGTTCTCAAATCCGCCGGCATGAAGATTTCGGACATCGATCTGTTCGAGGTCAACGAAGCCTTCGCTTCGGTGGTCTTACGCTATCTGCAGGCTTTTGAGCTTGATCCTGCCAAGGTCAATGCCAATGGCGGCGCCATCGCGCTCGGCCATCCGCTCGGCGCCACCGGGGCGATGATCCTCGGCACGCTGATCGACGAGCTCGAGCGGCGTAATCTCTCGACCGGACTCGTCACGCTGTGCATCGGCGCCGGCATGGGCACCGCGACCATCGTCGAGCGCGTTTAACGTTTGAGCTGCAAGAGAGTGCAATGCCTAAAATCGATATCAGCGCGATACCGACCGACGCCCGCACCGGTTATCCGCCGCCCTATGACCGCGTCGTTGTCGGCCGCGAGCGCAAACGGCTCGGCAATGCGGCGGGGCTCGACCAGTTCGGCGTCAATCTCACGACGCTGAAGCCCGGCGCCGCGTCGGCGCTGCGGCACTGGCACGAGCGCGAAGACGAATTCGTCTATGTGCTCGAAGGCGAACTGGTGCTGATCGAGGACGCCGGCGAGACGCCGCTCAGAGCCGGCGATGCCTGTGGCTTCAAAGCCAATAGCGGCAACGGCCATCATCTCGTGAACAGATCGGACCGCAACGCGGTCTATCTCGAAGTGGGCACCCGCTCGAAACACGAGCGTGTCGAATATCCCGAGGCCGATCTCGCGGTCGTGCGCGACGATAAGGGCATGCGCTACACGCACAAGAATGGCGATCCCTATGAGTGAGAGCATGAGCAAGAGCGAAAAATCGGCCTTCACCAAATTCAAGCTCGACGTCGACGGCGACGGCATTGCGCTCGTGACCTGGGATGCGCCCGGCGCGACGATGAATCTCATCGACATGACGATGATCGCGGAGCTGTCGGCGCTCGTCGAGCAGATCGCCGCCGACGCCAAGATCAAGGGCGCGGTGATCACGTCGGGCAAGGATACGTTTTGCGCCGGCGCCGATCTGACCATGCTGGAGAGCTTAAGCCGCACCTTCAAGGATCTGGTGGCTACGCAGGGTGAAGAAGCGGCGAATACGCGGCTGTTCGAGGAAAGCCGCAAACTGTCGCAGCTCTATCGCCGTATCGAAACCTGCGGCAAACCATGGGTCGCCGCGATCAACGGCGCGGCGCTCGGCGGCGGCTTTGAACTGGCGCTGGCCTGCCATCGCCGCATCGCCGCCGATAATCCGAAAACACGAGTCGGTCTGCCCGAGGTCAAGGTCGGTCTGTTCCCCGGCGCCGGCGGCACGCAGCGCGTCGCGCGGATCTTGCCGCCGGCGGACGCGCTGCAATTGCTGCTCAAGGGCGATCAGTTGCGGCTCGATCGCGCCAAGACGCTGAAACTCGTCGATGCCGTGGTGCCGCTGAGCGATCTCATCAAGACAGCCAAGGACTGGATCAAAACCGGCGGCAATGGCAATGCGCCGCTGGATAAAGCGCCACTGGACAAGGCGCCACTGGACAAAGCGCCATGGGACGTCGAAGGCTTCAAGCTGCCTGGTGGGCCGGTTTATTCCAAGGCCGGACTGAATACGTTTCCGCCGGCCAACGCGATTTACCGGCGCGAGACCTACGATAATTATCCCGCCGCGCACGCCATCATGCAGGTCGTCTATGAGGGCCTGCAATTGCCGATGGACGCGGCTTTGCGCGTCGAATCGCGCTGGTTCGCCAAAGTCCTGCGGTCGCCGGAGGCCGCGGCAATGATCCGCTCGCTGTTCGTGTCGATGCAGGACCTCAATCGCGGCGTGCGCCGCCCAGCCAATGTGCCGGCGAAGCCGTTGAAGAAGATCGGCGTGCTCGGCGCGGGCTTCATGGGCGCCGGCATCGCCTATGTCTCGGCGCTCGCCGGGCTCGACGTGGTGCTGGTCGACCGCGATCCGGAAAGCGCGGAGAACGGCAAGGCGCATGCGAAAAAGCTCATCGACGAGCAGATCAAGCGCGGCGCCGCGAGCGCGGCCGACGGTGAGCTTGTGCTGTCGCGCATCACGTCCACCGCCGACTTTGTCGAATTGAAGGGTTGCGAGCTTGTCGTAGAGGCGGTGTTCGAGGACCGCAAGGTCAAGGAAGAGGTGATTTCGCGAACGCAGAACGTGATCGGCGACAAAGCGATCTTCGGCTCGAACACTTCGACGCTGCCGATCACGTCGCTCGCCGCGGCCTTCAAGGATCACGCGCGCTTCATCGGCATTCACTTCTTTTCGCCGGTCGAGCGCATGATGCTGGTCGAGATCATCATGGGCAAGGAAACCGGCGACGAGGCGCTCGCCACCGCGCTCGATTACGTGCGCACGATCCGCAAGACGCCGATCGTCGTCAACGACTCGCGCGGTTTCTACACCTCGCGTGTGGTCGGCACTTATCTGCGCGAAGGCCATTTGATGCTGATGGAAGGACTGCCCGCGGCTTTGATCGAGAATGCCGGCCGCATCGCCGGCATGCCGGTCGGGCCGCTCGCGCTCAACGACGAGGTCGCCGTCGATCTGGCCTGGAAAATCCTCAAAGCCACCGAGGCCGATCTCGGGCCGAAAATGGTCGACCCGCGGCAGAAGACGTTGCTCGAGAACATGGTCGAGAAGCGCGGCCGCCTTGGCCGCAAGAACGGCAAGGGCTTTTACGATTACCCGCAGAACGGGCCGAAGCGGCTGTGGCCGGGGCTTGTCGATCTGCAGCCGAAAAGGATCGATCCCGACACCGTCGATCCGCGGAGCCTCGGGCGGCGGCTGTTGGCGATCCAGGCATTGGAGTCCGCCCGTTGCATCGAGGAGAAGGTCGTTACCGACATGCGTGAGGCCGATGTCGGCTCCATTCTCGGCTTCGGCTTTGCGCCTTTCACTGGCGGCACCATTTCCTATATCGACGGCATGGGGACCAGGGCCTTCGTCGATCTCTGCAACGAGCTCACCGCAACCTGCGGCGAACGCTTCAAGCCGGGCGCGCTCTTGCTCGACATGGCCAAGACCGGCGATACGTTCTACCGCCGTTTCCCGCCGCCGCAGCGTAAAGCCGCCGCCTAATGGCCGCAGCAACGGGGGTTTTGCATAAGGGCCGTGGGCCGGCTCTGACCCTTTTGCATGCGAATTCGCCGCATTACCTAAGGGTTGTCGTTAACCGCTGTTGGGGCCCTGTCGGGCTGCATTGCTCTCCGCCGCACGCCGCGTGTAAGGTCGCGGCCGTTTTTTCCGGGACCCTACATGGCACGTGATCAAGTCGACCTGACGCCGCTCCAACGGCGCGACGATCTCGTGGAGTGGATTGCCCAAGGCGTCAAAGCCAAATCGCAATTCCATATCGGCACCGAGCACGAGAAATTCGTGTTCACGCTGGAGGGGCACCGTCCGGTGCCCTACGAGGGCCAGCGTGGCATCCGCGCGCTGCTCGAGGGCATGGAGCATCTGCTCGGCTGGCAACCCATCATGGAAGGGCCGAACATTATCGGCCTGTTCGACGTCACCGGCGGCGGCGCGATCTCGCTCGAGCCCGGTGGCCAGTTCGAACTGTCCGGCGCGCAAGTCGAAACCATTCACCAGACGTCCAGCGAATTGATGGCGCATCTGGCCCAGGTGCGCGAGGTGGCGCGCCCGCTGCATATCGGATTTCTCGGACTGGGCATGACGCCGGATTGGACGCGCGCCGAGATCCCGAAAATGCCGAAGGGTCGCTACAAGATCATGACCTCTTATATGCCGAAGGTCGGCACGCTCGGCCTCGACATGATGTATCGCACCTGCACGGTGCAGACCAATCTCGATTTCTCCTCCGAAGCCGACATGGTCAAGAAGCTGCGGGTGTCGATCGCGCTGCAGCCGATCGCGACGGCTTTGTTCGCCAATTCGCCGTTCACCGACGGCAAGCCCAACGGCTTCCTGTCGTTCCGCTCGGAAATCTGGCGTGATACCGACAATGCGCGGGCCGGCATGCTGCCGTGGGTGTTCGAACCGGGCATGGGTTTCGAGCGCTGGGTCGATTACGCGCTCGACGTGCCGATGTATTTCGTCAAGCGCGGCGACACTTATATCGACGCGTCGGGGCAATCCTTTCGCGATCTGATGATGGGCAAATTGCCGGCGCTGCCGGGCGAACTGCCCACGCTCTCGGACTGGGCCAACCATATGAGCACGACCTTCCCAGAGGTGCGGCTCAAGCGCTATCTGGAAATGCGCGGCGCCGATTCCGGTCCGCTACCGAATCTGCTGGCGCTGCCGGCGTTGTGGGTCGGCCTTCTTTATGACGACGTGGCGCTCGATGCGGCCTGGGATATCGCCAAGGTCTGGACCGCGGAAGACCGACAGAAGCTGCGCGACGATGTGCCCAAGCTCGGTCTTGCCGCCAAGATCCAAGACCGCACTGTGTTTGAAATCGCGAGCGAGGTTCTGAAACTCGCGCGCTCAGGTCTCGGGCGGCGCAAGCATTTCGATTTGAGCGGCCAGGACGAGACGCGCTATCTCGATGTGCTTGATGACCGGCTGGCGCGCGGCACCACGCCGGCGCAGGAACTGCTGGCGAAATATCATGGCCCGTGGCGCGGCTCGGTCGATCCGATCTATAGCGAAGAGGCTTATTAGCGCCTCACCTCGTGATCGCGTAGACGCGGCGCGCTTCGGCGACAGCTTGATTGCAGCTCGCGGCGTCACCCGCAGCGTCCGCTCTCTTGGCGTGGTCGATGGCGGCGACGCCATCTTCGTCTGCGGCCTGTTCGGCTAGCGCGACAGAACCGGGGGTCGGCTGATGATGAAGCTGCGCGCCGACGGATTGCGCGTCGGTTGGACCCGACTGTGGGCCAGGAGTGCTTGTGGCGACCCGCTGCTCAAGTTGCGTAATCTGCTCCGTGCATGGCCCGGCGAAAGCCACAACCTGGCCGCAGAGCGGAGCCGCGCTCGTCGTCAAAGCGAGCAAGACGGGATAGAGGAAGCGTGCGCCAGCGTCGTTCATGCCAGCCTCCCGCGCAACGGGGGAATTACCTGCAGTAACTTGGCAATCCGCTGCAAGTTCCGCCGAGCGCCGTCAGAGCGATAATAGATTCGACCCGACAGTTTCGCTCTAGCGTTTCAGTCTCCGAAATCGAACAGCCGCCGGGCTTCGACCAGCGCCCGAATGCATTCTTTGATATTGCCGTCTTTGTCGGCTTTCCTTGCCAAGTCGATCACGGTGTTGCCGTCTATGTTGCGGGCATGTCGAGCTTGCACCACTGTTTCGAGGGTCGGCTGGTGATGAAGCTGGGCATCGAGGGATTGCGGCAAGTTCGGGCCGAACATCCAATCCGGTGTATTGTCCGCGATCTGGCGTTCGAACTGCACGATCTCAATCGTACACGGCCCGGCCAGAGCAGCGCCGCTGCCGCAGAGCAAAACGGCGCCCACGCTCAAGACGAGGAGGCCACTATAAAAAGATCGGCCGCCACATGTGCTCCGCGCGCCTGATCCGTTACGAAAACTCGCGATCCTGCGAACTGCGACGTCCATGATGACCTCCCGCGGCTGAGAAATGACGTCAATCAATCTAAAAATGATTGTGAAATTCCGTCATTTATTCCGCGCCGAAATTTAGCGTTCGACACGCCGCGCAAACCCACCATAATAATCGTAATAATTTGTTAGGACGGCGGCTCGGAGTCTGACTGACGCATGGCATCATCCGTTAATGCTGTGCTCTGCGCGCTGCTCGCGGCTGCGTTCTGGACGGTGCTCGGCTACAGCATCGCGCGCCATATCCTGCCGCGCGGCCTCGCAGCCGGCGCCGGTCCCGTCATCGGCTGGGCTGTCTTCAGCGCGGCGACACTGCCGATCCTGACGCTGATCGGCTTCACGACATCGACGGTTGTTGGTGCCGGCGTGCTGTGTCTTCTCGGCAGCTTTTGCTTGTTGGCGATGCGGCGACGCCAGGAAGTTCAAGAGGCCGATGCCGGGCCAGCGATTCCGCTATGGGCCTTTGCCGCGGCCGCGGTTCTCGCTGGCGGACCTGCCGCGGCGCTGCTGCCGAAAATATCCGCAACCGGCGTGCAACTCGCCGATCCGATTTTCGATCATGCGAAAATCGCGATTGTCGATGCGATGGCGCGGCAGGGCCTGCCGGCGGTCAATCCAGTCTTGGCCTCCGGCCGGCTTGTCTACTACTACCTCTGGCATTTCAGCGCGGCGGAACTGGCGCTCGCGTTCCGCGTCACCGGCTGGGAAGCCGCGATCGGCCTCACCTGGTTTACCGCCTTGGCTTCGCTCACGCTGACGATGGGCATCGCCGTCTGGCTCAGCAAAAAGCCCGGCGCGGCGATCCCGGTCGTGCTGCTGGCCGCCGCGGCATCGCTGCGCGTCACGCTCAGCTGGATATTCGGCTCCTACGAACTGACACCATTCATGCAGCAGCCGACGGGCTTTGCCGGCTGGTTGTTTCAAGCGGCCTGGGTGCCGCAGCATCTGATGGCAGCGTCGTGCGTCGTCGCGGCAATGCTGCTGCTCATAGCCGAGGTGCAGCGGCAATCCCCGGCGCGGCTTTTGACGCTGGCCTTGGTCGTCACCGCCGGCTTCGAGAGCTCGACCTATGTCGGCGGCGTGACGTTCGCCATCACCGCCGTGATCGCCGCGCCGATCTTGCTGGCCGGCGTCGCGCCGAAGCAGCGCATTCGCTTTGCGGCCGGTCTGTTCATGGCGGCACTGCTGGCTGCCGCGCTCGCGGCGCCGTTCATCCGCGACCAAATCGCCAATGTGGCGGCGCGTGGCGCCGATCATCCGATCGCCGTGAGGCCGTTTGAAGTGCTGGGCGACACGGTCCCGCTGCCGCTACGCCGCCTGCTCGATGTGCCGGCCTATTGGCTCCTGCTGTTGCCGATCGAATTGCCGGCGGTCTTTGCGGCGGGCTCGCTCGCGCTTGGCGTGGCGTTGCGCGGCGCCGCGCCGGGCCCGGACAAGACCGCCGCCAGGGTTTTTACCGCGCTGGCGCTGACCGGCTTCTGCGTTTCATGGCTTCTGGTTTCCACGGTCGGCGACAATAGCGATCTCACTTTGCGCGCGGTCCTGCCCGCCACGCTGATTCTGCTCGCGGCGGCGGCTGCGGGAATGCTGACGGCGTCGCATTGCCGCGCATGGATTGCCGGCTTCGCGCTTGCCGGCCTCGTGCTGAGCCTGCCAGATACCGCGCGGATGCTTAAGTCGAATATCGAAGGCACGCAGCGGCCCGGCGAAGCATTATTGGCGCAGTCGCCGGATTTATGGGCGGCGGTGCGCCGCTACGCGCCGCCGAATGCGCGGGTCGCCAACAATCCGCTCTAT
>DATHPQ010000058.1:0-24458 GCA_035483735.1 Xanthobacteraceae bacterium | reverse complement strand
CGACTTCGAGGGCTTCACCTGGCCGGACCGGCTCCTTGTCGTCAGCACGCCGTTCGATTTCCCGAGCGTCATTCCGGAACTGGATTCCGTGAGCTATGTCGCCGACCCGGAACGCTGGCATTTTCTGTTGCAGATCCCCGGGCTGTGGCGGGTGATGTTCCTGGTCAATGAGGAGGCCAGCGACGAACGCGTGCAGACGCCGGAATTCGCGCAATCGCTCATAGCGGGCGTGGTGCCCGGCATCACCGGCTATGAGATCGACCACATCACGCTTTACAAGGTGCATCAGCGCGTCGCCAAGACGTTCCGGCACGGCCGCGCCTTCCTCGTCGGCGATGCCGCCCATATCAACAATCCGCTCGGCGGCATGGGCATGAACGGCGGCATCCACGACGCCGTCAATCTCGCCGAGCGGCTCGCCGCGGTCTGGCGCGGCGAAGCGGCGGACGCCGAGCTCGACCGCTTCGACAAGCAGCGGCGGCTGGTCACGCTCGAATACATCCAGAAATACACGATCCAGAACAAGAAGAACCTGGAATCGTCCGGCGACGAATTCGGCCAAAGCTTGCGCGTGATCAAGGACGACCCGGCGCGCACGCGCGAATTTCTGCTGCGCACCTCGATGATTGCGAGCCTGCAGCGGGCGCAGGAACTCGGCTAGCGAAACTGTTGAGGAACGAACGCGCAGACATGGGCCGGCTTCGCTCTTGCCAATGTTCCAGTTCCGCCGTCCGATCTTTCAACCACAAATTGCCAACATTGCGCCCAACGACTCAGATCAATGTGGCGGTTAGCGGAAAGCGGCGTCAAGAGTAGGGCATAGTAGTTCGGGGAACGTAGTAGTGAGGAGATTGGCCGATGGGACAGGCACATCCCCTGTCGCACCGACAAATCGGCAAGCGCTCGCCGACCCGGCGCGACACAGAAGTAGCAGACGCTGACGGAGCTGGTATCGACGCGCTGATGAAAGAAAATGCCGAGCTTCGGCAACTCGTAATTCAGTTATCCAAGCTCGTGATTAAAAACGCGATACCGCACAGATGAGGGGGACTCTGAGGCTGCTGTAAGGCGGCAGCCTCAGTTTTTGACTTGGCAAAGCGACGCCCGACAGCCGGCGCTCGCGGATGCGCGGACAAAACGAGCTACTTCATCGCCACAGCCGGGCTGATGAAGGCCTTGTCGACGAAAGTGGCATAGTCCGGCTGCGCCAAGAGATTGCCGAGCGCAATCTGCGTCGCCATGGAGACTTTGAGCGCATCGGCGGTGATATCTACGCTCTTTGGATAGACACCGTCGGCGATCATGCGCTTGACCGCGGCTTCAACCACGGCCGGATCGAGGTTCGGGAACTCCGACTTGGCGATTTCGATGGTCCGCGCCTCATTGGCGGGCATGAAGCGCATCGCCATTTCCAGTCCCTTGACCAGGCGCTGTGCGCTGTCGGGATCGACATCGGTGCGTGTGGCGATGGCGGAGAAGGCATAGGGGCCGTAGAGTTTCGGGAATCCGAGCACCACCTTCATGCCCTTGGCGACTACCTGGTCGACGCCCGGTTCGTACATCACCGCGACCTTGGCCTGATGCGCCATGAACGGGCCAGGCTCGGTGCCGATCGGGACCTGGATCATGTTGACGTCCTTGCTCGCGTCCATGCCGTTCTCCTTGAGGAGCTTGATGAACAGCGACGTCGAGGTCGTCGGCATGGTGCCAGTAACGATATTCTCGCCCTTCAAGTCCTTCACGCTGTCGAATTTGAAATCGGAGGCCGCCGCGATCCAAACGGCCGCGCCGTTGACGACATTGGCGATCACATGGACCGGCGCGCCCTTGCTGGCGGCGATGGCGACCCATTCCGGCCCGTGCAAGGAGAAGTCGGCGCTCTTGGAGATCACCGCGTTGAGCGCGACCGTCGGCGAGCCCGCGGTCTGCTTCTCCAGATCGAGGCCCTGCTGGGTGAAGAAGCCCTGGTCGATCGCCACATAGAGCGGCAGATAGAGCATCGACTGGAAGGCCTGCGACAGCACCGCCTTCTTGCCCTCGGCGAAGACCGGTGCCGATGAAGCAAGCGCGGCACAGACCACAACGGCGCGGGCGGCATGGTGAAACAAGCGCATCTCAAACTCTCCGTTTTGAGCGAGTGACGACGACACTGGAATTAGACTTGCACCTTTAGACTTGCACCTGATGCGTGACGGTCGCGACTTTCCACGGGATCAGGAGTCGCTCGATCAGGTCGATGACGTAATAGAGCACAAAGCCCACCATCATCAGCACGAACAGACCGACCCACACGGTATTGAGATCGTAGAAGCTCGATGCGGTGTAGATCAGATGGCCGAGCCCGTGTTGCGAGGAGATGAATTCGCCGACCACGGCGCCGACCAAGCCGAAGCCGATATTGATGCGGAACGTCGCGATGATCGACGGGATGGTCGAAGGCACAACCGCCTTGTAGAAAATCTGATGCTTGGTCGCGCCCATGGAAATGAGCAGCGCCTGCAGATCGGTGTCGGCGTCTTTCGCCGCCTGATAGGCGGCGATCAGCGCGACGATGGCGGTGAGCGAAACCGCAAGTGCGACTTTCGAGACAAGCCCGGTGCCGAACCAGAGAATGATGATCGGCGCCAGCGCGATCTTCGGCACGCTGTTGATGGCAACGATGAAAGGCTCTACCAGCCGCGCCACGAAAATCGAATACCACAATGCAAGCCCCGCGATCGAGCCGAAGATCGTGCCGATGACGAAGCCCAAGATTGCCTCGAAGAGAGTGTAGCCGGTGTCGGACAGCAATTCGCCGCTACCCGCCATCCGCACGAATGTCGTATAAATTCCGGCGGGCGCACCGAACAGAAAGTCGGATATCCAGCCGATCCGCACGCCGACCTGCCATACCAGCAGCAGCACGGCGATCGCTGAAGCCTGCAACAGTACCCGCCCCACTACGGTATTGAACGGCGAACGCTTGCGCGCAGCTGGGCGCCGCTGGTCGAGCCCGTCCGGCTTTTCGGCTGCGATCACGCTCATGACGTTACACTCATGACGCCAGGGCCTCGGGCTGCTTGTTGTGCGACGGGCCAGCTTCGGTCTGGATGTCGAGTTCGCTGCACAACGTACGGAAATAACCGGCAAAGCGCTGGTCGCTGCGCGCCGCGATCGGCGAATGCTCGGCGATATCGATGTCATGCACGGCCTTGACGCGCGCCGGCCGGCCGGAGAGCACGACAACGCGCTTCGACAAGGCCACCGCTTCGTCGATGTCGTGCGTCACCAGCACCACGGTCTTGTGAAATTTCTCCACCGCCTGTTTCAGCAAGCCTTCGAGATAGAGCCGCGTCTGGTAATCGAGCGCCGAGAACGGCTCGTCGAGGAGCAGAATGCCGGGATCCATGATCAGCGTACGGATCAGCGCGACGCGCTGCCGCATGCCGCCCGACAAGGTCTTCGGATAGGCGTTCTCGAAGCCGGAGAGCCCGAAGGCGTTGAGATGTTCGCGCGCGGTTTCAACCGCGGCGCGGTGAGCGACGCCGCGCATTTCGAGCCCAAGCAGCACATTGCCGAGCACGGTGCGCCAGGGGAACAACAAATCCTTCTGCATCATGTAGCCGACGCGGCCACGCAGGCTCGGCACGTCCTCGCCGCGATAGACGATCTGGCCGGCATCCGGCTCGATCAGGCCCGCGATAATGTTGAAGATCGTCGACTTGCCGCAACCGCTGGGCCCGATAATGCTGACGAAATCCTGCTCGTGGATGTCGAAGCTCAGGCCGTCGAGCACGCGCACGCCCGCACCTTTGGCGGCGAAGGATTTGTGAACATTGCGGACGCTGAGCTGAACCGGCGCGGCAAGCATGCAGGAATCCTTGTCTTGGCGCCAATTTATGCAAGCGCCGTGCCGGTTCCTGCTTGCGGAAAACACTTACCTGTGAGGATGTTAGCGCGCGTTCCAGCGCCTTCGGTGTCGCTGCGAGCGGCGCAAGGCCGCGCAAAAGGCATCTCTCGATCTGGGCATCCAATAGATGTATTCAGGCAACGGGAGAAACGCGGAACCATTGTTGGGCGAAGCCCATGCTCACAAAAGCAGAATCGCCCATCATGGCTGTGCAGCTCTGGCTCGCACAGTTCCAGGAGGCGCTGGCGGCGGCCGATGAGGCCCGGCTCGGATCGCTGTTTCATGCCGAGAGCTACTGGCGCGACGTGCTGGCGCTGACGTGGCGCATCGCGACGATCGACGGCGCCGACGCCATCATCAGAGAGCTGACGGCGCGCGCCGCGCAGATGCGGCCCGCCGCTTTCGCCGTCGATGCGGATCGCACTGCGCCGCGCTGGGTTACGCGCGCCGGCACCGACGCCATCGAAGCCATCTTCAACTTCGAGACCGCGCAAGGCCGCGGCAACGGCGTCATTCGCCTTACGCCGGACGCAGGCGAAGGCGGCAAGCTCAAAGGCTGGACGCTGCTCACGGCGCTCGACGAAATCAAAGGCCACGAACAGAGACTGGGCCGCGCACAGCCGGGCGACAAAGCCTATTCGCGGGACTTTCGCGGCCCGAACTGGCTCGACACGCGCAAAGCCGCTGCCGCCTATGCCGACCACGATCCGGCCGTGCTCGTCGTCGGCGGCGGCCAGGCCGGGCTTTCAGCCGCCGCCTGTCTCGGCCAATTGGGCGTGAACACGCTCATCGTCGATCGCGGCAAGCGCATCGGCGACAATTGGCGCAACCGCTATCACGCGCTGGTCTTGCACAATCAGACGCACGTCAATCACCTGCCCTATATGCGCTTCCCGCCGAATTGGCCGGCTTACATTCCCAAAGACAAGATCGCCGGCTGGTTCGAGGCCTATGTGGACAGCATGGAGCTCAATTACTGGACCTCCACCACATTCGAGGGCGCGAGCTACGACGAGACGAACGGGTGCTGGTCGGTCAAGTTACGCGGCGCCGGCGGTGCGGCGCGCGAGATGCATCCGCGCCACGTTGTCATGGCGACCGGACTGAGCGGCGCGCCGAGCATTCCTGCCATCGCCACGTTGGATAATTTCGCCGGCCCGGTTCTGCATTCGAGCCAATATGACGAAGGCGAGACGTGGAAAAGCAAGAACGTGCTCGTCATCGGCTCGGGCAATAGCGGCCACGATATCGCCCAGGATTTGCACGCGAGCGGCGCCAAGGTCACGCTGGTGCAGCGCTCTTCGACCATGGTGGTCAATGTCGAGCCAAGCGCGCAATTGCCCTATGCGCTTTATGACGAGGGGCCGCTCGAGGATTGCGATCTGATCACCCTATCGGTGCCGCTCTCGCTGGCGCGGAGAAGCCACAAGCTTCTCACCGCGAAGGCCAAGCAGATCGATCAGGAACTGCTCGACGGACTCGCAGGCAAAGGCTTCGAGCTCGACTTCGGCGACGACGGCACCGGCTGGCAGTTCAAATATCTCACCCGCGGCGGCGGCTATTATTTCAACGTCGGCTGCTCCGACCTTATCGTCAAAGGCGAAGTCCGCCTGGTACAATTTTCCGATATCGCAAGCTTCGTCGCCGAAGGCGCGCGGATGAAGAACGGCGAGACGTTTGCCGCCGATCTCGTCGTGCTGGCGACCGGCTATAAGGATCAGAACGACACGGCGCGCAGATTGTTCGGCGATGCCATGGCCGACCGCGTCGGCCCGATCTGGGGGTTTGGAACGGGCCAGGAATTGCGCAACATGTTCACGCGCACGCCGCAGCCGGGCCTATGGTTCATCGCCGGCAGCTTTGCGCAGTGCCGGATCTATTCGAAATATCTGGCGCTGCAGATCAAAGCCTGCGAGATCGGACTGCTGGCCTAGAGCATGATCCCGAAAAAGCATGCCCTCGGACTTGATCCGAAGGTGGAGACCGGTTTTCGGAAAAAGATCATGCTCACTGGAAAATCTAGGAACGCCGCTTCGCCGGTCTCTTCCGGCTCGTTTTCCGGCCGACGGTCTTACTCTTGCGGCGCGATCGTCCGACGGCCAGTTTCTTGGCGGTTTTTTTCTTGCGCCGATCGCGCGCCGCGCGCTCGCGGCACGCCTGGCACAGGCAGCGGCGGCGGCCTTTGAAGAAGTAGTCGCGGTAGTCCTTGCCGTAGTCGTAGGTGATTTCCTCGCCGGGCTCGATGCGCCGCATCGCTACGATCACGATGCCGCCGTTACGCGTGATCGGCTCGGCGTTCGGCCGGCAGGAATGATTGACATAACGGCCCAAATTCCAGCGCGGCGAGCCGTCGATCGTCCATTTCTTGGTAAGGATGAACAGGTAGCGCGAGTCCTGGGCCTCGCGGCGCACCGCTTCTTCCTCCGTCAGCAGCGGTCCGCGATAGGCGACGATATGGGTCCGCCGCTTGATCGGCTTCACCGCAAACATGCCAAGGCCGGTCGGAGAACGGCCAATTCGAAATGCGCGTCTAGGCATTGGCGCGAATATGCAAAAGATTCGCACGATGTCACGAGCGATCTGCGGTCGAGCAGCCTCCCCTGCGAGCCGTTCTGTAGCACTCCACGCCACTCATGGTATGGAAGTTGCCTGCCTCAGCGGGGCGTTTCAGGCCTGTGCAAAGGAGCGCCGGGAAGATGAATATCTTTGTCGCCTATCTCCTGCTGCTTCTCGCCGCCACGCTCGAAGCCGGCGGCGACGCGCTCGTCCGCATCGGGCTGCACAGTCCAAGTCTCGCCGGCCGCGCCGGCCTGTTCGCTGCCGGCGCCATCGTGCTGTTCGCCTATGGGGTCGCGGTCAATTCGCCGCCGTGGGATTTCGGCAAGCTGCTGGGCGTCTATGTGACGTTATTCTTCCTGGTGGCGCAGCTCATCAATCTCATCGTCTTCGGGATCAGGCCTGATTTGCCGATCTATGCCGGCGGCGCGCTCATCCTCAGCGGCGGCCTCCTCATCACGTTGTGGCGGCCGTAGTCGTCCTCAACGCAGCTTGAGCAGGTCCGACACTTTGACGAACGCATAGCCCGCCGCGCGCAGCTTCTTGATGATGTCGGGAAGCGCCATCGCGGTCTGCGGCGCATTGGGGCCGCCATGCATGTGCAGAACGACAATGCTGCCCGGGCGGACATGGGAGACGACATTGGCGACAATCGGCGCCGGATATTTCTCGAAACCGTCGCCGCCCTCGACGTCGCCGTTGATGACCGTGTAATTCTCGGCTTCGACGCGCTTGACGTCATCGGCATCGAAGCACAGTCCGGGGAAGCGGAAGTATTTCTTGTAGGCAGCCGCGTATTTCTGCAGCAACGCATCGGTCCGCTCCACTTCGGCGCCTTCGTTCGATTTCTTCACCGCCGGAAGGCCGTAGCACGGCGAGCGGAAGCCGCCGTGCGAATAGCTGTGGTTGCCGAGCTCGAACAGCGGATTTTGCGACAGCTGTTTGGTGATCTCGGGATAGGCTTCGATCCACAGGCCGGTAAGAAACAAAGTCGCCGGAATATTCTCGCGCTGCAGCACCGCGATGACATTGGCATTGTACCAGGATGCGACCTTGCCGCTCTTGAGCTCGTCGCGCATTTTCAGCGTCATGTCGGCATCGAAGGTCAGCGCCACGACCTTCTGCGTCGTGACGGCATGATCGAAGCCTCCATCGACACCATGATCGACGCCGCGATTAACTCCGCGATTGACGCGATGATTGGAACCATGATCGAGGCCATGGTCGGAGGCTTGCCGCGGCAGCCCCGGAAGAAACGGAGACGAAAGAGATGGGGTAATGCAGACGGCGGCGAGCGCCATCGCAATAAAGTGGTACGGGACTCTCATTGCCACGCGGAAGAACGGTGTGATCCCAGCAGGCCGAAGCTAAAGAGCCGACTGTGACGCGCTTTTGGCCGCGCGTCGAGGCCGCAGCTATTTTTCGGCGATCGCCTCGGCGTACCGCGCGTAAAACGTGTCGACGCGCTGCTGCCACATGGCGACGAAGGCGCCCGAGGTCAGATTATCGACCGACTTCCAGATCTGCTTGATGGCGGGAAGCGTGTTCTGCCAAATCGCGCGCTTGCACCATTTCTCGCCCTTCGTCCGGCCTTCGTCGGTGGCGCACATCGACTTCCAGGCGATCCGCTCCGGATGGGCGACATGCTCCGCCGCGCCTTGGGTGCCTTGCTGGTGGATCAGGTAAAGGTCGCTCAAGGTCGGCTTTTTGTGCGTGCTCAATTCGAACAGGATCGCCGCGGTGAGAAATTTATAGGCGGCAGCGACGGCATTATCGCGCGAGGCGGTGATGTCACCGGATCCGTATTTGTCGAACTCGTAATTGCTCAGCTGATAGAGGCCGATATACGATCCGGTGCGCTGCTTGGGATCGAAACCGGATTCGATCTTGGCGACTGCCTTCATGAAGCTGACATCGAGGCCGAGCACGGCGGCGGCAAGCTTGATCTCGTCGATCGGCGTGCCGGAGGGAATATCTCTCACGGCGTTCAAGACGACATCCGCCGGCTTGGTGTCGGGCGGCACTTCGGAATAGGCGTAATAGGCCAGATACGAGAGATTAGGCTTCAGCGGCATCGAATCGGGATAGTTGTCCTCGACCGGCACATTCAGCGCTGCCACTTGCTGCTGGTCTTTTTCCGGAACGTTTGCTTCCGGAACGCTCCCTTCCGGAATGTCCGCCACGGCTTCTTCCGGCGGCACGGGCTCGGGCTCACGCCCCGCGAACGGATACGCAATTGTCATCACGGCAACGACGATGCAGGCGAGCTTGAGCGCCCTCATGCCTCTTTGCCCCCGACGATTCGGCAGCCGCTATGTGGCCACGACGGAAATGCGACCACGCGTGATGCGTCATGACAAGGAACTTCGTCTTCGGCGTGCTGAATCCAGCCGATATTTCCGTGTTGCTGTTGCAGGTGAGCCACAAAAACTGTGGACAGTGTTCCATGATGGAACAAAAGGTCGATGGAACTTTTCGATGGAACTTTAGGAAATCGGCATTTTTGAACTTTTGAGATCGCCTTTCAGCGCCGAGTTGATCTCACGTTTGCGCACATCTTTGCGCGATCACGCCGCGAGAGGCGGTCCAGAATCAAACAAAGGACAGCTGGCCTTTGATCGAATCTGGACCGCGCCATTGCACGGCTACGCAGTAACCCTTATCCCGCCTGTTGGAATCTGCGTCGGCCCGGCAGCGGGCAAGATCACACGCCGCGTCATGGTGCCGACGGCAACCGCGCCAATCACAAGAAGAATGCCGGCGATCCACAGCGCCCAATCATAGGCACCCAAGCTGGCCACGATATAGCCGGTGACGATCGGTGCAATGAGACCGCACAGATTGCCGCTGAGGATGGTGAGGCTGATCGCCTTGCCGACGTCGGGCGCACGATGCACGAGATCGGTCACCAGCGACAGGTTGAGCGAAATCGCCACATTGATCCCGGTCAGCGACAGCGCGAACAGCGCCAAGATCAGCACCGTATTGTCGGTGAAGGGCACCAAAGCGAGCGTGGCGGCGAGCAGCACGCAGCACGCCACAATGGTGCGGCGGCCTCCGGCCAGCAACGTATTGTTTTGCAACAGGCGGTCGCTCAAAGCGCCGATGGCAATGCTGGCCGGCACCGCGATCGCCCAGGGTATGGCGGTATATAAGCCCGTCTTCATGATCGTCAGGTGCCTGGTGTCCTGCAGATAGCTCGGCAGCCAGAACAGCAGCAGATAAAGCGCGTAAATGCCCGAGGCCTGCGCGATCATCGCGCCCCATTGCGACGGCGATTTGAGCAGTTCGAGAAGCACAGCCGGTCTGCCCTGCACGCCGATCTCGTCGGGCAAGCCGGCGGAACGTTCAGCGAGAATTTTCTTACGCTCGTCCTCGGAGAGCCAACTCACCTTCTCCGGCCGGTCGAACCAGATCAGATTGCAGGCGAGCCAGACAAAGCCGAGCACGCCGAGAGCGACGAAAGCCGCGCGCCAGCCCCAGGTACTGGTGATCGCGGCAACGACGACGGCGCCGAGCGCCGGCCCCAAGAAACTGCCGGCGCTCCAAAATACGTTGGCGACACCACGCTCCCGCGCCGGCATCCATTCGCGCACGATGCGGCCGCACGAGGGGATGGACGTCGCCTCGCCCGCGCCCATGACCAGCCGCGTGCCGAGCAGTGCTGCAAAGCTCCCCACGCCCGCCGTCGCCACCATCGCCAGAGACCAGAGCGCAATACCCGCCGAATTGATGTTCCGCGCCGTAGAGCGGTCGAGCATGATGCCGATGGGCAGGAGAAAGATGACGTAGCTCCACAGAAACGACGAGAACAGATATCCCATCTGCACCGGAGACAGCCCAAATTCGCCGCGCACGGCCTGGGCGACCACGCCGAGCGCCGAACGGTCCATATAGTTGATTGTGACCAGTGCCAGCGTCAGCACATAAACCCAGCCGCGCCGGAAGTGGAACGGGCTTGGCGAAGCGCTCTCGATACTCATCGTTTCCTCTCCGTATGCAGATTATTTTGTTTATGAAGGCGGGCGCAGGCCCGCTCAGGTAAAGTCAGACAGCGTCAAGCATGGCCCTGGTCCAGCAGACGGCCAAGTCCGGGAATCGACCAGTCGTCGCCGAACGCAGTCTTGAGCCGGGTGAGGCAGCCCCAGAGCACAGCCTGATTGCTGTTGACGACCGGTTTCCGCAAGGCCTTCTCGATGGCAGCGACGGCCTCGATTTGCGTCGTGTTGGTGCAGCTCAGAAAGACGCCGTCGATCTCCGGACTGTCGTTCTCAAGGGCAAGTTCATACCAGCGCTGCGGCGTGATGGCTTCGAACGCGGCCGGGGTCGCGCAAGCCAGCGCAACGTCCCTGACCACGGTGAAGCCGGCCGCGGTTAGATAAGCGATAATGTCGGCATTGGTCTGATAGGGGCTAAGCACCAGGACCCTTTTGATCTTGAGCGCGCGCAGCGCTTCGTTGACGAGGCTGCTCGTCGACACGGCCTCGATACCGGTCGTCGCGCGGATAAGATTGATAATGCGCGCCTCGCCGTCGGCGCCTTCCTTCATCGATGTATGGGTGCAGTGGAAAACGATGAGATCGGGCTTGGCGTCGGCGAGCGTGCCGGCGGCATGGGCGATCTCATCGGTGAGTTCGGCAACCGTCCTTGGCGGCCCGCCGGCGACGCGGCCGCGCGCCACGTGAATGCCGAGGCCCGGCGGCGCAAAACGATTGAATTGCGGCTCTGTCATGCGATTGACCGACGGGATGATAAGGCCCACGCGGGCGCGCGGCTCCGTAACTTCCATCGCGCGCTCCCGCTCGGCTACAGCACTCATGTCCATCCTCCCGACTCGGTCTCGCGCGCTCGATCTTTTGACGAAAGCTTGCGGCTTTGCCCGACCATTGTGGAAGAACGGCCGCCGCTGCTCAAGCGCCGATGATGGTATGGTAGGCTACCGAAGCGCGCGACGGCAATACAATCTATATGGAAATCTGCCGGCCGATCTCGACGACCTGCTCGCTTGGCAGCCTGAAATAGTCCGTGACGTGGGAGGCGTTGCGCAACATGGCGGCGAACAAAGCTTCCTGCCAATGCGGCAGCGCCGCGCCGCGTTCCTTGTGCAGGATGATTTCGTGGCCGACATAATAGATCACGTCGTCGAGCCCGACCCCGCAGCCCTTCTGCGCCGCCTGATGCATCAGGCGCGGAATATCGGGCCGCTGCATGAAGCCGAAATGCGTCGTCACCCGCCAGAAATTCTCGCCTTCCTTGGCGATCGTCATCAGTTCGGGCCAAAGCACCCGCGGCCGCGATTCGGTGAGCACGCGCAGCACCAGAACATGCTCGTGCAGCGCCCGGTTCTGTTTGAGATGCCACAGCATCACCGGCGGCACGCCGTTGGACGTGCGGGTGAGAAACACGGCGGTGCCCGGCACGCGCGGAATATTGCGCGCCTTGACGTCTTCGAGAAATTTCGCGACCGGCACCGGCGTCTGTTCCAGGCTGTTGGCGACCGCGACCGAGCCGCGATGCCAGATCAGCATGGCGCCATAGACCAAGCCGGCAAGCAGCAGCGGCACATAACCGCCCTCGGCGATCTTGAGCGAGTTCGCGGCGAAAAATCCGGCATCGATGAAGATGAAAACCGCCGCGAGCATGGCGCTCGCCAGCAGGCTCCATCGCAAAACCTCGCGCATGGCGATGAACAACAGGAACGATGTCATCAGCATGGTCGCCGAGACGGCGATGCCGTAGGCGGCAGCGAGATTGTCGGATTTCTGGAACAACAGCGTCAGCGCGATGGTGACGATCATCAGGAGCCAGTTGACCACGCCGACATAGATCTGGCCGTAACCCTTTTCCGAAGTTTGCTTGATGTGCAGCCGCGGCAACCAGCCGAGTTGGATTGCCTGCCGCGTCATCGAGAATGCGCCGGTGACGATGGACTGACTGGCGATGATCGTCGCCACCGTGGCGAGACCGACGAGCGGAATGAGCAGCGGCTCCGGACAAAGCCGGTAAAAGATATTGTCGGAAATCGAAGCGCCATTGAGCGCAATGGCACACTGGCCGGCATAATTGAGCACGAGGCAAGGAAACACGATCCACGACCAGGCGGCGCGGATCGGCCGTTTGCCGAAATGGCCCATATCGGCATAGAGCGCCTCGGCGCCGGTGACGCAGAGGAAAATGCCGCCCAGCACCAGGAAGCCGCCGTAACCGTTGTTGGCAAGCAGCCGCACGCCGTAAAGCGGGTTGAGCGCCAACAGCACCCACGGATCCTTGGCAATGCCCCACAGGCCGAGCAAGCCGATGGTGACGAACCAGACCGCCATGATCGGCCCGAAGGCCGAGCCGATGCGCGCGGTGCCGAGCGGCTGCACGGCGAACAGCGCAGCGAGAATGACGACGGCCGACGGCAGCACATATTGCTCGAAGCTCGGCGCCGCGATGTTGAGGCCCTCAAGCGCCGACAATACCGAAATCGCCGGCGTGATCGCGCCGTCGCCATAGATCAAGGCGGCGCCAAGCAGGCCGGCGAAGACGATCAGCGGGCGGGAATGCTTCTGCGCGCCGAGCAGCGACATCAAAGCGAGAATGCCGCCCTCACCCTCATTGTCGATACTCATGGCGACCACGACGTATTTGACCGTCGTGATCATGAACAGCGTCCAGATCAGAAGCGACAGAATGCCGAGAATGCGATCCGGCGTCGGATCGCCATGGAGAAAATCGAACGCGGTCTTGAGCGTATAGAGCGGGCTCGTGCCGATATCGCCGAACACGATGCCGAGCGCGGCAAGCCCGCTCAGCGCCAGGCCAGTGCGGGCGACGTGGGGAACAACCGGTTCGTGAATTTCTTCGGGGGAAACCGAGGTCATATGCGATCAGCCATCACAATCGCTTCCAAAGATCAAATTGCGGTGCGCCGGCTTGCCCCTTTTGCCGGTCTCCTTGAGCAAAAAATGGATTATTCCCCGTGACACCGTCATGACACGGTTGTTCTGCGCGATCTTATGTGAGTTGCATCCCGCGGGCTAGGCCGCATCGTGTGGGCCGTTACTTGCCGAAAAGCCTATGCGGCGTCTCGACCAGAATGCGATGTCGCGTCCGCTCATTCGGCGTCCAATCGTGGAACAGATCGAGCAGATGACCGTCATCCGGCATCGCCGTCGCCGAAATCGAGGGATGCGGCCAATCGGTGCCCCAGATCATGCGCTCCGGATTGGCGGCAACCAGCGCCTCGTGCAGCGGCTTGGCGTCGGCATAATCCGGATATTGCTCCGAGCAGCGATACACCGCCGAGAGCTTTACATAGGCATGTCCGTCGCCGACCAGTTTGAGGAGCGCCTGGAAGTTCGGATCGGCGACGCCGACCTGCGCCGGCACCATGCCGAGGTGATCGACGATCACCGTCATGTCCCGTGAAATGTCGCGCAGCGCCGCAGCCGAAGGTGCAAGCATGCGATAATCGCAGAAAAATTGCGCCACCCAGCCAAGGTCGGCCATGGTCTTGCGGAACACTTCAAGTACGTCGAGGCCGACGCCGCGCACATAGCCATGCGGCTGCGGGAAGAGATGAAAGCGTAAGCCCCGCATGCCGAGTCTGTGCCAATCGCGCAAGATCTCGGGCTTGATGCGCGTATCGGTGATGGCGACGCCGCGCAGGCGCTGCGGAAAGCGTTGCAGCGCATCGAGCACGACGCGATTGTCGTAGCCGTGCGCGTTGCCTTGCACGATGAGGCCGTTGGCGAAACCGAGGTGGTCGAGCAGCGCGATCAGCTTCTCGACCGGCGCATCGGGCGGGGTATAACCGCGCCCCGGCGTGTACGGAAATCTGTCCGCCGGCCCGAAAATGTGGAAATGCGAATCCCAGGCGCCGGGCGGCGGCGGTATTTTTGGACGCCGTGGCCGTTCGACCGGTCCGGCAATGCGCGGCGGTTCGCTGTTCATCAGCCGAGCTTGATATTGGCGTCCTTCACCACGCGGCTCCACAGCTCCATCTGGCTTTCGATATAGCTACGGAATTCGTCCGGCGTATTCGGATGCGACTCGACATTGAGTTCGGTAAAGCGGGCGGTCACCTGCGGCGAAACCAGCGCTTTGTTGGCGGCGGTATTGAGCTTCTGCACGACCGCTGTCGGCGTGCCCTGCGGCACAAACACGCCGTTCCAGTCGTAACCTTCAAATCCCGGCAAGGTGTCGGACATTGCCGGCAGGTCCGGCAGGCTCGCAAGCTTGCCTTTGCCGGTATGGGCGATGGCCTTGATCTTGTCGCCTTTGATCAGGCCGACCGCGGACGAGCCATTGGCGAAGAAAAATTGCACCTGCCCTGCCATCAGGTCGGTCAACGCGAGACCGCCGCCGCGATAGGGCACATGATTGATCTTGATGCCGGCGCGCTCCCGGAACAATTCCAGCAACAGATGCTGCAGCGTGCCGTTGCCGGACGAAGCCATATTGATGCCGTCGGGCGACGCCTTGGCAAAAGCGATGACGTCGGCGACGGTTTTCACCGGCAGCGAAGGAGTCGCGAGCAGAATATTCGCCACCTCTCCGACCAGAACCACCGGATCGAAGTCTTTCCGATAATCGAACGGCAAATTCGGATAGAGCGATCCGTTCACCGAAAACGCCGTCGCGTCATGCAAGATCGTGCCGCCATCGGGCGCGGCCTTGGCGACGATCTCCTCGCCGATCGTGCCGCCGGCGCCGCCGCGATTTTCGATGGCGAAAGCCTGGCCGAGATCCTCGCCAAGCTTGGCATAGAGGATCCGCGCCGTGGTATCGGCGCCGCCGGCCGGCGGATAGGGCACGATCACGCGCACGGGCCGGTCGGGCCAAGCCGTGTCGGCACGCGCGCGGCTGGCAAGCGGCGCAGCCGCTATTGCCGCCAATAGCGTTCGCCTGGTGAGATTTCGCTTCGCCACCGCTTCCTCCCACCCGCATCGCAGGCAGTTGTTCTTGATTGCGCGGCCACATTGAAGCGCAGAGAGACATTGAACTCAAGGACGGCCTGAAAGGCCTTCCTTCCTAGATCGTCAGCGACAGCGATTCCAAGAGCCCGCGGCGACCGGCGGACGTGATTTTCAGCGCGCGCGTATCCCCGATGCGTTCGATCCATTTCAGGTCGAAGCAGCGCTGCGCGAAAGCGGCGCCCACCACGCCGCCGATATGCGAGCGGCGCTCGGTCCAATCGAGGCACGGGCGGCAGAACACCCGGCGCTTGGCGCGAGCGGCGGAAAGATCGACGCCGAGCTTCGACAAGAATTCCATGCCCGACGGCGTGACCTCGCCCGCTTCGTCGCCGAGCACGACGAAATCGTGCGCGATCATGCCGTCGGCAATGCCAACGCCAAGCGCGCCGGCAAAATGATCGTAGCAGGTGCGGGCATGGCGCATCGCATCGTCGAGCTTGGACCTGGGCTGAAAGCGCGGCGGCCCGTCGAGCGCGACATTCATGATGCTCTCGAGCATATGCGCGACCTGCGGGCCGGCGAGCCGGTAATAACGGTGGCGGCCCTGTTTCATCAGCACGACGAGATGCGCCGTGAACAGCTTGCCGAGATGGCCGCTGGTGGTCTGCGGCGAAACGCCGGCGGCGTGCGCCAGCTCGGTCGCAGTGAGCGCGCGGCCGCCAAGCAGCGCGACGAGGATATTGGCGCGCGCCGGATCGCCGACCAGGGCTGCAACTTCAGCGATTTGTGGCGCATTGGGCATGCCGGCAATATGTGTCAGTCGGGGCGGCAATGCCACCGTCGATATTTCGTTCGCGGCCGAAGCAATTGGGGTGGCCGGCGGCAGCGTCACCGCCGATGTAACAAGACAAGAAAAGGAGACGGCCGTGAACGTCAAAGACCCGGCATTTGCGAAAAATTCCCCGCAGCTGTTTTACGGCTGGCTCGTGGTTGCCGGCGGCTTCGCCGTCACCTTCGTCGGCTTCGGCTGCGTCTACTCGTTCAGCGCCTTCATCGATTCCCTGCAACAGGATTTCGGCGCCTCCCGCGGCTCGGTATCGCTCGTGTTCTCGCTTGCGGGCTTTCTCTATTTCGCCGTGGGCATGGTGAGCGGACCGCTCGCCGATCGTTTCGGCTCGCGGCGCACAGCCTTGATCGGCATGATCCTGATCGGCATCGGCTTGGCGCTGGCCAGCGCGGCGCAAAGCCTCGCGCAGGTTTATGCCGCCTATGGACTCGGCGTCGGGCTCGGCGTCGGTTGTTCCTATGTGCCGGCGATGGGCGCGGTGCAGCGCTGGTTCATCAAGAGCCGCGGCTTCGCCTCCGGCCTGGCCTCGAGCGGCATCGGCGCCGGCACGCTCGTCGTGCCGCCGCTGGTCGCACTTTTCATCGTGCATCTGGGGTGGCGCGAGGCCTATCTCCTGCTCGGCGTGCTGGCGACGATCGTCGGCGTGGCGGCAGCGCTTCTGATCGAGAACGATCCGCGCGATCGCGGCCTTTATCCCGACGGCGACAGCAAGGCCGCACTATTGCAGCCGGGCCCGGCGACAGCGCCGTCCGCAGGGCTGTCGATCGCCGCAGCGGTCAAATCGAAGCGCTTCCTCGGCCTCTATGCCGCCTGCCTGTTCTGCGCCTTCGGCGTCTTCGTTCCATTCGTCCATCTCGCGCCTTACGCCATCGATCACGGCATGGCGAAATCTTCCGCCGTGCTTCTGGTCAGCGTCATCGGCGTCGGCAGCACGGTCGGACGCTTTTTTCTCGGCGGTCTCGCCGACCGGCTCGGCCGCAGGCTCTCGCTGCTTGCGATGTTCGTCGGCATGGCGGCAAGCCTGCCGATCTGGGCCTTGTCGACGACATTCTGGCCGCTCGCCGCGTTCGCTTTTGTCTTTGGCGTCGCCTATGGCGGCTGGGTTGCACTTTTGCCGTCGGTGGTCATGGACTATTTCGGCGGCCGCAATGTCTCTGGCATCATCGGCGTGCTCTATACCAGCGCCGGCATCGGCACATTGATCGGCCCGAGCGCCGCAGGTTTCGCCTTCGACATCAGCCACAGCTATACGCTGCCGATCTTCGTCAGCGCCGCCGGCAATGTGATCGCCGCGCTCATCATGGCATTGACGTCGGAGACCGCGGGCGACGAAGCGACCAAGCCCGGCGCGGCCGCCGTCTGACGCACGCAACTTTGCGGATTTAGTTGACGGAGTGTTGCCCAATCACGCGCGCGCGTGGCATCGCCGGGCTCCCACAAGCCCCGATCAGATGAGTTTCGGCCGCAGAATCGAACAAACAGCCCCGTTCACACGGCCCGACACCGCTTATAAGCCGCGGTGTGCGGCGCGCCTGCCTCGTTATGGCTAAGCCTTCCTTAAAAAGGGCCGCGATTTACCGAAACGCAAGCCAAGTCTGCTTACATATCCAGTTAGAAAATCTGCCGTTTTTGGGTTTTACTCGGCGCAACCAGGCGCGTCGTTCAAAGTCTTCGGTGCCGACCGAGATGATGTCGTTTTCCTCCGAACGAAAATTCTCGCCGCATCGTCTGCGATGGTTGATCGTGGGCACGGTCGCCGTCGTCGTCACCATCACCGCGGCAAACGCGCTCGTGCTGGCGCAGATGCACCAAAGCACGTTGCGCGATACGCAGGAAGATCTGCTGCGCCAGAGCCTCACCCTGTCCGAACTGGTCGAACATACTTTTCGATCGGCGGACCTGGTGCTGACCAATGTCGTGGAAAGGGTCCGCAACGAGGCTTCGGCCGACGGCGAGCTGGGCCGGACATCGACACAGGAATTCTATTCGTTTCTCGCCGAGAAGAAATCCGAACTGCCGCCGATCGATACGCTCGCGGTTATCGACCGGCACGGCATGCGGCTCGCCGCGTCGCGCGCGTGGCCGCTTGCGGCCACCGACTTTTCAGCCCGCGAATATTTCGCTGAGTTGACCGCAAATCCCAATCTGAAACTCTACATCAGCCACCCCCTGAAAGGCTTTTCCACCGGCACTCCGGTGTCGATCCTCGCCCGTCCGGTTCTGACGCGCGACGGCCGTTTTCTCGGCGTCGCGCTGGCGTCGACGGACATGGCCTATTTCGAGGAGCTGTTTCGCTCGACCTCGCCCGGCGACGGCTTTTGCGTGACCTTGTTGCGCCAGGACGGAGCTTTGCTCACGCGCTTTCCGAGCTCCGGAGCGTTGGGAACGATCCCGCCCGCCACCATTCCCAGTTCTTTGACAGATTCGGATTCGGCGGTTTCCCGTGTGGTGCTCCCGTCCGATCAAACGGCGCTTATCGCCGCTGCGCACCGTCTCGCCGATTATCCGCTGACCGTGGTCGTGGCGCAGACCGAAGACGCCGCGTTCACGGCGTGGCGCAAGACGGCTCTGACCATGGGCTTCATTACGTCGACGATGATCGTGCTGATCGTGATCGCCGCGGCCTTCATGGCGCGGTCGTGGAAGCAGCAGGACAAGCTCGACGCCGCGCGCGCGGAGATTCTGGACGGCGACAAGACCCGCATCCTCGCCGAGGCTGAACTGAACCGGCAGCGGGACCTCGCCGAGCAGAGCATGCGCCTGAACGCCGCCGTCGAGAACATGACGCAGGGCCTGTGCATGTTCGACAAGCACGGCCGGCTCGTCGTCTGCAACGACATCTATACCAAGATGTACAATCTGCCTCCCGACCTGGCCCGGCCCGGCGCGCTCTACAGCGACATCATCGCGCATCGCTTCGAGAGCAAGCTCGTCAAAGGCGATGCCGAGAACCAGCGCATGGCGCTGTCGGCGATGTTCGATACCCAGAAAACGAGCCGCGTCGACGAGCACAGCAATGGCCGGCTGGTGCGCATCACCCGCCAGGCGCTGCAGAACGGCGGCTGGGTTTCGACCCATGACGACATCACCGACCAGCAACGCGCGGCGCGGGAATTGGACCAAACCAAGATATTTCTCGACTCGATCATCGAGAACATCCCGATATCGGTGGTCGTGAAGGACGCGAAAACATTCAAATATGTCCTCGTCAACCGCGCCTTCGAAGTGATGCACGATATGCCGCGCGCCGAACTGCTTGGCCGCACCGCGCTCGAATTGTTCGGTCACGACGATGCCAAACGCATCCACGGTTACGATCTCGAATCGCTCGAGGCTACGGACGGAGTCGTCTTCACGGAGCAGGAAGTCAACTCGCCGAAAAGCGGCGCGATGCGGATTCAGGCGACCAGCCGCATCGTGCTGCGCGACGATTCAGGTGAAGCGAAATATCTCATCATCGTCATCGACGACATCACCGAGCGCCGGAAGATCGATCAGCGCATCGCCTTCCTGGCGCATCACGACGCACTGACCGGGCTCGCCAACCGCGCCGCCTTGACGCAGAAAATCGAAGAGGCGGCGGCGCGGCAGCGCCGCCGCAGCGAGCCGTTCAGCGTGCTGCTGCTCGACCTCGACCGCTTCAAGCAGGTCAACGATACGCTTGGTCATCCCGCGGGCGACACGCTCCTGACCGAAGTGGCCGCGCGCTTGAACGAGATCGTCCGCGAAACCGACGTGCTGGCGCGGCTCGGCGGCGACGAATTCGCCATCGTGCAGGCTGGCGAGACCAATCCGCGCGAAGCCGCGTCCGGGCTCGCCAACCGCATCATCGAGGCGCTGGGCAAGCCGTTCGACATCGAGGGCGGCGCCATCAATATCGGCGCCAGCATCGGCATCGCGCTCGCGCCCGAACACGGCACCAGTTCCGACAATCTCCTGAAAATGGCGGATCTCGCGCTCTATCGCGCCAAATCCGGCGGCGGCAGCGGCTATCGCTTCTTCGATCCGGAAATGAGCGAGCTGGCGAGCGCGCGGCACGAGACCGAAGTGGAATTGCGGCGCGCGATCCAGCACAACGAATTGGAACTGCATTACCAGCCGATCATCGATACCAAGACGCGCCGGATCTGCGGCGCCGAAGCGCTGGTGCGCTGGCGGCACCCGACCAAGGGCCTGATCTTCCCCGACAAGTTCATCCCGCTCGCCGAGGAGACCGGCCTGATCACGCAGATCGGCGAATGGGTGCTCAATGCCGCTTGCGCGGAAGCGGTGAAATGGCCGGCCGACATCAAGGTCGCGGTCAATCTCTCCCTGGTGCAATTCCGTAAAGCGGATTTATCGGGAACCGTCATGCACAGCCTCGCTGCGTCCGGCCTGCCGCCGGAGCGGCTGGAACTCGAAATCACCGAAACCGCGCTGATCGAATCCGCCGCCGAATGCCTGCCGGCGCTGCGCCATTTCAAGAATAGCGGCATCACCATCGTGCTCGACGATTTCGGCACCGGCTATTCGTCGCTCAGCCAATTGGCGATGTTCCCGTTCGACAAGATCAAGATCGACAAGTCGTTCACGCAGAACCTGACCAAGCGCAGCGAATGCGCCGCGATCATTTCGGCGACATTGACGCTGGCGCAGAACCTCAATATCGCGACCACCGCCGAAGGCGTGGAGACCGTGGATCAGTACCGCATCCTGCGGCTCGCTGGCGTCACCTCGCTGCAAGGTTATCTGTTCAAACGGCCGGGACCGGCATCCGAGATCGACTTCGATCAGGTCTACGACGGCGGCGGCAAGATCGAAGCCGCGGCGTAACGGCTATTCTACTCGTCGCCGGCAGCAGGCTCCTTGTCGAACACCATCACTTTGGAGATGAAGGCATTGACGTCACGGACGTGACGGAGGCCGCGATCTCGGGCCAGCGCCGCGAAATCCTCGTCGAGATAGCTTGCATAATACGGCTCGTGGTAATTCTGCGGGAAGAGTTCCAATAGTCCCAGATAATCCGGACGATCGCCGCGCTGGAGCGAATCCACAAGCACCAGACGCCCGCCCGGCTTGAGCACCCGGGCAAATTCCGCCAATGCCAGGCGGCGCACTTTCGGGGGCAATTCGTGAAACAGGAAAATGCTGGTGACGGCGTCCTGACTGTTGTCGGGCAGCGGGATCGCCTCGGCTTTGCCGACGGCGAAGCGCGCCTGTGACCGCCCGTGCAAATGCCGTTGCGCATGCCGGATGTAGGCTTCCGACATGTCGAGACCATGGACACGCAATCGCGGCCAGGCCTGTTTCACAAAGTCGAGAAATCGCCCGGTGCCGCAGCCGATATCGAGAAGCCTGAGCTTGCGCTGATCGCGTCCGGCAAAGGTTTCGAACAGCGGCGGCAGCGCCTGCCGCCGGATCGCATTGGCGGTGCCGTTGAACAGCACCTCGACCTGCGTGTCATAGCGCTCGGCCGAATCCTCCGTCATCCAGCCGCCCGACTGGAAATGGAAATTCTGCAGATAATAGTTTGGCCGCCTGCCGCGCGTTTCCTCGTTGAGGACTTCGTCATGCACGCGGCGCTCGCGGCGCTGATGAATGTCGGGAAGATCCGCGAAGAACAGCCGCGAGCGCCGTAGAAGCTTGAACAGCGAGCCGTCATGATCGGCAGGAAGCGGATAGATCCCGGCTTCGACATTGGCGAGGTCCTGCATGAACAGGGCGGCCATGTCGGCGTAGAGGCTGTTGCGATCCGGCACCGGCGCATCGGTCTTGGCGCGGTGCCGGGCCGGTACGCCGTCGCTGCTGCGCGCCGCTGCGGATAGCCGCCGCACCGCGACGCCATGGCCGACATACCAGGCGACACGCGGCAATTGGCTGATGCCGTATGTCGCACGGGTGACAAAGCGGGCGAGAGGGGAAGTCATGACTCTGACACTTCGGCTTCGCGGTTCATCATCGCGTCAATCCTGACACAAAAGGTGAGCTGCTAAAACAGCGACGCTTGCCCATCCGGCTTTGTTGTCTTTTTTAGTTTTGCTCTTGCTGGTTTGGCGACTGGCGCGGCGGACATGGGTTCCGCGGACATGGGTTCCGCAACAGGCTCAAGCGGCGCTGGCGTGACCAGAGCTTCGGCATCGTTGGCCGCACGATTGACCGCGCTCGAAACCGGATAGGCTTCAAGAAGCGCCTCATCGGCCGGCCGGATCAAAGCGGCGGCAACCTCAGCTTCGACATGCGCGCAGTCGAGCCACATGTCGAAAGCATCCGGCGCAACGAAGACCGGCATGCGACCGTGCAGCGCCGACAAAGTGCGGTTCGCGGCCGTGGTAATGATGGCTGCGGTATCGAGCTCTTCGCCGTTCGGGCCGGTCCAGGTTTCCCAGAGACCGGCGAAAGCCAGCGGCGGGGCGCTGCCGTTGGCGTCGCGTTTGGCGCGGACAAAATAGGGCTGCTTCGCCGCAGACGCTCTGTCCGCCGCCCTCGCGGCCGTCTGCCCGCCCGCCTGCCATTCATAAAACCCGTCGGTCGGGATCAGGCAACGCCGGCGCCGCATGGCGTTGCGGAAGGCCGGCTTCTCCAGCACGGATTCGCCGCGCGCATTGATAAGGAGCGCAAAGCTCTTTGGATCCTTCACCCAGGACGGCAGCAGGCCCCAGCGCATTAGCGCGAAAGAGCGCTTGCCTTCGGCGAGCCGCACGATTGGGATCGGCTGGGTCGGCGCCACGTTATAGCGCGGTGGAAAATTCGGCTGCTCGGCATAGCCGAACAGTTTTCGGATCGCCTCGGGCGTCGAGATGATGACATAACGTCCGCACATGACTAAGCCGATATAAGGCGAATTGGACCAGCTGTAATGACAGAAGCCACCGGCGGGCGGACTTATCCCACGCGGCCTTATCTCGCGATCAGCGCGGCGATCTTTCGCGACGGCAAGGTGCTGATCGTGCGGCGCGGGCGGGCGCCGGCCAAAGGCATCTATACGCTACCCGGCGGCGGCGTCGAGCTCGGCGAGACGCTGGAACAGGCCGTCATTCGCGAAGTCCGCGAAGAGACCTCGCTCGACATCGAGCCTGTCGAACTGGTCGGCTTCCGTCAGGCCATTGCCCGCGACGCCGCCGGCCGCGTCGAGCGGCATTTCGTCATTTTGCCCTTTGCGGCGCGCTATATCGGCGGCGAGGTTTCGCTCAATGAGGAATTGTCGGAAGCGGATTGGCGCAACCCTTCTGCGCTCGGCGCCTTGAAAACGACTGAAGGGTTGGCAGACGTGGTCGCTGCCGCCGCCGCGCGGCTCGCGGCGCTGCGCCGATAACTTGCGGCTTTTATTTGGCGCCGGCGCCCGATGCGAGTTCACTCCCATCCTTGCCGTTCGATGGGTCGCGCGACTATGTTCGCGGCCATGCGCTGTGCCGTCGCCATATTGCTCGTCCTGTCGTTCGCCGCCGCCCCGGCCCAGGCGCAGTTCTGGATGCCGTTCGGCTCCCAGCCGGCGCCGTCGCGCCCGAAATCGCAGCCGCAAACGCCGGCGCTGCCTAAGCTTCCGGCAACCGCCGGGCCGACAACGCCGCCGCCGCAGGACCAGCCTGCCCCTTACGACCGCGATTTGCAGCGGCTGTCAGAAATTCTCGGCGCGCTGCATTTCCTGCGCGGCATTTGCGGCAGCAATGAAGGCCAGAAATGGCGCGATGAAGCGCAAACGCTGATCGAGGCCGAAGCGCCGAACGGGGACCGACACGATCAGATGGTCGCGAGCTTCAATCGCGGCTATCGCGGCTTCCAGCAGAGCTACCGCACCTGCACGCCTGCGGCCGATACCGTCATTCGCCGCTATCTGGAAGAAGGCGCCAAACTTGCCCGCGATATCACCGCCAGATACGCAAATTAGCGCGGTTCCTGTTCAGTTCCCCGCCGTGTTAACCGTGCTGAAAGGATCGCTTTCAAAAGCCGTCAGCCGTGCTAACACTTTGGTGGGTAGGGACGCCGCGATCCCGCGGTGCACAGTGTCAGCAATGAATACAGCGACGCAGAATCTCGCTGCGCCCGATGCATCCGATCACGAACAGAAGCGCTTGGCGCTTGTTCATCTTCAGGACGCTTGGGCCGAAGCCTTCCACGAAGGCGTCGACGCCGACTGCCTGGCGCAGACCTCGCTGTTCCTGGCTTTGGCCGAGCTGGTGGCGACCTATGGCGAGGAAGCAACCGCCAAATTTTCGGAAAATCTCCCGACCAAAATCCGCAACGGCGAATTCTCAATCAAAGTTTCGCGGCAGTAGCCGCAGTTTCG
>DATHPQ010000057.1:0-3859 GCA_035483735.1 Xanthobacteraceae bacterium | reverse complement strand
GACGACGTCTGCCGGCGTCCCTGCCGGTGCGAACAACGCGGTCCAGCCGTTGGCCTCGAACCCAGGATAGCCTTGCTCGGCGACGGTCGGCACATCCGGCAGCTCGGCCATGCGCTTGGGGCTGGTGACGGCGAGGCCGGTGAGCATGCCCGATTGCACGTTCGGCACGAAAGTCGGCACATATTGGACCGAAAGCTGCAAGTCGCCTGACGCCAGATCGGGTAGCGCCTGCGACGTGATGCGATAGGGCACGTGACCGATTGAAATGCCGGCGGCCTTGTTGAGAAGCTCGACTGTAATGTGCGCCTGCGATCCGACGCCGACCGTTCCGGCATTGAGCGGGCCGCGATGGGCTTTGGCATAGGCGACGAGCTCGCTCAGAGTCTTGACCGGCAATTTGGGGCTGCCGACGATGATGAGCGGTGAATAGGCCAGCAATGCGATCGGTGCGAAGGCGTGGTCGGGGTCGAAATCGAGGTTCTTGTACATGAACTTGTTGTTGACGATCGGCCCCACCGTGCCGATGAAGAGCGTGTAGCCGTCAGGCTCGGCTCGCGCCACCACGCCCGCGGCGATATTGCCGGTCGCGCCGGGGCGGTTCTCGACGATGAAATTCTGGTGAAAGCGCTGGCTCAGCGACGCATTGATCAGGCGCATCAGCGTGTCGGTGCTTGTCCCCGCGGCAAACGGGCACAGTACCGTCACCGGTCGTGTCGGCCATGGCTCGGCCGCGGCTGGCGGCGACGCGGCGACCAGCATGGCGATGGCCGGCAGCGCCAGCAGGCACCCGCGAAGCCAAACGCCATGAAAGAGGACCGCGCGTGTCATGGTTGGGAGTGTCATGGTTGGCGAGGCACGGATTTTTGCCGAGCGACGATCTCGTTGAAGAGAGTGAGCGCCCGTTCAAACTTATCATTGAACAGCCACATCGCGTCGAGAATTTCGCCAAATGTCGTGGATGCTTTTGCCCGGTCCGCTCGTCCGAAGGCAAGGATGCTGTTGTTGCGCAAATAGCCCATGATTGTCGGATCGGAAATTGCATAGGACGTAAAGCGCCCCGAAGCGAGCGCCGATTTGGTGGGGCCGGGAATGATTTGAATGAGCTCGAAAACCTTCATTTGATCGATCGGATTCGGCATTGCTTTGGCGATTGCCGGGATGCGCGGGAAAAGCTCGGCGTGGGCGTTCATGAGACCGTCTCTGACCGCGGTCCAATGATTGTAGCGATGATCGAGGTTGCCGGCGCGGGCCTCTTCCGCGGTGTCGCGCGCGAAGAGTTTGGCATCGAGCGCCGTGATCGATGATTTGATGGCCTGCCATTTTGTCTGGCCGCTGCGATCCTCGGACGGGCCGGTTTGGAAGCTTCCCTTGTATGTGTTTGAGCGCGCATTGCCGATGTTTTGGTTGCCGTTGGTCTCGGCGAAGAACAGGCCCAAGCTGATACGGCCTGCAATCGCAGAATTTGCCGCATCAACGCCCTTGGCCCGCGCGATGACGGTGCCTAAATCGACAACGTCCTTGAACGGCGTATCGGAGTTTTGCGCGTTGGCAGGCGGCGCCTGCATGATGGTGAACAAGGCCAGGTATTCGTCGATGAGCGGTTCATTGTCGGCGTCGAAATAAGCCGGCGGTATGGCGAATTTATTGGGCCTGCCGATCCTGCCGGGCAGCGCATCGGTGAGATCCTTATAGGTGCTCATCATGGCGACGCGGGCAAGATAGAGCGCCTGTCCGGGCAAATTCGGCAGCGGTTGATGGGCGTTGATCTGCGCGCGCCGCTGCTCGAGGATCGATTTGAAGCGACTGAGCGCATCGGTGTAGGCGTGGAGCGCATCCGACTGCGATGCGTTAAGAACCGCGGGTTGACCATGGGCAATGAGTGGCGCGAACAAAAGCCCGAGGCAAACAAGCGCCGCTCGCGCGGTTATATGCGCCGCCATGGCTGTCGCGCCCTAGACCCGCCGCATCTCGAAAATATTATCGACCACCGTGTAATCGCCGCGATAGCCGAGGCGGGCGATGGCGCGGATGCGCGACATGTCGATCATGCCGTCGACGATGACCGCGTCGTCGACATGGACGTTGACCACTTCGCCGATCACCACTTCGTATTTGAGCAGCTTGCCGTTGCCGCTCTTGAGCGACACCGTTTGCGAATAGACGCATTCGAGCGCAATCGGCGATTTGGCGACGCGTGGAGGCTTGACGAAGCGTGACGGCGCCATTTCGAGCTTCGCCAGTTCCGGCTCGCTGACGCCTTCGGGGTAATCGCCGCCGGAGATGTTCATCTCGTTGCGCAGCTCATAGGTCGCCAGATTGAACACGAATTCGCCGCCGCTCTGGGCGTAGTTCTGGCTGTGCTTGCGCGTGTTCGAGGCGAACATGACGAAGGGCGGCTGGCTGGCGCATAGATTGAAGTAACTGTAGGGCGCCAGATTGACCACGCCGGCTGGGCTGATGGTGGAGATCCAGCCGATCGGCCGCGGCACCACGAGCGAGGTGGTCGGGTCGTGGGCAAGATTGTGCGGCTCGCTGCGCGGGTCGTAGTCCATGGCGGATATCCGGGGTGTCTTGTAGATGGACAGGCGGTATGGATCGATCGTCGGCGATGATACAGAATGCTCGGGCCGCGAATGTCAACGCCGGGATCGCCGATGAAATTGCACTGGTCGCCACGCTCGCCGTTCGTCCGCAAGGTCATGGTGGTGGTCCATGAGCTTGGCCTTGCCGACCGGATCGCCTGCGTGCGCACGGTCGCGGCGACGACCAAGCCCCATGCCGATCTGATGCAGGACAATCCGTTGTCGAAGATTCCGACGCTGGTGCTCGACGACGGCACGGTGATCTACGATTCGCCGGTGATTTGCGAATATCTCGACTCGCTCGGCGGCGCGCCAAAACTGCATCCGGCCGAGCCCAAGGCGCGGCTTGTGGCGCTGCGCCGGCAGGCGCTCGGCGACGGATTTTTGGACATGCTGGTGCTGCTGCGTGACGAGCGCATGCGCACACACCCCTCTGACGTGCACAAAGCGAGCGCCACTGTGCGTAAGGCGGCGGTGCTCAATAGCCTGGACCGTGAGGCGGACAGCCTCGCAGCGACGCCGTTCGGCATCGGCCACGTCGCCATCGGCTGCGCGCTCAGCTATCTCGACTTCCGCTACGCCGACGAAGATTGGCGCAAAGGTCATCCCCGCATCGCGAGTTGGCACGCCGCATTCGCGGCGCGGCCATCGGTGCGCGCCACCGAGCCTGTCGACGACGCCTAGCGAGAAGTCGCTCCAGTCACCCGAGCGTCGGATCGAGCACGATCTTGCCCTGGCCTTCATGTGCTTCGACCATGCGGTGGGCGTCGGCAGCGCGCGACAGCGGCAATACGCGCTCGATCTGCGGAACGACTTTTCCCGCAGCCGCTGCCTCAAGGCAATGCGGCAGGTCGGACGGCGTGTGGCCGGGCCGGCCCTTTATGGTGATGCGCTTGTGATAGAGGTGCGAGAAATCGATCGACACGTTCGGCCCGGCATGCGCGCCCGCGGTGACGAGGCGGCCGTCCATGCCGATGGCGCGGAATGCGGTCGGCAGCACCTTGGGATTGGCGATGTTGTCGTAGAGCACGTCGACGCCTTTGCCGCCGGTGATCTTCATCACCTCGTCGTAGATGTCGTGGGTCGTGTAATTGATCGCGTGATCGGCGCCGAGCTTTTTGCCAAGCGTAACGCGCTCGTCGGAGCCGGCCGCGGCGATCACATGCGCCCCGATCACGGTCTTGGCGATCTGGATGCCGATGGAGCCCAGATTGCCGCCGGCGCCCATGATCAGCACGGTCTCGCCGTATTTCAGCTCGGCGACGTGCATGAGCAGA
>DATHPQ010000056.1:0-17285 GCA_035483735.1 Xanthobacteraceae bacterium | reverse complement strand
TCATGTCCTGATAGGCGGCCATGTAATCGTCCCAGCGGCCGCGTTCGGCGATGTCGTTTCCGGAGAACTTCCAGCGCTTGGACGGCTCGTCGAGCCGCGCCAGGAAACGCTTGCGCTGCTCCTCTTTGGACAGGCGCAAGTGGAATTTCAGCACCAGCGTGCCGTTGCGCGCCAAGCGGTGTTCGAAAGCGCGGATGTCCTTGAAACGATCGTCCCAGATATCCTTGCCGATCAGGTCCGGCGGCAGCTTCTGTTTCTGCAGCATGTCTGGATGCACGCGCACCACCAGCACTTCCTCGTAATGCGAGCGATTGAAAATGCCGATATGGCCGCGCGCCGGCACGCGCCGTTCGACGCGCCAGAGAAAATCATGATCGAGTTCTTCGGCGCTCGGCGCCTTAAAGGCATGCACCTCGCAGCCTTGCGGATTGATGCCGGACATCACGTGCTTGACGACGCTGTCCTTGCCGGCGGCGTCCATGCCCTGGAACACCAGCAGCACGGCCCATTGGCCGTCGGCGAACAGCCGCTGCTGCCCATCGGCAAGCTTGGCGATGCCTTCGGCGAGGATCGGCCGTACGTCCTCGATGTTGGTCGAGAGACCGAAAGTCTCGGCAGGGTCATGATCGGCGAGCTTGAAATGTCCCGGCCTGTCGATCCGGCATTGCTTGACGATCTTGGCGAAGTTCATGGCGACCTCGGGCAAAAGTGTTCGGCCGGCGAGCCCTAACGGCGTTCGGGCTTACGACCAGCAATGGGTCAGAAACGCCGTGACGAAACGCGGCATGCGGCCATCAAAATCGGCCGGCGAGTGCAGCATGCGAATGCCGACCAACTCCGGCCGCTCATCATTTTCGATATAACGCATGACCCGGTCGCGCAGTTCTTGGGCGCTTTGCCGCGCCTTCAGCGTTTTCAGGAGCGCAATATAGCCGCCGTCGCGGACCAGGCTCCAGCCCGGCTCTGCGGTCAGTTCGGCCGCGTCGAGGCCGGTCTCTTCAAGAAGCTCCCGGCGCACATTGCCCTCGAGATCGAGCCTGCCGTTCGGATCAAGATCGGCCGGTTCCGGAGTGCCGCAAGGAAAATAAAGCTTGCCGGCCGTCGCGGTGTCTGCCGCCATTTGGCCGACCAGATAGGCGCCGTCGGCGCTCACCACCGCCGCGGCAGCGAAGACGTTGAACACACCCGCATCAGGGGAGTGCCATTCGCGCCAGGCGCAGAAGCTCGCAAAGTCGGCTTCGAAACAGCTGCCGTGCAGCACACGTTCGCGGATCTCAAAACGATTGAGCAGGAGCACCCGGCCGTTCCAGATGCCGGGCCGCTCGCTTTGCAGCTTGGTGAAATAGTCGTCGATCTTGCCGCGCGCGGCGATGGCGAAAGGCCACGTCCAGGGCGCAAACGTGATGTGTGCACGGTCGAGCGTGCCGATCTCAATATCCGGCACGCTCGACCGCTGCGAGGCTTACTTTTGTTGAAAACTCATTCATGCCACGGATTGACGAACAGGCCGACCATGCCGGCGACTCCTTTGGTATGCGCGGGCGGTGCGCCCGGCGCTGCCAGTTTCGCCAGCACATCTTCGCGCACCAAGCCTGGCGCCATTTCGTGCGGATCGAAATCGGTGGCGACGAGGACAAATGTATAATGATGCGGGATCTGGCCGGGCGGCGTGCACGGGCCGGAATAGAAGCCGACGCCCTGGGTGCTCTTGCCGCCGACATATTTGTCGGACGCCTTGCTGGTTTCGCCTTCGGCGAAGCCGGTCACGGATGCCGGGATGCCGTAAGCGACCCAATGATTGACGCCGGCGCCGCCGCGGCCTTCGGGATCGGTCATCAATAAGACGAAGCTCTTGGTGCCGTCGGGCACATTCGACCATGACAGTTCCGGCGACACGTTGTCGCCGACGCAATTCGGGTTGTTCGGCGTGTTCGCCAGGCTGTTGGCGACCTTCTTCGGCATCATCTTGCCGTCTTGAAACGTGCTCGATTTGATCGAGAAGGGATCAGCCGCCTGCGCCGCGCTCGCGGCAAAGCCGAAAGCAAGCGCCGCAGCGCCTGCGGCAAGCAGGCGGTGTCGTTTCGTGGTCATGACGTCTCCTCCAAGGCTGTTTCAAGGCTGTTTCTTTGTCGTGCGCGCGGCAGTGTAGCGGCCACGAACGCGAGAACAACCCCGCGGCGGCAGGAAAAGTCCGGGGCAGGGGAGGGCCGATCGAAACGAAGTTGTTGCGGTTTGGACTGTTCGTGGAGGCGCAGTTACGGCGCCAGGATTTCCCGATCAGTTCTTGCTCTTATCAACGAGCGCGCGCTCTTTGATCCCAAAAGGGCTCGCGCTCGCAAGCCCGTCTTAGTGCAAAATACCTTGGATCAGTTCTTGCTCTTGTCGACCAGCGCCCGTTCCTTGATCCAAGGCATCATTTCGCGGAGCTTGGCGCCGACCTTCTCGATGGGATGCTCAGCGAGCTTGGCGCGCGTCGCCTTGAACGAGGTCTGGTTGACCTTGTTCTCCAGCATCCAGTCGCGGGTGAAGCGGCCGGATTGGATGTCGGCCAGGACCTTCTTCATCGCGGCCTTGGTCTCCGGCGTGACCACGCGCGGGCCGGAAACATATTCGCCGTATTCGGCGGTGTTCGACACCGAGTAATTCATATTGGCGATGCCGCCCTCATAGATCAGGTCGACGATCAGCTTTACTTCGTGCACGCATTCGAAATAGGCCATTTCCGGCGCGTAGCCGGCTTCGACCAGCGTTTCGTAGCCGGCCTTCATCAGCTCGACGAGGCCGCCGCACAGCACGGTCTGCTCGCCGAACAGATCGGTCTCGCATTCTTCCTTGAACGTGGTCTCGATGATGCCGGCGCGGCCGCCGCCGATCGCCGAGGCATAGGACAGGCCGAGATCGTGCGCGTTGCCGGAGGCGTCCTTGTGGATCGCAACCAGACACGGCACGCCGGCGCCGCGCTGATATTCCGAGCGCACGGTATGGCCAGGGCCTTTCGGCGCGATCATCAGCACGTCGAGATCGGCGCGCGGCTCGATCAGATTGAAATGCACGTTGAGGCCGTGCGCGAACATCAGCGCCGCGCCGTTCTTCATATTGGCATGCAGGTGGTCGCGATAGATATCGCCCTGCAATTCGTCGGGCGTCAGCATCATCATGACATCGGCCCATTTGGCAGCCTCGGCCACTTCCATGACCTTGAACTTCTCGCCTTCGGCCTTCTTCACGCCGGTGGACGACTTGCGCAGCGCCACCGCGACGTCCTTGACGCCGGAATCGCGCAGATTGAGCGCATGCGCATGGCCCTGGCTGCCATAGCCGACAATGGCGACCTTCTTGCCCTTGATCAGGTTCAGGTCGGCGTCGCGATCGTAATAAACACGCATCTGTCTCACCCCTACAAAGAGGCCAAAATTCCCCGAAGGGTGGTGGCCGGCTGGTTTTAGAGCATGATCCCGAAAAGTGGAGACCGGTTTTCGGAAAGCATCATGCTCAAACGAACTATCTAGCTGCTGCTTCTAGTTTCTGCGGGCGGCTTGGACAAGCCCGCTCTGGCGCGCCTCTGAGCGCGAACCAACGGCGGGCTTTTTCGCCAGGCCGTCGAATTGCTCGCGGGCGCGGGCGATCTTTGACTGATTGCGGATGGCCCATTCGCCGAGCGCCGAGACCGGCACCAACAGATCGCGCCCAAGCGAGGTCAGCTCGTAATCGACCCGCGGCGGAATGGTCGGGAATACCGTGCGGGTGACCAGCCCATCGCGTTCGAGGCCGCGCAAGGTCAGCGTCAGCATGCGTTGCGAAATGCCGCCGATGGCGCGCCGCAGCTCGTTGAAGCGCATCGGATTAGCGCCAAGCCGCGTCACCACCAGCACCGACCATTTATCGCCGATCCGGGCCAGCACGTCGCTGACGGCGACACACTCGCCAGTTAAATGCGTGTTTCTAGGTTTCATGAATGTGCCTTCTTGTGCGCCTTACGCACAGTCACCTATGTAGCCCCAGTTACGATTTCTCACCGAGGTATTCAACCATGACTGTACCCCAAATCGCCGTGATCGTCGGTTCCAATCGCAAGGACTCGATCAATCGCCAGCTCGCGCAGGCGTTGGCCAAGCTCGGCGCCGGCAAGTTCGAGGCGAAATTCATCCGCATCGACGATCTGCCGCTGTTCAACCAGGACCACGAGGGCAACCTCGTGCCCGAAGTCGTGCGCTTCAAGGACGAGCTCGCCAAGGCCGATGGCGTCCTGATCGTGACCCCGGAACACAATCGCTCCATTCCCACGGTGCTCAAGAACGCGGTCGATTGGGGCACCCGGCCGTGGGGCAAGAACAACTGGGCCGGCAAGCCGATCGCCATTGCCGGCACGTCGCCCGGCGCGCTCGGCGCGGCACTGGCGCAATCGCATCTGCGCCAGGTGCTCAGCGGAAGCCTCGGTGCCTTTCTCTTCGGCGGTGAAGTCTATGTCACGTTCAAACAGGGCCTGATCGATGAGCATGGCAATATCACCGACGAAGGCACGAAGAAATTTTTGCAGGGTTTTGTCGACGGCGTTGTCGCTTTCGTTGCCCGCCATGCGTCGGCGGCGCAGCGCTCGGCGGCGTAATTAGCTTGATGCACTGCCGGGCGCGCGGGCCTACATCCCCTCCGGTCCGCGCGCGATGGCGACGACGCCGGTGCGCGACACTTCGACGAGCCCGACCGGGAGCATCAGATTGATGAAGCTTTCGATCTTGTCGGAGGCGCCGGTGATCTCGAACACAAAGCTCTCGGTGGTGGCGTCGATGACGCGGGCGCGGAACGCGTCGGCGAGCCGCAGCGCCTCCATGCGCTGATCGCCGGTGCCGTGCACTTTCACCATCGCCAGCTCGCGCGCGATCGCCGGGCCCGCGGTCGTCAGATCAACCACGCGATGCACCGGCACCAGCCGATCGAGCTGATTCTTGATCTGTTCGAGCACCATCGGCGTGCCGCGCGTGACGATGGTGATGCGCGACAGATGCTTCTGATGCTCGGTTTCCGAGACAGTGAGCGAATCGATATTGTAGCCGCGGCCGGAAAACAGGCCGACCACGCGCGCCAGCACGCCCGGCTCGTTGTCAACCAGAACGCAGAGCGTACGGGTCTCGACTTTTTCCGCACTGGTCTGGGCGGGGTAATGACTCGTTGTCGCTGTCGTGCTCACGCGAAATTCTCCAGTCGGAAGTTTATGCGCCTTAAGCCGGCTCAGACTAGCATTTTGCCTTGTTCGGTCACGGCGTCCTCGACGCGGGTTGCCGCGTCGCCGAGCAGCATCTCGTTATGGGCGCGCCCCGACGGGATCATCGGGAAGCAGTTTTCCGACGGATCGACCGCGCAGTCGAAGATCACCGGCTTCTGCACTTCGATCATTTCGCGGATCTTATCGTCGAGATCGTCGGGGTTTTCGCAGCGGATGCCGTGGGCGTGATAGGCCTCGGCGAGCTTGACGAAATCCGGCAGCGCTTCGGTGTAGGAATGCGAATAGCGCCCGCCATGCAGCAGTTCCTGCCACTGCCGCACCATGCCCATATACTGATTGTTGAGAATGAAGACCTTGACCGGCAGGCCGAACTGCACGGCGGTCGACATTTCCTGCATGTTCATCAGGATCGAGGCTTCGCCGGCGATGTCGATCACCAGCGAGTTTTGATGCGCGAGCTGCACGCCGATCGCGGCCGGCAGCCCATAGCCCATCGTGCCGAGCCCGCCGGACGTCATCCAGCGCTTCGGCTCCTGGAACTGATAGAACTGCGCCGCCCACATCTGATGCTGGCCGACTTCGGTGGTGATGTAGGTGTCACGATCCTTGGTCAATTCGTAGAGACGCTGAATCGCATATTGCGGTTTGATCACCTGTTTCGAGTTGGTATAGGACAGCGACTTCTTCGCCCGCCATTTGCCGATCTGCGCCCACCAGGCTTCGTGCGCCTTCTTGTCGGTCATGTTGCCGCTCTTGGGCGCGCGCGCCCGCCACAGCCGCAGCATCTCGTCGAGCACGCGGCCGCAATCGCCGACGATCGGCAGGTCGACCTTGACGTTCTTGTTGATCGAGGACGGATCGATGTCGATGTGGATTTTCTTGGAGCCCGGCGAGAAGGCGTCGACCCGGCCGGTGATGCGGTCGTCGAAGCGCGAGCCGACCGCGATCATCAGGTCGCAATCGTGCATCGCCCAGTTGGCTTCCCAGGTGCCGTGCATGCCGAGCATGCCGAGCCATTGCGGATCGGCGGCGGGATACGCGCCGAGCCCCATCAGGGTCGAGGTGATGGGAAAGCCGGTGAGCTTGACCAGTTCGCGCAGTTTTTCCGACGCCGCCGGCCCCGAATTGATCACGCCGCCGCCGGTATAGAACAGCGGGCGTTTGGCGGCCGCCATCATCTCGACGGCCTGCTTGATCTTGTCGGCGTCGCCGTCGAGCTTCGGCCGATAGCCTTTGTGCTGGAATTCGGTCGGTTTGAAATAGGCCCCCTTGGCGAACTGGATGTCCTTCGGGATGTCGACCACGACCGGCCCCGGCCGTCCGCTGGCAGCGATATGAAATGCCTCGTGCAGCACGCGCGGCAGATCGTCGACGTTTTTGACGAGATAATTGTATTTGGTGCACGGCCGGGTGATGCCGACCGTGTCGCATTCCTGGAAGGCGTCATTGCCGATGAGATGGGTCGGCACTTGGCCGGTGATGACGACGAGCGGGATGGAATCGCACAACGCATCGGTCAGACCGGTCACCGCATTGGTCGCGCCGGGTCCTGAAGTGACCAGCACCGTACCGACCTTTCCGGTCGAGCGCGCATAGCCTTCGGCGGCATGCACCGCGCCCTGTTCGTGCCGGACGAGAATGTGCTGCACCATGTTCTGCTGAAACAGCGCGTCGTAGATCGGCAGCACCGCGCCGCCGGGATAGCCGAAAATATGCTCGACGCCCTGATCGGAGAGCGCTTTGATCACCATCTCGGCGCCGGTCATTTCGGCGCCGGTTTCGGCTGCGGCCGTTTTGGCGTCAGCGATCGTGTTACTCATCGTCGGCTCCTGCTCAGCTCTTGCTCGACTCTTGGTCGGCTTTCCGCCCGCTGTCTCTTGATCTGGCTTTTCGTCGTGCAGCTTGGAATTCGGGAAATAAAAAAGGGGCCTCGAAGAGCCCCTGGTCGCGCACCGCCTCGTTTCGCGGGTGGAATTAACCACCCCCGGCGGTGCGCCTCGATACGAGAATAAGCGACGTCGCAACAAAAATCCGCACGGCTGTGCCCTTAGGTTGGAGTGCAGTTTATATGCATTGTGTCCGTTGCGGTCAAGCCGAATGCGGCCCAAATGCGACTTTCTATGCTTAACGAATTCTCAAACATGCGTTTGAAATCGTAACGGCGCGCAAAACCGCAATCGTTAACCAATGTTAAGTGTCACAGCTTGGCCGCGATTTCGCACGATCGCGGCCTTTAATTTTCCCCGGCCTGTTGCTGAATTATCTCAAGGGACGCGCAGGGGACGATGCGGTCTTCGATGGGATCGCGCCGGCCGGTTTTCTCCACCGGAGGGGACGTTAGTGCGGGACACCAGTGCAAGTCACGAGCTTTGTGGATGGCTGCGTCGCGCCGCGGCCGCGCTTGTCGTCGCGTTGAGCGTGGCTGTCGTTTCGGGCGCGCCGGGCGTCGCCGCGTCGCCCTCGACCAGCGCGTGGAATTCCAACGAGTCGGTCCTGAGATGGATCAACGCCTATCGGCATCGGCCGACGCCCGAGGATTTGCCGGCGGTGGTGCGTGCGCTGAGCGGCATGCAGGCGTTCAAGGATGCCGAAAGCTCCGGCCCCTATATTGGCTTCATCGCCGGCGTGCTCAGCGACAATCCCGATCGCGCCGAGACGCTGATCGCGAAAATGCTGCCGATCGATCCGGCCGATCATTGGGTGCTGGTGCGCGCCATCGCCTATTCCGGCCTGCCGGACTGGAAGGAAATGCTGGCGACCTTCGTCGATCGCATGGCGACGCGCCGCGCCATGATCGACCAATATCTCGACGGCAAGCTGCCGACGCTCGATCAGATCGATTATCAGACCGTGAAGCCCGGCATGTTCGACAAGCTCAAAGTGTCGCTGCATATCGACAAAGAAAAGAAGAAGGCGGTCGCGCTCGAGCCGACGCCGGAATTGATCGACGTGCTGTGGGGCGATTATCTCGCGACCGGCAGCTACGCGCCGATCGAGAAGGTGATCAAGCTCCTGCCGCTCTCCAACGACAAGGACAATGTCGACAACCTGACCGCCGGCAGCGCCGCCAAATTCACGCTGGCCAGCAACGCGGTGCGCGACACCGAGCTGCTGCAGATGCTGAAATGGGCGAACAAGAACCAGCCGCAGGACGTGAAAGTCGTGCTCGACGACGTCATCCAGACCGCCGACACCGTCGACACCGTGCATATGCGCAAAGAGTCACTCGCCGCGATCCAGGAGCTCAAGGAAAAAGGCCCAACCTCCAAGCGCGAGCTGTCAGGCTGGGGTCAGGTCGGCCAGGGCGCGCTGTCGATGGGCTGCGTCGTCGCGGCGGCCACCGGCCAGATCGAACTCGGCATTCCCTGCGTGCTCGGCGGCGCCGCTTACACCGCCGGCCTGCAATATATGACGCATTAGCGTCGGCTCATAAATCGTGTGGGTCAGCAGCCATAATATCGGCGTGCCGGGCAACGCCAGGCGACAAAGCGAATTGAGCCGCTTGCCACGACGCCTCAGTGCGTAATCTGGCGGTCGCCCGGTTTGCATGGGCCGAGCCGGCGCGAGACGTTCACGATGTCCGTATCCGGCATCGCGACCGCTTTTCCGTCAGGCATCTTTATCATGCCGCCATGGCTGTGCGCCTTGCCGGCAAAGGAGTCAGGGCCCGTCACGGTAAAAGTCCCGCTTGATGTCATCGGGCTGCCGCCTATCGTGCACTGCATCGAATAGGACGTGACGTTGCCGACGGTATTCATGCTGCCCATCGTGCAATTGGCGCCAGGAATTTTGGACATCGATTGCAGGACATAGCCCTGGTCGAGAGTGACGTCGGTGGGATAACAGAAAAGAATCGGCTTTCCATTATCGATGGTCGTTTCCCATTCACCGGCGTGTCTAACGAGCGGTTCGGCCCAAGCGGCGGTCGCGGATACTGTGCAGAGTGCAACGATTAACGTGGCAGATCTTAGCATTATGCAAATCTCCAATCGTGAGCTGAGACGCCAGCGCCATCCGATTCAACCCGTGCAGACCGCTTACAGTCTTCGCTTCTTCCGCGTATTTCGGAACTGTCTGCTTTGCGTTGATCGCAGCCAATCCCTAAAGGCAGCATAGCCGGTCGCCTCATCGTTGGCGATGAGAACGCCTATCGATCAATGTCCGAGCTCCACCGCCGCCTCTGCCTCATGCGGCGCGTCCGGATCTCATGCAATTGGCTTGCTCACCACGAATATTTCAGCGTGCCGGTGCCGCCGTAAGTCTGCGAGCCCGATCCGAAATCACCGTCGAATTTGGCGATCGCGGTCCAGTTGGCGCTGATGTGCAGTTCGGCGGCGGCGGTGGTGAGCGCGGAATTCTTCGGTGGCGCGGCGCCGTTGACGGTGAAGTTCGAGCCGGGCAGCGTTTGGAAAACGGCGTTCAGGGCTGTGGCATTGGTGAACCAGTCGTGCGCCCAGGCGAGACGGCCGCGCAATACCAGCGGCATGCCATAGACGGCTTGCAGATTGTCGACGCGCGCGCCGAGCTCGCTTCTGGTGTCGGTGGCGTTCATCGAAGCGTAGGACAGCCCGAAGCCGCCGCCGGTGAGATCGGTCTCGCTGTAGCTCGGCGTATGGAAGTCCTGCGCTTGCAGCGCGGCATACGGCGTCACCCCGACGATGGTGCCGGTGATCGGCACGGCATAACGATAGCCGCCTTCGAGCCGCGCAGCGTAGCTCTGGCCGATGAAGGTCGCCCGCAGCTGATCGCCGAGCGCAATGCGGTCGGTGGTGAACCAGTGATTGGCGAAGGCGAGCGCGGCCGAGAGATAGGCCGGACCGGCATGCGTCTTGGCATAGAGGCCGGCCTGGAAGGAATCGCTGCGGCCGCTGCCCAGGCCTTGCGCCAGAGTCCAGTTGGTGCCGCCGCCGGCGAGGCCGAAACCGTAAGTGATGCTTGGCGCGGCGCTATATTCCATGCCCGCAGCGAAGCCATAGTCGCTCGCGGTGACATTGTTGGAGCCGATTGCGGCATTGCCGTCGGTAGAACTGGTGCCGCCGAAGGCCGAGCCCCACGCCGTCCAGCGCCGTTCGAAGCTTTGCGGCGTTTGGCTCTGTTGCTTCAGCGCCTTGGCATAAGCAAGCGCAACATCCGCCGGCAGGCTCGCATCCTGCTCCGGAGCGAAACCTGTCGCGCCGGAGCCGCTGGCATTGCCGCCGCCGCCCGCAGTCGGATCAAGCATCAGATTGAGGAAGTCCGACATCAGCTGATTGACGCCCTTGCCGGCATCGGTTGCCGCTTCGCCGTCGAGTTTTGACAGGGCGTTGAGATAGCCGGCGCCGGACAGGCCGAGCAGCTGGTTGAAGCCGTTAGGTATCGTATCGCCGGCAAGGATCGCAGTGTTGATGCCGTTGATCACGTTCTGCTGGTTCTGGTTGGCGCCCAGCGGCGTTGCCAGATCGACAATCGAGTTGCCGTAGGACAGGAACGCGTCATGGGCGTCGTAGCTCAGCGTCGGCGTGCCTGAAAGCGCAGCGGCGCCGGTGTAGCGCACGGTGGGATTGAAGGTGCCGGCGAGGGTGCCGCTCGAGGTCAGGATCGCGAACGTTGTCGCCGAATAATGGGCGCCGAGCGTTGTTGCAGACGGAGCCAGAACGACCGTACCGCCGCTGATGGTGACCGCGCCGGTGACGGTGGCGAAGGCGTGCTGCGTCGGCGTCAACTGGATCTGATAGTTGCTGCCGGAATTGAACGCCAGATTGCCGGTGATGCTCAGCGTGCCGGGCGTGCCGAGCGGGCCGGGCGCGAGCGTGCCGCCGGAATTGACCACGACGCCGCCCGCGGTGATCGTGCCGCTGTCGAACAGCGTGCCGGAATTGATGTTGACCGTCTGGATTCCGGTGATCGTGTTGGCGTAGGCGAAGCTGCCGGAACCGAGCGCGAAGTTCACCGTGTCGCCGCTCGTGGTGCCGGCGCCAAGGATATTGCCGCTGATGGCGCCGCCGGTGATGTCGATCGTCATGTTGTTCGGCGCCGCGCTGATGTCGATCGCGGTGCCGCCGGTGCCGGTGATGGTGCCGGAATTGACGATGGCGCCGAGGAAGGTCGACACATTGGCGCCGACCACGATGCCGGTCTGGGCTACGATCTGGCCGCTGTTGACGATGCTGCCGCCGGCGCTCGCCGTGCCGAAGACCGCGACGCTCGACAAGCGGATGCCGCCGCCGTTGCCGGTGATCGTGCCGCTGTTGACGATGGCGCCCACAAATGTGCTGACGTGTAAAACCCGGATGGCGTCGTTGGAATTCCCGCCCAGGATCGCACCGCTGTTGACGATGCTGCCGGAGAAGGTCGACACCCCGTCGACCTCGATCGCGCTGCGGGTTGTTGAAATAGTGCCGGCATTGCGGATACTGCCGGAGAAATTGGAAACTGCGTAGACGCCGACCGTCGTGTTGCCGAAATGGATGCCGAGGGCGCCGCCGCTGATCGTACCGCTGGCGGAGTTGACGATGTCGCCGGCGAAACTCCCGGCGTGGGTGACAACGATACCCGTCCCTGCTCCGAGACTTGGTGCGGTGATCGTGCCGCTATTCGTGATGCCGCCCAGGAAAGTCGACAGAGTCGCCGCGAAGCCTTCGCCGACGGAAATGCCGAGGTCCGCCGAGATGGTACCGGCATTGCTGATACCGCCGGCAAATGTGCCGATCGTGACGCCGCCTCCGCCCCTTGCGTCGCCGACAACGATGCCGCGGCCCGCCGTGATGAGGCCCCGATTTACGATGCCGTCGACGAAGGTGAGGACGGTCGTGCTGGAGTCATTGCCGGGGCTGCCGCCGACCTCGATGCCGTTAAGGCCCGCGGTGATGGTGCCCTGGTTGACGATGGCGCCGGAGAACATCGACACAGTCGTGCTGTGCTCAAAGCCGGTGGGATCGCCGCCGACCAGGATGCCGTCGGCAGCGGCGGTGACCGTGCCGCTATTGGTGATGCCGCCCAGGAACGTCGACACGACAAGATTTGCATTGCCGTTGAAGGTGCCCCCGACCTCGATGCCGTTGGCGTTCGTCGAGCTGATGGTGCCGGAGTTGGTGATACCGCCCGCGAACGTCCCGACCCCGGCCAAGAACTGCAAACCAACGCGGCTGAAGCCGCCGACCACGACGCCGTCAAAAGTGGCCGCGACCGAGCCGCTATTGGTGATTCCACCGCCGAATTGGCTGGTATCGACCACTGCGACGCCTTCGGCCGCGGATGTAATCGTGCCGGAGTTGCTGATGCCGCCGGCAAATGTGCCGCGGCTGCCACCGGAGCCGGTGGTGCCGCCGCTGACCAGAACTCCGGCGAACTGTCCCGCGATCGTGCCGCTGTTGGCGATGCCGCTGTTGGCAGTCCCAAAGCTGTCGAAGTTGCCGGCAGCGATGCCGAAGGCTGCGCTGATCGTGCCCGAGTTGCTGATGCTGGCTGCATAGGTCGGACTGAAGACGCCAATGCCACTACCGAACAAGCCCGAGACGGAAATCGTGCCGCTGTTGGTGATCCCGCCGAATTGCGTGACATTGCTGACGACGATGCCAAAGCCGGCGGCAGAGATGGAGCCGGAATTGCTGATCCCGCCCGACACCGCCGCGCTATTGGTGACGAAAATCCCGTGGCCCGAGGTCGATGTGGTGGTGATGTGGCCGGCATTGACGACGGCACCGCCGACCGAAGCGTTGCTGATCGTAATGCCGGTCTGTGTCGGCGCGCTGGTGCCGGTCGCGGTCAGCGTGCCGGTGCTGGTATTGGTGACGTTGCCAGTCACCGTCGAGTTCTGGATGTTGATACAGTTGATGGCGCCCGAGTTGGTTACCGATGCAACCGAGGTGCCATTTTCGGTAATCGCGCACGCCGCCAGGGCTCTGGGCGCGCCGCCGCCGATCAACAGCGCGGCGACCGAACTCGAGACCAGCAACTGCCGCAACGTGCCGGACTGAACCTGCTTGCGGCCACTCTCAAGACTGTCGCGACGAGCTATCATATCCGCTGGCCGCGCCGGCAGATTGCTCATTCCCCTCGTCCCCCAACCTTCCCCCGTCGCCCTTCCCCGGACGACGGGCGAAAACCACAACTAACAGACGTTATTTTCCGGACGACTCTTGGTTAACAGTAGTAGAGCGGGGCGCACGGAAGTCTTCAAAGACCTTTGAACGGACCTTCAAGAAACCATCAAATATGGGCTGATTTCGAACGGGGCTGTCGCGCTCCGCCGCCTCGAGCCGTGACCGAAAAAATCGCGCTCACAACATGTCATTTGACATCCGCGTGACATCCGCGCCGAGCCTGCAACGCGCTGCAATTGACGCTTGCTCTCGATCATGAAATGGGAACAAAACAAATCCGTGCGAACTTGAAGCCCTGTTCGACGTGCGGCCGACCGCGAGATCTTGAAAAGACCCCATGCAATCGGCCGATGACAAGACGTTCTGGTTTGAGGGATTCGCACTTGATCTGAATCGCGGCAGCCTGTTCGGCCAGGCCGGCGAGATCGAGTTGCGGCCCAAAAGCTTCGAGGTGCTCTGCTGTCTGGTCGAGCATGCCGGCCGGCTCGTGCGCAAAGATGAAATCATGAAGGCCGTCTGGCCGAACGTCGTGGTCAGCGACGCGTCGCTGGCGCAATGCGTGAGCGAGGTTCGGCTGGCGCTCAGCGATAGCCAGCAGCGGATTATCAGGACAGTGGCGCGTCGCGGTTATTTGTTCGACGCACCGGTGTTGCGCTCGGCCGCGCGCGCCGGCGACGTCGCTCACGTTCAAGATGACGCGCGTGCTGACATTGCCGCGTCGGATGACCCGGCAGACGCGCCAAGCGAGCCGGAACCGGTCGCGGTGCGGCGGCGGGCCGAGCGGCGGCAGATCACGGTGCTGGCGTGCGAGTGGATGGGCCTTGCCGCCATGGCGGCGCAGACCGATCCTGAAGATCTTCGCGTTACTCGCGCCGCGTACCGCCGCTACTGCCTCGAGATCGCTCAGCGCCATGGCGGCCACGTCTCCTGCTTCTTCGATGACGGTGCGCTAGTCTATTTCGGCTATCCGGCCGCGGGTGAACACGACGCCGAGCATGCGGTCCGCGCCGGCTTGACGCTGCTCGGATCGAGTCGGTTTGTTGGAGCGGCGGGCAACGGCTCGCCGCCGGAGGCAGTGACTGTTTCTGAAAGCCTCCCGCTCGCGCTTCGCATTGGCATAGCGAGCGGCGTCGTGGTGATCGACGACGATGTTGCCGAGGGAATGCGACAGCCCGCCGCGGTAGGAGCGCCGCCCTATCTGGCGCGCTGCCTTCAGGCAGTGGCCAGGGCTGGCAGCCTGCTGATCGATCAGAATACGCAACGGCTGGTGGGCGGCTGGTTCGAGTATGGCGACGTCGACGCGATCGTGACCGATGGGCACTCGGAGGCTGTGAAGGCGTGGCCCGTGCTCGGGCCGAGCCAGGTCGCCGGCCGCTTCGAGGCCCTGCGTGCGGGAGGAGCCGCCGCCGTGGTCGGGCGCGATGAGGAGATCGAACTGCTGATGCGGCGCTGGCGGCGCGCGACCGAGGGTGACGGTCAGGTCGTGCTGGTATGCGGCGAGCCCGGCATCGGCAAGTCGCGGCTCGCGGCCGCGCTGCTCGACCGGATCGCCGGCACGCCGTATGCAAGCCAGCACTACTTCTGCTCGCCGCATCATGCCGACAGTGCGCTCTATCCGATCCTGCAGCAGATCGAGTGCGCCGCCGCGCTGACGCCTGCCGACGACGACCCGACAAGGCGCGAGAAACTTGACGTCCTGCTGGCGCAATCCCCGACACCGCCCGAAGACCGGGCGGTGCTCGCCGAGCTGTTGTCGAACGCGGGCGCTGAACGTCCGCAAACGCAAGATATGCCACCCCAACACCGCCGAAAGCGGACTCTCGATGCACTGACGCGACGGATCGAGACTCAGGCGCGAGCGCAGCCGGTCATTTTGGTCTTCGAGGACGTGCAGTGGATCGATCCGACCAGCCTCGAAGTGCTGAATCGGATGGTTGAGCGGACCCGCGACCTGCCTGTGCTGCTCGTCATGACCTTCCGTCCGGAGTTCGCGGCGCCCTGGGTCGGTGAGCCGCATGTGAGCATGCTCACGCTGAGCCGGCTTGCCCGGCGCGATTGCCACGCGCTGGTCGAGCAGATCGCCGGAGCGAGCGGGGTTTCAGACGACCTCATCGACGAGATCGTCGCGCGCAGCGACGGCGTGCCGCTGTTCGCGGAGGAATTGACCAAGGCGGTGATCGAGACGAATGCCCTGACGACGACGGCGGCGGCCTCCCGCGAAGAAGCGGAAGCCGGTCCGGCAAAGCGATATGCAACAGGCATGGCGGTCGTGCCGCCGACCCTGCACGCCTCGCTGATGGCCCGGCTCGACCGGCTCGGCCCCGCCCGCGAAGTGGCCCAGATCGGCGCCGCGATCGGCCGTGAGTTCTCGGGCGCGCTGGTCGCCGCGGTGGCCGAACGCAGCGAGGCCGAGCTGAGCGAAGCCCTCGATCGCCTCGCTGACAGCGGCTTGGTGCGGCGGGACCGCGGCCCACCGGACACGACCTTTGTGTTCAAGCATGCCCTGGTGCAGGATGCCGCCTATGGCACGCTGCTGCGCGACGCGAGGCGTGACCTGCATGCACGCATCGCCATCGCCATCGAGCGCAGCTTTCCATTCATCAAGGACGCTCACCCGGAGATTCTCGCTCGCCACTGCGACGAGGCGGGGCTGTTGGCGCAGGCGATCACATGGTGGGGCAAGGCCGGCGACCTGGCGCTGCGCCGGCCGGCATATGACGAGGCAGTTGCGCATCTCGGGCGGGCCATCGAGGCCGCCGACAGCCTTGCGTTCGACGCCGCGCCGGCGATATCGCCCAGTGCGCGACTGAAGCTCCAGGTCGCTTATGCGCAAGCGCTGATGTGGGCGCGAAACCATGGCAACGCGGCTCCCGAAACGATCTCCGCGTTCGCGCGGGCGCGGGAGCTATTGGCAGGCCTCGAGGACGGGTCGGAGCGCTTCTTCACCTTCTATGGATTGTGGGCCGGCAGCATGAGCCGCGGCGAGATCGCGTCCGCGCGGGATCAGACCGAGGCGTATCTGTGCGCTGCGGAGCGCGAACCGGGGGCACCGCAGACCGCAGTCGCACGCGCGGTCCTGGGCGTCACCCGCTGGCATCAGGGCGACTTCGTCGGCGCGCGGGCGCAGCTCGAGCAGGCGCAGACGATCTACCACGCGAGTCCCGCCGGCAGCGACCATTTGTTCCGCTTCGGTCAGGATGTCGAGGCACACATTATTGTTTGGCTGGCGCTGGTGCTGTGGCCGCTCGGCGAGCCGGATTGCGCCCGGCGTTTCGCCGAAGACGTGATCGGGCGCGCGTCGGCGGAGAGCGGTCCCGTCACCACCACCGTGTACGTGCATCAGCACATGCTGAACCTTGAGATGATCCGCCGCGATGCCGCACGCGCGACATCCCATGCCGAGACGGTGATCCGGCTTTGTCAGCAGCACGGGCTCACGGGATCCCGGTCCTATGCCGGCATCCACCGGCTGTGGACGCGTTGGCGGCTCGGTGAGGCGCGAGATCTGGACGCTATGCGCAACGCGATCGACGAGCTGCGCGAGCGGCGCATCCGGCAGTCATTGCCCTGGTGCCTCACTCTGCTGGCGGAGATGGAGGCGGACGCGGGCGAGATCAAGGCGGCGCTCGCCAATGTCGACGCCGCACTCGCCGAGGCGCGGCAGACCGGCGAGCATTGGTACGACGCCGAGAGCCACCGCACGCGCGGCAACATCCTGCTCGCGCGCGAACCCGCCGAGAGCGCCGCAGCCGAACAGGCCTTCCGCGCGGCGATCGCGGTCGCGCAACGGCAGCAAGCGCGCAGCTTCGTCCTGCGCGCCGCCCTTTCGCTCGCCGAGCTGTATGCGGCGAACGGCCGCGACGCCGAGGCCCATGGCGTGCTGGCGGCGCCGCTCGCGGGCCTGTCGGCGAGCCGCGAATTACCCGAGATCGAGAAGGCGCAAAGGCTGCTTGCCGGCCTCGCCGGCGATCAGGCGCTTGCCC
>DATHPQ010000055.1:0-8555 GCA_035483735.1 Xanthobacteraceae bacterium | reverse complement strand
TTCATCAGCTTGTTGGCGACGTAATAGTCCTCGGTGAGCAATTGGCCGGAGAGATAGAACGCGATGGCGCCGGGCCCGTGGCGGTAGCCGATGTCGCGCAGGCCCTTGGCGACACGGCCGAGCGCATCGTCCCAGCTCACGCGGGCAAGCGCGCCGTCCGCGCAGCGCAGCATCGGATGCAGCAGGCGCTGGTCGAGGCTCAGCGTTTCGCCGAGCGCCGAGCCTTTTGAGCACAGCCGGCCGAAATTCGCCGGATGCTCGGGATCGCCGGAAATCGCAGCGCCCCCCATTCCGTCCGGTGCGGCAAGCACGCCGCAGCCGACCCCGCAATAAGGGCACGTGGTGCGCACCGTGGGAGAATGGGGGAGCGGAGCATTCATGGGGTGTCCCGCTCAATAGACGTCGGCTTGGTAGCGGCCTTTGGCTTTGAGATCGGCGAGAAATTTTACCGCGTCCGGCGGCGAGCAGCCGCCATGCTCGGCGATGACGTCGACAAGCGCGGCTTCGACGTCCTTGGCCATGCGCTGCGCATCGCCGCAAACGTAGATATGTGCGCCGTCATTGAGCCATGACCACAGATCGCGGCCCACCTCGCGCATGCGATGCTGGACGTAAATCTTTTCCTTGCCATCGCGCGACCAGGCGAGCGTGAGCCGCGTCAGGAATCCGGCCGAACGCATCGGCACGAGTTCATCTTCGTAGAAGAAATCGCACCGGCTGCGCTGATGGCCGAAGAACAGCCAGTTGCGGCCGGGGGCTTTGGCAGCCATGCGGTCATGCAGGAAGGCGCGGAACGGTGCGATGCCGGTGCCCGGGCCGATCATGATGATCGGCTTTGCCGGATCATCAGGCAGCGCAAAGTGTTGTGCCTTCTGCACATAGACCTTGATTTTGTCGCCCGGCGCGCTGCGCCCGCCGAGGAAAGTCGAGCAGACGCCAAGCCGGGTACGCTTGTCGATTTCGTAGCGCACCGCATCGACCGTCAACGAGACGCGGCCGGGATCGGATTTCATCGATGACGAGATCGAATAGACGCGCGGCTGCAGCGGATCGAGCGCTTCGATGAAGGCTTCCGGATCGGGCCGCAAGTTCGGGAATTTATGCAGAGCGGCGAGCACGTCCATGGTGGTGGCGTCGCCGTCCGGATCTTCACCGGAGGCGAGGCGTTTAGCCTTCTGCTTGCGCTCGCCGCCGGTCAGATAGGAGAACAGCTGAAACAACATGTCGGGCGCCGGCGACAGCGATACGCCGTCAACGAGTTCTTCGCGCAGCGTACGGTCGCCGATCGGAAAATCCGGCGGCGCATGAAGCGCGGCGACGATCGTGTCGACGAGGACGGCGTCATTGGCGGGAAATATTCCGAAAGAATCCCCGACCTCGTATTCAAGGCCGGTTTCGCCGATATCGATTTCGATATGCCAGGTTTCCTTCTCGGAACCTTCTTTGTTGAGGCGACGGCGCGACACGAAGGTTGCGTAAGTGGGGTTGTCGCGTGAATAGCCGAGCGGCGTCGTGAGGACGGGCTTTGCCGGGGCGGCTTCCGCGACTGCCGCTTGCGGTGCAGGCGCGGCCTCAAGCTCCTGATAAAGCTGCTTGAGCATGCGGGACGTATCTTTGCCTCCCGGCACGCAGAGATTCAGCCGCTTCTCCGACTTTGCAAACAGGGCATCTGCATAGTCTTTGCAATTGTAGCCGCACTGGCCGCAATCCTGTTGCGCCATGGCCGCCATAAGCCGTCGTGGCAGCGCCTTGCCCTCGGTGAGCTTCATACGATCGGGCATCGGCATCGCGGGATCGTGCCAGGGGGCTTCATCATCAGCCTCCGCCGGTATGGGAGCGGCCGCGCCGCCAAGAAGACTGGTCAGGAGCTGGGCAGAGTCCGCTGGAGAAAGCGGCGTCACGCCCGCTTCAAGGCCGAACACGCCCGCGAAAAGTCCGTTCAGCCATAGGCGCTGTTCCGCCGTAAACGGCGCCGATTCAGGAATGAACGACGGAATCGGCGTGCGGGGAGTGACGCTCATTCTGCGACCTCCAACTCGGTCATGGCTTTCAAGGCCTCGGTGTCGTGCCGGCGCGCAAAGGCGAGAAAGCTTTCCTCGGGCGAGGCGCGGTGCGCGATATAGGTTTTCAGAATACGTTCGACGGTGCGCGGCGCGTCTTCGGCGACGATGTCACGGTAGAGCTCGCGTCCTATCGCGGCGTACGGACCGAAACCGCCGCCGACCAGGATGTGGTAGCCCTCGACTGGATCGGCATCGTCGTTCGCCTGAACTTTGCAAGCGAGCAGGCCGATCTCGGAGATGAAGTGCTGCGCACAGGAATGATGACAGCCGGTGAGATGGATGTTGATAGGCATGTCGAGCGCAACGCGCGTCTCGCACCAGCTTGCGATCTCCTCGGCATGGCGCTTGGTGTCAGACGCCGCGAATTTGCAGCCGACATTGCCGGTGCACGCGACGAGGCCGGAGCGGATCGCGTTCGCCGTGATGCCGAGCCCGAGCGCCTCGATGCGCGCCTGTGCGGTTTCGAGCTTCTCCGTCGGCACGCCTGAGATCAAAAGGTTCTGCCAGACCGTGAGGCGGATATCGCCGTCGCCGCATTCGCGCGCGACGTCGGCAAGCCCGCGCATCTGTGTGACCGACAGGCGACCGACCGGCAGGATAAGGCCGATCCAGTTCAGGCCGGCCTGCTTCTGCGGATGGATGCCGATATGCGCGGTGCGGCTGTAATCGGGCCGCAGCGCCACGGCTCCGGGCACGGCGCGGTCGAGTTTGCGGCTGAGCTTCTCTTCCATAAGGCCGAGGAATTTTTCTACGCCGATCGCATCGAGTACATATTTCAGACGCGCCTTGGTGCGGTCCGTGCGGTTGCCATGTTCGATGAAGACGCGCACTACGGCGTCAGCGACCATGCAGGCGTCGCTCGGGAGCACGACAACGCCGGTCTCGCGGGTGAAGTCGCGGTGGCCGGTGATGCCACCGAGGCAGAGCTTGAACCAGATGCCCGGCTCAAGGCCGAAGCCGTCGTTCACCGCTACGGCTTGGAAACCGATATCGTTGGTGTCCTCGAGCACTGGAATCGTGCCGGCGCCATCGAACGCGACATTGAATTTACGCGGCAGGCCGTAGAGCGAGCGATCGTTCAGAATGTGAAAATGCCACTCGCGGGCAAAGGGCCGCGTGTCGATCAGTTCTTGCAGATCGATGCCGGCCGTCGGCGTGCCGGTAACGTTGCGGATATTGTCGGCGCCGGACCCGCGCGAGCACAGGCCGAGATCCTGGACGCCTTCGATCATGGCGACGGCATCGCCCGCCTCGATCTCGCGGATCTGAATATTGGCGCGCGTCGTGACATGCGAATAGCCGCCACCGTATTTCTCGGCGAGATCGGCGAGCCCGGCGAACTGTTCCGCCTTGACGATGCCGTTGGGGAGGCGCAGTCGGCACATATAAGAGTTCTGGTTCGGCGCGACATAGAACAACCCGAAATAGCGCCAACGGAAATTGTCGGGCGGCTTTGGGTATTCGCCTTTAGCCGCGTGGCCCTTCAAACGCTCATAGGTGTCGAAAGGGTGCTGCTCGCGCTTGAATTTTTCCGGATCGGACAGTTTGCCGCCGGCCGCGAGCACGCGGTTCTGCGCCTTCAATCCGGCTGCGTCGGGACCAACAGGGTCAGGCTCGGCAGCGACGCCGGCGGGCGCGGCGGCGCCGGCAACGCTCTTTGCCGCCTTGGCAATCTGGATGCCGGCGACGAACCCTTCCAGATAGCGCTTCTGTTCGGGTTCGAAATCGGCGGTCGGCGCCCCGGTGACGCTTTTGAGGTCGGCGTCGCTCATTCAGCGGGGACTCCGGTCGGAGCCGTGAGCGGCGCAGGCGCGGTGCTGCGGGGCTTATGCGTCAAGTAAAGTGCAAGGCCCGTAAAGACGAAGCCGCCGACGAGATTGCCAAGGGTCACCGGAATCTGATTCCAGATCCACCACTGCGCGACGCTGACATTGGCACCCATCATCATTCCGGTCGGAATGATGAACATGTTGACGACGGAGTGTTCGAAGCCCTGCGCAAAGAAGATGAACACCGGCATATAAGCACAGGCGATCTTGCCGATGGTCGAGGTCGTCGTCATCGCGGCAACGACGGCAAGGCAGACCATCCAATTGCACAGGATCGCCTTGACGAAGACCGTGATCATGCCGGCCGAGCCGAGCGCCTGATAGGCAACAGTCTTCGCTTCGGCAACCGCGATGATCTTTGCGGCAACGCCCGCGGGCGCCGAGGTGCCGAAATTGGTCAGCGCAATCGCCAGCAGCCCGCCATAGACAACACTGCCGATCAGATTGCCAAGAAACACCCAGCACCAATTGCCCAGCATGCTTTTGGCATCGCTGTCGCCGTCGACCCAAGGCAGCGGAACGATGCCGAAGCTGCCGGTCACGAGGTCGAGGCCAAGCAGAACGATCAGAATCAAGCCGACGGGAAAGATCAGCGCGCCGACCAGCGGCTGGCCGGTCTGCACCATGCCGGTGAAAGCAAGGCTCGTCGCCGCGGCGAGAATAGCGCCGGCGAGGCCGCCGCGGACAATCAGATCGGCGGGCGACAGCGCAAGCTTATTGCGTCCGGCATTGATCATGGCGGCTGCGAGGTCTGCCGGTTTGACGTAATCCATCGTGAATCGCTCCTTCGAGATCTGTGAGATCTGTTCTAACGCGGTACGGATGTTGTCGATTTGACGTACAAGGCCTGAAGCATGTGCGGCGGCGGGCAGGAGGCGTCTGCGCCGCGCGACATATCGGAGGGTGCCGCGTTGAGTTTGCTGTCCAAGCTCGGTTTGGCTTCGAGGCTCGCTTTGCGCTCGGCAAAAGCGCGGCCGAAGACGAGGTCTTGACGAAGGGACTCGATCGAGCCGCCGGAGCGGAGAAGTTCGAGATACCACCGCGCATCCGCGGTATCGCCGTAGAGCACCACACCGACAAGGCGTTCGCCTTCGATCACCAATTTACGATAAGTGCCGAGACCGGCGTCCGCGAGCGTGATCGATTCCGTGCCTGGCGCGCCGAGAAAGTCGCCCGCGGAAAATACGTGGACGCCCGATACTTTCAGATTAGTGGCGTTGACGCTGCCGCTGTAACGGGTATCCCGTCCGGCAAAGCGCTCGGCAAGCACGCGCGCCTGTTCGTTGGCCGGCTCCACAAGGCCGTAACAGATGCCGCGATGTTCGGCGCATTCGCCAATGGCAAAGATATTGGGATCGCTGGTCGAGAGCTGATCATCGACGACGATGCCCCGGTTGACGGCGAGCTTGGCCGAACCGGCGATCTCGGCGTTGGGAGCGATGCCGACGGCGATCACCACGGTATCAACCGGCAAGATGCGGCCGTCTTTGAGTTCGACCGCCTCGACGCAATCGCGGCCGGTCAGGCGTGCCGTTGCCGCTTCAAGCTCGACTGTGATGCCCTTGGCTTCCACGGCGCGTTTGAGCATGGCGGCGGCGCGTGCATCGAGCTGCCGTTCCATCAGCCGATCCATCAGATGGATAAGCGTGACGGCGACGCCTGCTTTGGCGAGCCCGTAAGCGGCTTCGATGCCCAATAGCCCGCCGCCGATGACGACGGCGCGCGAGCCGCGGCGCGCGGCGTGTACGAGAGATTCCGTGTCGGCGAGGTCGCGAAATGTCAGCACGCCGGGCAAATCGGCGCCGGCGATTAGCAAACGAACCGCCCGCGATCCGGTGGCGAAGACGAGCTTGCCGAAAGAAAGCGTCGTGGCATCGTCGAGCGTGACAGTGCGAGCGGCAATGTCGACCGCGGTCGCGGCCCTGCCGTAGCACAGCGTCACACCGTGATTGCGCCACCATTCCGCGGGCTTGACCGTGAGATCGCTTGCTGCGACTTCGCCGGCGAGCACCGACGACAGCAGCACGCGGTTGTAAGCAAGCCGCGGCTCTTTCCCGACGACGGCAATGGCGAAGCGGCCGAGCGCGCGTTGCGACAGCTCCTCACACAGGCGGGCCGCGGCCATGCCGTTGCCGATAATGACGAGAGGTTCGCTCATTGTGCTGCGCTCACTGTGTCGCGCTCGTTCCGTGTCATTCGGCTGCGGCCCTGCGGCCGTAGGCTTCGCCGATCATGAAGTCAGCAAGGACCGTGTAGGCTTCGGTCCACGCCGCTTTGACTTCGGGAGTCCATTGCGCGCCGAGCCCGCGTTCCAACGTCCACAACAGTGCCGCCCCGACCGGCTCGTAATCGGCTGCCTTGACTCCGTAATCGACGTGCCGTTTGGCGAGCGCGCTCGCCGCAGGCAGGATCGTCTCGATATTGCCGAGACCGTTCACGACAGCGCCGAGCATGCCCATGAGCTTGCGGCCTTGCTCTTCGAGATCGCCGCGAAACAGCGGCCTCGCTGCCGGAGCGATTTCGAACAGGCGGCCGTAAAACAGCGCGGCCGCCTGTTCTGAGATCGGCACGACCTTGGCAAAGCTCTCTTGGATCGCTTTGACTTGGTCTGGCGTCATGACTTCACCCCTTGTTGGCTCACACGCGCGCTTGGGCGAGACTCGTTGCGGCGGACGAAAGCGAGCTCTTGCGCAGGTAGAACCACCAAGTCAGCGCCAGGCAGGTCGCGTAGAACGCTAGATAGATTTCCAGCGCCAGATGCGGGCCGCCGGTGGCGGCGATCGACGCGCCGAAACCGCGCGGGATCAGGTAGCCGCCGCAGGCGCCGATAGCCCCGATAAAGCCGAGCGCAGCGCCACTTGCGATGCCCGCGGCCTTCATGGCGAGGGCGCGGCCGGCCTCGCCCGATCCTTTCGCTTCGCGAAGTTTCTCTTCGCGGAAGATCGACGGGATCATTCGGTAGGTCGAGCCGTTGCCGACGCCGGTGGCGACGAAGAGAATGAGGAACATCACCAGGAAGCCGGTGAAGTCCTTGATGTTCACGAAGTACATCACGCCGATGGTCGCCGCGCCCATGGCGATGAAATTCCAGAACGTCACGATCGCGCCGCCGACTTTATCGGCGAGCAGGCCGCCGAGTGGACGCGCCAGCGAACCGACCAACGGTCCGAGAAACGCGATGCCCAGCGTGACGGTCGGGAATTGGGTCTTGATCAGCAGCGGAAACGCCGCCGAGTAGCCGATGAAAGAGCCGAACGTCCCGATATAGATGTAGGACATGATCCACGTGTGCTTGTTTTTAGTAATCGCGAGCTGATCCTTGAACGAGGAGCGCGCCGTGGTCAGGTTGTTCATGAAAAAGATCGCGCCGAACACGGCGATCGCGAGCGGCAGCAGCCACATCAAGCCGGCATTCTGCAGATAGACGCCGCCCGGGCCGGGCGTGCCCTGATACAGATTGATGACGCCGAGGCCCATCAGGATCGGCGTGAGCAATTGGACGCTGCTGACGCCGATATTGCCGCCGGCCGCGTTAAGGCCGAGCGCCCAGCCCTTCATGCGGTCGGGGTAGAAGAACGAAATGTTGGCCATGCTGGAGGCGAAGTTGCCGCCGCCTAATCCGGCCAGCGCCGCGACCGAGAGCATTTCCCAGTACGGGGTGTCGGGCTGCGTCACGAAATAGGCGAGTGCGATTGTCGGGATGAACAGAACGGAGGCGCTGAAGATCGTCCAGTTGCGGCCGCCGAATGTCGTGACCGCGAATGTGTAGGGAAACCGCATCAGCGAGCCGATCAGCCCGGGCAGCGCCACGAGCTGAAACAACTGGTCCGTCGTGAAGTGAAAGCCGGCCTGCGGTAATTTCGCCGCGACGATGCTCCAGATCAGCCAAACCGAAAAGCCGATATGCTCGGCAACGATCGACCAAATCAGATTACGCCGGGCGACGAATTTGCCTTTGGTCTCCCAAAAATTCGTGTCTTCAGGATTCCAGTCGGAAATCCAGCTGCTCATTGCGGTGTCCTTTCGTCGTCGCAAATTCGTGTGATGCACATTCCCGGCGATCTCGCTTCATTCAGGCAACAAAAAACGCCGTGCCCAGAAGGACGCGACCTGTGCGCTTCCTCCAGGACAGCGGCGTTGCTGTCGGCCCATCATTGGACCTTGGACGCAGCCTGTGGCGGCGCCCTCGGGTTCCTTCAATACAAGCATCGTGCCAACGTGCGGGATCGCTATAAGCAGCGATAAATCATAGGCTTACGTGATGCTGCATTTTTGTGCAGCGACCAGGGGATGCCTAGTTGCGCTGCAACATGGAAAAATCTTGTGCAATGCAAAAGGGTTAACGTCTATCGATTTTTCAATTCAGCTTGCAACGCCGCAACGTGACCGGCGATGTCGTTGGCGTCGAATGGCTGGCCCGTGAAAGCTTGGATTTTGTCGGACCGCGCAACCGACAGTCCGGCGCTTGCTCCGAGCGACCGATCGTAGATATCAGGGCGGAAGCACGCCTTGGCTGCGGCGAGAAAATCCGGCGACAAGGGCGCCTGACGCCAACGCACCATTTGCGCGTAGAGCCAGGCGGCATGAGCCGGCTCGGGGCGCGCCGCGCCGTCGCGGCCGATCAGGATGTAGTTGGGGTCAGTACGGAAGGGGCCGCCGGGTG
>DATHPQ010000054.1:0-12358 GCA_035483735.1 Xanthobacteraceae bacterium | reverse complement strand
AAGGCGCGGATCATCGTTCGCCGGCAGGATGATTCCAATCAGGGTGACGACCGCAGCGCCGAGGCCGATCGCGCGCTGCCGCCGCAGCCGCCCCCAGCGCAATCGTTTCTGGGCGGCTTGTTTGGCGGCGATCGCAACGATAGTTGGCAGCCGGACGATCGCGACAGGTGATTACGGGAGCGGACGGTGACGGCCGTTATTTCCCGCCACCCTGTATCGACACGCCGTTCGGACCGAAATTGATCGACATGCCCTGCGGCGGATGGCGGTCCTGATAGAGCTGGTAGCTCAATACGGCGACCGCAACCACCAAAGCGCCGATGATGAGATAGAGCATATTGTTGCGCGTCACGGCCGATCGCTCCCGTCACGAAATCAAAAGCAATGATAACCGCAGCTTCCGCCGATGCGAAGCGCTCAACTCTACTACGATGTCGATATATACGCGATTGCGTGCGTAGCGACTTGAACAGCTCTACCCTTCGAGCGTCTGCACCAGCCAGGGCCGCAACTCGGGCGGCACATCGGAGCGCGCCGAAATCGCGGCCGCGAGCTTCTTGTCGCCGTTGAGGCCGATGACCAGGCGGGCAAAGCCGGATTCCGAAAGCTTGGCCCTCGGATTGCTGATCACCCTCATCTTGACGTCGTGATTGCCGCGCTTGAGCAGCACATCGGTGACGCTTTCGCCGAGCTTCGGCCGTGCCGCGATCGCTATCAGCATGCGCAGCTCGGCCTTGTCGGCGATGTCGGCGAGATCCTTGTCGCGCAAGGACGGCGACAGCGCGATTACCGGGCCGCTGATCGCGGAGTCGCTGTGGCGGGCGAGCGTCCCGAGAACCTTGGCCGGGCCCTTTTGCACCGGCGCCAAAGCCGTCGCCACTTCGGCGAGTGTCGCACGATCGCTCTTCTTGATGAGGCGGAACAGCACCTCGTCGAACACGTCGGTTTGCGCCGTGTCGCAGACTTCGGCGCTGCTGAGAAACAGATCGATCATCTGACGCAAAGCGTCACGCCGCCAGGGGTCGGATTGCCTGATCAGCGCCCTGTCGAGTTCCGTTATCAGCGACTGCGCGGCCGGCGTCATGGTGTTGGGCTTCGACCTTGGTCCCGAGGGTGTTTCAATTGCCGCCAACGTAGCGGGTTCGCGGATTCGCCGGAAGCGGAGTGGTTAACTTTTCCCAGCGTTCGGCGGCAAATTGCGCCCGCTGGTTGAAGCACCTCCGCCGCGCGATGAACTTCGCGAGACCGCAACCATCCTACGATGTCACTTAAGGCGGGATTAAGAACAATGGTTTTGCCGTAAACGGTGTCGTTCCATGCAGCGGAATCTGCACCGGCTGCGTGTGCCCAGGTTTTCGCAATGGCTATGCTGTGTCTTTTCACCTATTGCGAGCGCAACCCCAAGGCGGCGACTCGACTGTTCTAAATCACTACGCGCGCCGCCCCGGGATGCGATAGGCCATGCGAGCGTGGCCGGCACAGTAGGGAAATCCTCTAACTGCGTCGTTCCCGCAAAACGCAAAAGCGGTGACGCTGCCGTTGCTCACCGGCCAGCGGCAGTTGCACGCGGCGAGTTCGAGCAGCGAGCAGGGCCGGGTGCTTTCGACATAGGCGGTGGCGGTGACATTGGTTGGGTCTGCATTGGTGGCGCTGCTGGGAGAAGCACGGTCGGCGAAGATCAGTCGCAAAAACTGACGTTGCGCCGAGGGCGGCGAACGTCGCGCGCGCGGCCCGTCTTCGCGTGCGGATCCAGACACAAGCCCAGACCCGGGTCGGCCGGGCGCCAAGCCGAGCCGGTGAATTTTGCCGATGACGGCGTTGCGGCTGACGCCGATCTCGGCGGCGATCTCGCTGCAGCTCAGACCTGTAGCGATGTGGGTTCTGAGCTGTTCGATCCGTTCTGGGGTCCAGGTTGCGGTGGTCATGAGCGGCCTCGTTGCGCCGCGGCCCGTTCTGGGCCGCCGGGGAGGCGAGGACCGCGCGCAACGGCTGCGACCGACGGCGCATGACACCGCGATCACCGAGTCGCATCCGCATGCTGCGGCGGCGACCCGTTGCTTGATGGCCCGGAGCGATTTCGGTCCGGGACAGTTTAAGCTTGTTGAGCGAAAACCCTCGTCAAGATCGAACGTTCCACGATTCGACTCGCCTGCCAATAGTTAAAATGCCATTATAATCCAGTTTTAACTATAGGTATGTGTTCCCATGGCGCGGCCCGAAAACCGCTCGGAAGCGCGAGCGCTCAGTCTCACGCTGCCGGTCGAAACGTTTAACTACCTGGTGCTCTTGGCGACGCTTGGAAAGCTTGGACGCACCGAGAATGAGGTCGCAACCCATATTCTGGTGCGCGAGGTTTATGCCATGCACGCGCGCGACTTCCACGAGATGCGCATCCCGCAGCCGACGGATGAGGGGGCGTGAGAGAACGCCGCGACGGGTTACTTCACGCCGACGAGCTCAACGTCGAAGATCAGCGTCGCATTCGGTGGAATGACGCCGCCGGCGCCGCGCGAGCCGTAAGCGAGTTCGGGCGGAATGATCAGCGTGCGCTTGCCGCCGACTTTCATGGTCGCCACGCCTTCGTCCCAACCGGCAATCACGCGATGCTGGCCGATCGGAAATTCGAACGGCGTGCCGCCGTGATCGAGATTGCTGTCGAACTTCGCGCCTTTCTTGCCATTCTCATAAAGCCAGCCGGTGTAATTCATCGCGCAGGTCTGGCCGGGCTTGGGCGAGGGGCCGGTGCCGACCTTGGTGTCGATGATTTTGAGGCCCGACGGCGTAGTCGTCACCGGCTGGGCGAGGGCGGGCGCAAATGGCGCCGCGAGCGCGGCGAGAGCGCCGGCATAAGTAAAGTCTCGGCGAGTGACAGCGCGCATCTGATACCTCCGGCAAAAGCAAATTGGGAAAGACGGGTTGGGATTGATGGGTCGCGAAAGACAGGTCGCGAGAGATTTGCGCTGTTAGGGCACGTCTCAGCGTGCGGCGCAAGGCAGCCGCGTGCGCAAGGCAACTCACGCAAGGCAGCACGCGAAAATCCAGCTAGGCGGCGGTGGCCAGTGCGAAGTCGTAGCGGTCGCGAATGTAGGTGTTGAAGAATAGGCCCTTCGAGTCGGACTTGAGGAAGCTTTCGTAAACGCCGCGCGGCACGCGGTAATATTTATAGGCATTGCCGCCCGCGAAGGTGACGAAAAGCTCGCGCGCCGCGGCGTCGTAGTCGATGCGCTGGATGGCGGTCGAATCAACGGCAGGCATTGGCGCCTCCCTTTGTCTGCTCCTATTGATATTAACGCACGGCGGCCGCACGAGGCTTCGTTTTTTCGTCATGGCTGGGTTGACGCGCGCGATGTACCGTCGCCGCGTCCGCGCGAGCGCATTGCGGCGGGGACTAGAGTATCGGGCTTGAACGATGAGCAGCGAACGCGAAGTTGATGTGTTGATCGCCGGCGCCGGCCCCGCCGGAATGACGGCGGCGCTGGTCGCGAGCCTGCAAGGCCTGGACGTGCTGCTGTGCGAAAAGTCGGGGCAGGTCGGCGGCACCGGCGCGACTTCGGCCGGCACGCTGTGGATTCCCGGCAATCATCAGAGCCGCAAGGCGGGCTTCGACGACAGCGCGGAGAAGGCGCAAGACTATCTCGACGCGCTCATCGGCGGCCCGGTGAACCGCGATCTGCGGACGGCCTATCTGCAAACCGGACCGATCGCGATCGACTATCTGGAAGACAATAGCGATGTGAAGTTCATGCCATGCGGCCGGCATCCCGATTATCGCAGCAACATGAAAGGCGCGGCGGTGACGGGGCGGGCGATCGCGCCGCGGCCGTTCGACGGGCGTCTCCTGGGCAAAGACTTCGCGCGGCTGCGGCCGCCGATCCGCGAGTTCATGGTGTTCGGCGGCATGATGGTCGGCAAGGCCGACATCGCGCCGCTGGTCGGCCGCTTCAAGTCGCTGGCCAATTTCAGCCACGCGGCAAAGCTTTTCGCCCGTTATCTGCTCGATCGTACCCGATATCCGCGCGGCACGCGCCTCGTCATGGGCAATGCGCTGGTGGCGCGGCTGTTTCTCAGTCTCAAAAAGCGCGGCGTCGAGATCCTGTTCGACGCGCCGGTCGCTGATGTCGTTTATGAGAACGGCCGCGTCCTCGGCGCGAAGATCAAGATCGCAGGCCAAGGGGACGAAGCGACTTATGTGAAGACGCGCAAAGGCGTCGTCTTTGCCATGGGCGGCTATGCGCACAATAAGCGCTTCCGCACCGCTTTCATGCCGCGCCCGGTGCCGGTGTACTCGCTGTCGAGCGAATTCAACACCGGCGACGGCGTTGCGCTCGGCGAGCGGCTTGGCGCCCGCATCGCGCCGGAAGAACATGGCTTAAGCGGACTGTGGACGCCGGTCTCCGTCACGCTGCGGGCCGACGGCAGCAAGGGTCTGTATCCGCATCTGATGCTCGATCGCGCCAAGCCGGGCGTGATCGCCGTCGACAAAGCCGGACAGCGCTTCGTCAACGAAGCGGTGTCGTATCACGATTTCGTCCTGGCGATGTTTGAAGCGAACGAGCGCGCGCCGTGCATTCCCTGCACCCTGATCTGCGATGCGGCGTTCATCGAGATATATGGCCTTGGCATCGCTTATCCTGGCGGCGTCAATCTTTCGGCTTTGCTCAAATCGGGATACCTCAAGCGCGGCGCCACGCTGGAAGAGCTCGCCGCGCGGATCGGTGTCGATGGCGAGGCGCTACGCGCGACGGTGACGCGCTACAACAGTTTCGCGCCGAGCGGCGTCGATGTGGACTTCGGCAAGGGCGAAACCGAGCTCAATCGCTTCAACGGTGACGAGACCCACACGCCCAATCCCTGCATCGGCCCGATCGCGCATGCGCCGTATTACGCGGTCGAGCTGTGGCCCGCCGAGATCGCGGTGAGCACCGGCCTCTCGACCGACGCTGACGCCCGCGTGCTGGATCAGGACCGCCGCGTCATTCCCGGCCTTTATGCCTGCGGCAACGACATGGCCTCGCCGATGTCGGGCTCCTATCCCGGGCCGGGGACCACGCTCGGCCCCGGAATGGTCTTTGCCTATCGCGCGGCGATGCATGCCGCCGGCAAGAATCCGTTGGGCTAGGGCAAAGCGGCGTGAGGAATTCGGCAAGACCGAGATGGTGGCGCTCCGAATGTTGCTGCGCTCACCGCACTTCGCTTGCCGTGCTATAGTCAGACGAAACTTGGTGAAGTCAGCCGAACATGTGGAAGGCTTTCGCCCAATTCCTGTGTCTCATAATAAGTCTCGCTCTGGGAGCGGAATGCCGGGCTGATGGGGTTGCCGATTTCTACAACGGCAAGACCATCATGCTCTCCGTCGGCTATAGCGCGGGCGGCGGCTACGATGCGCTGGCGCGCATGTTGGCGCACTACATGCCCCGCTATATTCCGGGTCATCCCAACATCGTCGTCGTCAATGAGCCAGGCGCGGGCACGCTCACACTGGCCAATCGCCTGTACAATGTCGCGCCGCGCGACGGCACCCAGTTCGGCATCATTGCCCGCGGCATGGCGACCGAGCCGCTGATCGGCACCAGCCACGTCATGTTCGACCCGGGCAAATTCACCTGGCTTGGCAGCGCGGCCAATGAAGTAAGCCTCTGCGTCACCTATGGCGGCGCGGCGGTGAAGACCTGGCAGGATGCGCTCAAAACTCCATTCACCGTCGGCGGCACCGGGTCCGGGTCCGACCCCGATGTGTTCGCCAATGTGCTGCGTAATCTTTTTGGGGTGAAGGACCGCCTGGTCACCGGCTATCCCGGTACGCCGGAAATCTCGCTCGCGCTCGAGCGCGGCGAGCTCGACGGCCGCTGCGGCTGGTCCTGGGCCAGCATCAAATGGGAGAAGAGCGACTGGGTGGCGGAGAAGAAGCTCAATGTCCTCGTGCAGATGGCTTTGACAAAGGCGCCGGATTTGCCGGATGCGCCGCTGATCACCGACGTGGCGCAAAACGAGGAGCAGCGGCAGATCCTCAAGCTCGTGTTCAGCCGGCAGGTGACGGGACGGCCCTTCGTCGCGCCGCCGGGCCTCCCCGCTGATCGCAAGCAGGCGCTGCGTGCCGCTTTCGATCAAACAATGCAGGATGCCGATTTTCGCGGCGAGGCGCAAAAGAACGGCCTTGAAATCAACCCGGTCTCGGGAACGGACATCGATGCGCTGATTGCCGAGCTTTACCGGCTGCCGCCGGACGTGGTCGCCAAGGCGCGCGAGGCGGCGGGCACGTCACGGTGATTTGGCGCGGCCGAGACCCGGCGCTTGCCTTTCGCAATTAGCGCGAATGATCGCAAAATATGCGCTGCAATGCGGCGTTCCGGTTTGCGAAAAATTTCCCGGCTGCGCGCGTTACAATCTGGACGCTCAGAACATTCCCGATCTCGCGCGTTGAGAAGGGCGGCAGATGACGCCGTGCAGCAGCGCACGCCGACGTCTGTTCGCTCCGGAAATGCAGGGAGGATATTTTATGCGTAACAGCCTTGGTATGCGTAACAGCCTTGTAGCGGCCGCGTCCATCGCGGCCGTGCTCATGCTCGGCGCGTCCGCCGATAGAGCGGTCGCGATGATGGGCGCTTCGCCCGCTCAGCTCGGCCTCGCCAATGCCGACAGCGGCCTCGTGCAGAAAGCAGCACTCGTCTGCAACCGCTGGGGCTGCCGGCGGGTCTGGGCAGGACGCCGCGTCGTATGGGGACGTCGGGTCGTGTGGGGGCGCCGAGTCGCGTGGGGACCCCGCCGCGTCTCGCTCGGACCGCGTCCGCTCTATGCCTTCGCAGGTCCGAGCGTTGCTGTGGGTTGGGGCGGCAGTCCGGGCTGGGGCTGGTCTGGTGGTCCCGGCTTCGGCTGGGGTGGTGGCTGGGGTGGCGCTTCTTGGGCCTGGTCCAGTCCATCCTGGGGCTGGGGCGGCTGGGGCGGCCGTACCTGGGGACGGAATCGCTGGTGAGCTGATGACGGCAGGAGCCTGATCTGAAAACGCAGATCAGGCTTTTTCGCATGCCGTGCATCGTCGTCCGTATGAGGTGATCGACAAGGCACGCGACAAGGCACGCGCCGCGGTTCGGGCGGCGCGGTCCTACGTGCTGCGGCAACGGCATGGTCTCGCCGAGGTCGGGCTCGTATCCAGGGCCGGGCACCACGCTCGGTCCCGGGATGGTCTTTGCCTATCGCGCGGCGATGGATGCCGCCGGCAAGAGCGTGGGATAGCGTTGCGCTTGCTTCCGGAATTTTACGCAAAAGCGAACGTCGAACGCCGTCGATAGAGCAGCCACAACACGATCGCGCCGTTGACTGCGTTAAAGCCCAGTCCGTTCACGAATGCGGCGCGATACGAGCCCGAGACATCAAAAATATATCCCGACATCCAGCCGCCCAGCGCCATGCCGAGCAGGCTTGCCATCAGCACGATACCGACGCGCGTGCCGGCTTCTTTGGGGGCAAAATACTCGCGGATGATGAGCGCGTAGCTGGGGATGATCCCGCCCTGAAACAGGCCGAACAGCGCCGAGATCACATAGAGCGAGAACAGGCCGTCATAGAGAAGGTACATGAACAGCGCGACAGCCTGCAGCGCCGATCCCAGCATCAGCGTGCGCAGGCCGCCGATGCGGTCGGCGATGAGGCCCGAGAGGATGCGGCCCAGAACGCCGAAGGCCATCATCAGCGACAGCATGTCGGCGCCGCGGGCGACGCCATATCCGAGGTCGCCGCAGTAAGCGACGATGTGAACCTGCGGCATCGACATCGCGACGCAGCAGCAGACCGAGGCGACGGCAAGCAAGGCCTGCAGCATGCCGGGCGAAAGGCCGAGCGTTGCGGGGGAGGTGACCCGGTATCCGCTCGCGCTCTCCCTCGCGACCGGCGCACGCCGCCGCAGGGTGGCCCACCCGATCAGGAGCATCGCCGCGCCGGCGAACAAGCCGATGCTCAGATGCGTCAGTCGCCAGCCATAATGTGCAATCGCCTGCTGCACGATCGGCGGCCATATTGCGCCGGCGAAATAATTTCCTGACGAGCACAGCGTCACCGCAAGGCCGCGCCGGCGGACAAACCACTGCGAGATATCGGCCATCAGCGGACCGAGCGTCACGGAACTGCCGAATCCGATGACCGCATGCGCGAGCGCGAACATCACGAGGCTGCTTGCGTCGGCGGCGCCGAGATAGCCGAGCGCAATCGCCACCGCGCCGACACTGATCGGTCCGAGAATTCCAATCCGGTCGAGAAGACGACCCATCACCACGCCACCGGCCGCAAATCCCAGCATGGCAAAAATGAAGGGCAACGAAGCTTGCGCGCGCGGAACGCCAAATTCCGATTGCACCGCCGGCAGCGCCACGACCACCGACCACATGCCGACGCCGCCGATGGTCGAGAGCAGCATCGTCGCGCCGAGGCGCAGCCAGGCGCGCGGCGAGTCGATGACGGACGTAAATGCGGGTTTTGAGTCGTTGAGCGTTTCCACTGCGAGACATTCACGTAGGTCAAGGTCGCAGTCAATGACGCGCCGGTCGCGGCGGGCCGCCTGCCGCGCCGAGGAGTCTGCCGCGCATTTTCATCAACTGCCGAACGCTGGACGCCTTGTGCCCCGCTGGGTGTATCAGTGCCGTAACCTACGGAACATTGCCGATAATTCACGATCCGCACCGGAACGGCGATCCGTCCGAGTTCGTTTCCCTCAAGCAGAAACGAAAATAACAAATGGAGAAATTTTTATGCGAAAAACAGCCATCATCGCCGCAGTGACTGCACTGATGTTTGCGGCGTCATCCGCGGCTTTCGCCGCCGATCCGGCGAGCAATGCGTCAAAGAGCGGCGGTCCGGGCACGCATGTCGGTGCGCAGCATACCGGCTCGATGTCGAACACTCAGAAAACGATGCAGAACCAGAACGGATACAAGAACTAATCTGACTCCGGATATGGCGTGTCGTGACCATGGGTTTCTTTTGAGGGTCACGCTTATTAGCGTCTCGGCAATGCCAAACCAGCTCGCCTAGAAATTCTTGAAAGTTGTAGTTATATAGGGTGCTACCATTTTGGAGGGTCATTGTCAGGTTGAACGAAAATGGCGCGCAGGCCGTCCATCCCTACGATCGAACCAAAAATATTTAAGAACGCTGCGGAAATTGATCGAGCCATCGTGCAACTGCAGCGACGGATAAAGGAGCTTGAACAAATCGATTTTGTTGCGGCAGTTTTACAGCACACAGGGCTGGACAGCATTGCAGAGAATAATATCAGAAATACGATACTAGAAATCTACGGACCAAACTCGCCTGAATATGATCAGCATAAGCATTTAAGCATTTGGGCTGGCGGAATGTTCGTTGACATGGATGATCAGGAAATCATCCAAGGAAAGATTCAGGGTAAAACTCAGACAATTGGTATACTAAGTGGACTAATTGGTCGGTTAAGCGAGGCCCGTGAGGATTTGGATGGCGGGCATTCTGCCTCGACTTCATTAAATTTCGAGAAGTGGAATCTCCATCCTCGAGTCGCAGACGTCGCACGTGATTTATTTGCCGACGGTCATCATTTTGAAGCTGTCTTCGCCGCGTCAAAGGCGTTAGTCAACTTTGTGAAAGAGCGATCAGGGCAATATGATCTCGATGGCGCTGCTCTGATGCGAACAGTTTTCTCGAAGAATAACCCAATCCTCGTATTCAGTGACCTTGCTGATCAAACAGATTTAGATCAACAAGAAGGTTTGATGCATTTGTTTGAAGGCGCCGTTCTCAGTATCAGAAATCCTGGGGGGCACGCCTTTCCGGAAGGAACGGAGCGGCGTGCAATTGAATATATATCATTACTCAGTCTTTTGGCTTATTTGGTTCAAGAGGCAAGGAAGCGCCCGCGACCTGCATAGACACAAAGGGCGGCCTTTCGGCCGCCCTTTTAAGTCGTGGATGGCCGGATCAAGCCCGGCCATGACGAGTCAGAGTGTTACGAACACCCCGTCGTGCTGCCGCACGTATCGCACTTCAGACACGTGCCGTTGCGCACCAGCGTGAAATTCCCGCACTCGCCGCACATTTCGCCTTCGTAGCCTTTGGCTTTCGCCTCGGCACGGCGTTCGGCGGCGGCCGCTTTGGCGTTGGCGCGGGCGTCGAAGCGGTGCTCGAGCGGGCGATGTTCGAGCGCCTGCGCCGGCGAGAGTTTTTGCTCGGGCTCGGACTTCAGTGCCGTGGCGCCGGCGAGTTCGCCGCGCGCGCCGGCGCCGGCAAATGCGGTGACGTTCGAGGGCGTTCCGGCTGATCCGCCGACAGTGGAGGAGGTCGCGTCACCGCCGCCGCCGTCCATCACTTTGAGCCGGTCGGTGCGCGAGCGGGTCAGGCCCTTCGACACGAAGCGGCCCTCGGGCGCTTGCTTGCCTTCCGCGACGCCCTTGCCGAGCGCATCGAAACCTTCGCCGCTCGGATCGACATGGGCGAGATCGAAGCGTTCCATGTAGGACACCGCGAGCTCGCGGAACACGTAGTCGAGGATCGAGGTGGCGTATTTGATCGTGTCGTTGCCCTGCACCGGGCCCGACGGCTCGAAGCGGGTGAAGGTGAAGGCATCGACATATTCGTCGAGCGGCACGCCATATTGCAGGCCGAGCGACACCGCGATGGCGAAGTTGTTGAGGAGCGAGCGCAGCGCCGCGCCCTCCTTGTGCATGTCGATGAAGATCTCACCGAGCCTTCCGTCGTCATATTCGCCGGTGCGCAGATAGAGCTTGTGGCCGCCGACCACGGCCTTCTGCGTATAGCCCTTGCGCCGGTCGGGCATGCGTTCGCGGCTTCTGATCTCGATGATGCGCTCGACGACTTTCTCGACGATCTTCTCCGAAAGGGCGGCAGCACGAGATGTCGCCGGCTTGTCGAGGAAGGCCTCGATGACGTCGTCTTCTTCGGCGTCGTCGGCGATGAGCTGCGATTGCAGCGGCTGCGACAGTTTCGAGCCGTCGCGATAGAGCGCGTTGGCCTTCAAGGCGAGCCGCCAGGAGAGGAGATAGGCCTCCTTGCAGTCTTCGACCGTCGCATCGTTCGGCATGTTGATGGTCTTGGAGATCGCGCCCGAGATGAACGGCTGCGCTGCCGCGAGCATCCGGATGTGGCTGTCCACCGACAGGAAGCGCTTGCCGGTGCGGCCGCATGGATTGGCGCAATCGAACACGGCATAGTGTTCGGCTTTCAGGTGCGGCGCGCCTTCGACCGTCATGGCGCCGCAGACATGCACATTCGCCGCCTCGATCTCGCGCTTGGTGAAGCCGAGATGGGCGAGGAGATCGAAGCTCGGCGACGCCAGGTCTTCGGCGTCGACGCCGAGTTCGTCACGCAGCAATTCCGCGCCCAAGGTCCATTTGTTGAAGGCGAACTTGATGTCGAACGCGGTCGGCAGCGCCTTTTCCACTTTCTCGATGGCCTCGGGCGTAAAACCCTTGGCCTTGAGCGAGGTGTGGTTGATGGCGGGCGCCTGGCCGAGCGAACCGTGACCGACGGCGTAGACGATGATCTCGGCGATCTCGGCTTCGCTATAGCCGAGCACGCGCAAGGCTTCCGGCACGGCGCGGTTGATGATCTTGAAATAGCCGCCGCCGGCGAGCTTCTTGAACTTCACCAGTGCGAAATCGGGCTCGATGCCGGTGGTGTCGCAATCCATGACGAGGCCGATGGTGCCGGTCGGCGCCACCACGCTCGCCTGCGCATTGCGATAGCCATGCGCCTCGCCGAGCGCGAGCGCACGATCCCAGGCCGCCTTGGCATGCGCGATCAGTTTCTGATCGGGGCAGGATTTGTGATCGAGCGGCACCGGCGGTGTCGTCATCTGCTCGAAACCGGTGCGCTCGCCATAAGCGGCGCGGCGATGATTGCGCATCACCCGCAGCATCGGCTCGCGGTTGTCGGCATAGAGCGGGAAGGGGCCAAGCTCGGCCGCCATTTCGGCCGACGTCGCGTAAGACACGCCGGTCATGATGGCGGAGAGCGCGCCGCAGAGCGCGCGGCCGGCATCGGAATCATAGGGAATGCCCGACGACATCAGGAGGCCGCCGACATTCGCGTAACCAAGGCCGAGCGTACGGAAGTCGTAAGACCGCTGCGCGATCTCGCGCGAGGGGAATTGCGCCATCAGCACCGAGATTTCGAGCACGATGGTCCACAGCCGCACCGCGTGTTCGTAGCCTTCGACGTCATAGAGCTCGCTCTTGAGCGTCTGCCCATTGGCCGCGGCGGGGAGGGCCGGGGTGTGGAACGCGAGCAGGTTCAACGAGGCGAGATTGCACGCCGTGTCGTCGAGGAACATGTATTCCGAGCACGGATTGGAGGCGACGATCGGGCCGGATGCCGG
>DATHPQ010000053.1:0-2994 GCA_035483735.1 Xanthobacteraceae bacterium | reverse complement strand
TGGCTTGGCCGCCCTTCATGCTGGCGCGGGTGTCGACAACAATCGACCACATCGCGGGCGGCCGGTTCGGCTGGAACATCGTCACCAGTGGCGAGGACGCCGCCGCACAGAATTTCGGCCTCGACAAATTGCCGCCGCGTGAGCGGCGTTACGCGATGGCCGACGAATACATGGATCTAGTGTACCAGCTCTTCGATTCGTGGGAGCCCGGTGCGGTGGTGATGGACCGCGAACGCGGCATCTATGGTGATTGGCGCAAGGTTCACCCGATCCATTTCGAGGGCGAGTTCTTCAAGTGCCGCGGCCCCCTCAATACCGTGCCATCGCCGCAGCGGCGGCCGACTTTTGTGCAGGCCGGCGGCTCGCCGCGCGGCCGCGCGTTTGCCGCCAAGCACGCCGATTCGATCATCGCGACAGCCAATCAAGTCGACGGCATGAAGCAGTACCGCGACGATGTGCGCGCGCATGCGGTCAAGTTCGGGCGCAATCCCGATGACATCAAGGTCCTGTTCCTGGTGTATCCGTTTCTCGGCGAGACGAGCGACGAGGCCAAGGCCAAGTACCAGCGTATGGTTGCCTCCGACAGCTTCATCCATGCGGCACTCGCCTCGGTGGGGCAGATCACCGATATCGATTTTTCACAGTTCGATCTCGACGAGCCGCTGCCGCGTATCACAACCAATGGCGAGCAGGGCTCGCTCGATAAATTCGCGCAGTGGGACAGCGGCAAGACTTTGCGGCAGCTCGCATCGGAACGGTTCGACAGCGGACTCAATTTGATCGGCACGCCGGATGAAGTGGCCGACCGCATGGGGCAGGCGATGGAGGAGATCGGCGGCGACGGGTTTCTGATCAGCACGCCGTTTCAGCGCGTCGGCCGGCGTTTTATCAATGAGGTTTGCGAAGGGCTGGTGCCGGCGCTGCAGCGCCGCGGCCTCGTACGAGAAGCCTATACCCAGCCTACCCTGCGTCGAACATTGCGTGAATTCTGAACAGAAGGACCTGGTCAGGCGAGGTCGGGCAAGTCACGTACCTCGGGATAAGTGAAGGCTCGGATCCCATCCGGCGTATGATAGACGAAACGGAGACTTCGCGAGCGTTGCACGCGCGATGCCGGAACCGGGTGATATACGACATCGCTGCCCGCATAGCCGGGGGAGATTGCTCCGACCTCGATCTCGTCGGAAACACTGACCCGCAGCAGACGCATCAGCTTTCCGTCGCCGATATCGGCGACGAACGGGACCCGGGCGAGGCGCAACAGGCTCGTCGGGTCGGTGGAGGTCAACACCAAGCGGTGGAATTCCTGCTCGACGAGGTCGAGATCACGCTCCGCCGGACGGGATTCCTGGCTTTCGTCCGCCTTCGGGTCTTGCCATTGGCTGGCCGCGCGAGGAGAGGTGTTGTGTCCCGACCCCGGTGCTGCGGAGCGCATCTCAGAACGCCACTGGCTTGTCGATGACGGGCTTATGCGTGCCAAGCTTGCCATTCGCCACGATCGCGCCGAGCGCGTCGACAATGACGCGGGTGGCGAAGAGGGCGGTGATGTCCGAGGTGTCGTAGGGCGGCGACACTTCGACGATCTCCATACCGCAAAGCCCTTCCTTGGCTACTCGCCCGACCAGCCCCAATGCTTCGCGCGGCAGGAAACCGCCGGGTTCCGGCCATCCGGTTCCCGGGACGAAGCCGCAATCGACGGAATCGATGTCGAAGCTCATATAGACCGCATCCGCATCCTTCCAGGCGATCTCCAGCGCGATCTCGGCGACTTTGTCGATGCCGAGCTTCTCCACATCGGACATCGTGATGATCGTCGTGTCGCGCTCGCGCGCGACGGCTACCGCTTCGCGTGGAACCTGCCACCCGCCGATGCCGATCTGGACGAGATTGCCGGCCGGGACGTTCGGCAAATTGGTTGCGTGGAACCACGGCGTCGTGTGCATGCGCTCGTCGAGGTCCTTCTCCTGAATGTCGGCGTGGCGATCGAAATGAATGATGCCGATGCGACGCGAGGTGCATTGCGCGATGCCGCGCATCGTTGGAAAGCCGATCGAGTGATCCCCGCCGAGAATGATCGGCAACGCCCCTTGCGAGAACACGTGCGCGACGGCCCGGCTGATCTGATCGAAGGTTTTTTCGAGATTGGCGGGGATCGTGAAGACGTCGCCGAGGTCGCACATCGTCATCTGCTCGCGCAAATCGACCCCGATCTCGAAATTGTAGGGCGTGTAGAGCGCGGAAATCCGGCGGATGGCTTGTGGCCCAAAGCGCGTGCCGGGCCGAAAGGTGGTGCCGCCGTCGAAAGGCGCGCCGAGGATCGCCGCATCGTATTTCCCGGCGTCGCGCACATTCTCGACATAGGGCGCCTTGAGAAAGGTGTTGATCCCGGCGTAATGCGGCAGCTCGCCCCGCGCGAAGGTCGAGATGGATCGGTCTTCGATGCTCTCTGCCCCCGGCAGACCCATCCTGACCGCCCACTCCCGCTCGGCCTTCCACGCGGTCTGCGGCAGCGCTGCCTCGCGGTGCACCGCCCGCCAGCCCTGCAGGCCCTTCTTGTCGAAATCCGGATGGTGGTAGCGCCGATCTCCCGGCAAGGGATCTGCAACCCGGCATCCCGCCGCAACAGAGGATCGTCGGTCGGGGTCGAACATCGATTTCATGACGGCCTCCCAATCCTGTGCCGTCGAGACAATGCGAGACGGCAGCATCCGGAGCAAGACCTGCGCCATCCGCCGATCGGCCGAGTTTCCCGGTTAGACGGGAAAATAACCGGGAAAATCGGAATTATGTAGCAGACGCACCTTTGTGCCGGTGGCGGGAGATTTCACCGATGATCAAACGACTCGGCGGCAGCCTCGTCGTCGGCACCGCCGCGTGCGGTGCGTTTGCTACATAATTCCGCTGAAATCCGAAAAAGTGGTGGGTGCGTACCAAGGAAAGGCTAGGCGAAATGCAAGGTCGTCTTGGAATAGGGATGGCGGTGCGCCTGTTCCG
>DATHPQ010000052.1:0-4261 GCA_035483735.1 Xanthobacteraceae bacterium | reverse complement strand
GTTCGCCTGGGTTTCAGGTGTGGTCGCGCTCTTCGGCATCACGGTCGGCACGCTCTATCAGAAGCGCTTCGGCGGCGGCATCGATTGGCGGCCGGGCCTGTGCATTCAATATGGCGCGGCTTTGCTGATGTTCACGCTCGGCGCCTTTGCCTTCGAGACGCGCACCGTGCAGTGGACGCCGCAATTTCTGTTCGCCATCGCCTGGCTGGTTCTGGTGCTGTCGTTCGGTGCGGTCTGGCTGCTCTATTATTTGATCCGCCGCGCTGCGGCGACGCGCGTGGTCAGCTTGTTTTATCTGACGCCGCCGGTGACGGCGCTGATGGCCTGGGCGCTGTTCGACGAGCGCCTGGCGCCGCTGGCGCTTCTCGGCATGGCGGTCTGCGTCGCCGGCGTGTTTCTGGTGAATTGGAAGCCGAAGGCGAGCGGGTAGAGGCCGATAGCGATGCCTGGAGAGATGCAACGAGTATCTGCGACTAAGCTAGTCGGTCGGGAGCAGGCGGACTGTAGGCAAGAGTTGCAGATCGCCCGTTGTCGTTTTCAATGCCAAGAGCTGTGACAGGATACTGAAAGTACTCTTTGTATTTTGCGCGCCCTCGATAGGGACGCAGTAGACGCCGAGATTGAAAAATGCCGTTACGAAACATCCGGCCGGCCGTCCTTTAATGACGGTCAGGACTTGCCGATCGTAGTTTTCATCAACCAGCGGCCCGATAAGCGAGTTCGCTGCGGATTCTGGCCGGTTGATCAGCCGGCCGAGAAAATTGTACATGGAAAACGTAGAACGTGTTCCGATTTCGATGATATGTTCGCCGACAAGGTGGGTGTCCCATATCGGAAATCCGGTCGGTCTCGGCACGTGAACGCTGAGGGTTGCGATACCGGGCTTTGGCGTGCTCGCTGAGCTGGAGGCAGGACCTTTCTTGGCGGCAGCCGCCGCGGTTTTCGCGTCCTGGTCGGCTTGTTTTGCCGCGTTCTGTTTTTCTTGATCTCCTGGCGCCGCTTTGGCTGCTGCGTCTGCCGCTGTGGCTTTCGCCTGTAATTCCGATGCGGTCTTGGCGAGGGTCGCCGCCGTGACGGAGGGGCCTGTGGATGTTTGCGAAGTCGGCTTCCAAACATCGAGTGGCCCCGTTCCGCCACAGGTCGGATGATATTGGACGCCTACCAAAAGTCTTGGGTCCGGAGTCGGGTACTCGGCGAAGTGTCCTTCCTCAAGCTCCAGCATCGCGCGCGTCGCCAGCGCCGTATCAAAGCAGATACGGCCTTCAGTAATGGTTTTCGGTGTCGTGTCCGAACCGGGGCTCGTCCCGGCTGCGGTATTCGATTTTGCCGAAGACGCGGCAGGATTGGCCACGGTGCGAACTTCGGAGCTCAGACCTGACAGGAGCGCGAATACGACGAGGTCGTTAAAGCAAACCTGACGCTGATATTCGGTGGGTTGAGGATAAAATCTACGGATCAGATCCGCGTCTACAGGAAAGCAACTCTTATCCGGTGACGGGTCATTGTAGACGATTAGTGACTTAAGAGCGTCGCCAGTTGCGGGCTTAAGGCTGACATAGTCGGCAAAGAGCCGAAATAACAGTTCGCGCGGATAACCTTGGCGTTGAAATGCGTTGAGGTCACTGAATTCTACCGGCGTCAATACGGCAGCGTAAAATCCTTGCGTATCCAGCATTGTCACGCTGATCGTGCCGGATCCGCTTGCCGTTCCGTTCAATGTTGAATTGCTGAACGTGTATTGTTTTTGTGAGGCGGAGCGTTGAGGCCCGATGATGAAACCGGGCGACGCTACAGATGCGGAAACTGACGCCGTGCCCTGATAGGGCTGGAAGCTCATGAAATTGAGCGGCTGGTATTCGCTGGCGCGGACAATGTTGAGGAGGATGGCCTCGTTCTTGGCCCAGTCAGTCGAGTAGTTGTATTGTGCGTAACGGCTCTCGACGGCCGAATCGACCACTTCCGTGCATGCGGCGAGCAACGCCGCAGCAAACAAACAAATCACTACGCGACCAAGCGAACGCACGGCGACAACCCCATCCGCTCACATCTAAAAGAGAGCGGTTCCCCAGTCGCCAGTCTGCACAGGCCGGAACTAGCGTCAAGATTGAAAATGCGGCAACTGCATCATTGGCGTGTGGCCCGATACCCCTGCTTTCCGCTTCACCGCCAGCCGCCGCCGCCGTTCACATAGACCGTGTCCGCGGTCATGAACGGGCAGGCGTCCGAGCACATGAACAGCACCAGTTCGCCGATCTCTTCGGGCTTGCCGAAGCGCTTCATCGGTACGTCTTCGAGGAAGCGGTGGACCAGCTCGGGCGAGGATTGCGCGGCGTCCTGAAACGGCGTCTGGATCGGGCCGGGCGAAATCGACAAAGCGCAGATGCCTTGAGTGGCGAATTCGCGCGCCACGCCCATGGTCATGGTCACCACGGCGCCCTTGGCCGCGGCGTAATGCCCGCCGCGGCGATGCGCCATGCTCGCCATATTGACGATGACGCCGAACTTGTCTTTCAGCATAGGCGGCAGCACCGCCTGCATGGCGTAGAACGTGCCGGTGACGTTGAGATCGAAGGTCTTCTTCATCAGCTCATCGTCGATGTCGAGAAATTTGGAACGGCGGATCGCGGCGCCCGCCGAATTGAACATGAACTGCACGCTGCCGAAGGCATCGATCGCGCGCTGCACCATGTCGCTCACTTGGCCGCGCGAGGTGACGTCGGTTTTGAGCGCCAGCGCCTGGCTGCCCGCGGCGTTCACCGCCGCCGCAGTCTCGCGCAGGGCGGCTTCGTTGATGTCGGCGCAGACCACATTGGCGTGCTCGCGGGCGAAGATCAAAGCGGTGGCGCGGCCGATGCCGCTTGCTGCGCCGGTAATGATGATGGTCTTTCCGGCGAAATAATCCGGCGTCATTGTCATAGGCGTTGTCCCATGAGCGTCGTCCTCCGATGCCGCGGCAATGCGGCTGCGGCCGGTTTTACCGCAAATTTACCGTCAATAAATAATGTAGCACCCGCAACTATTTCTATATTTCGTTGGGGCTGGGAAACGCATGTTGAATCGATTGTCGGTCAGCGTTCTGCTGAAGTCCGTTATTGCAATGCTCGGTGCCACCGTCATTATCATGCTGGCGCTCGGCGCCCGCGATTCCTGGATCCGGTTGAACACCGCCAATCGGATCTCCGGCGTCGCCAATGTTTCGGCCTATATGTTTACGGCGCTGAACGGTTTGCGGGTCGACCGCTTCAGTACGGCGCGCGATCTCGTCAACGACCGGCAATTCGCGACGCTGGATCCTCTGATCAAAGCCGCGCGCGACAAGGAAATGCCGGCGCTGAACAGCCTCGGGTCGGCGCTCGCAATCGTGGACTTTCCGGATCGCGATCAAGCCATTGCCGACCTCAGCAGTCGAACCAAGCGACTGGCCGACTTGCAGGACAAAACCGCCGCCGCGATGGCGCAACCGAAAGCGGAGCGTCCGGCAGAGCTTTCGGACGCCTACGGCAAAGAGGGCGACGGCCTGATGGCCGCGCTCGACAGCTGGGGCACACGGCTCGTCAAATACATATCGCTGCAGGATCCGTATGTGGACCAGCTCCTGGAGATCAAGCAGCTGGCCTGGGCCATGCGCAATTCGGCCGGTAACATGTCGCTTGTCGTCTCCAACGGCATCAGCGGCATCGCGCCGCCGCCCGACGCGTTGCTCGGCTATAACCGCAATGATGCCGCCTTCGACACCGCTTGGGCGGCCGTTCAAGATATTGCCTCGCGCTTGCCGCCGAGTGCCGGTCTCACCTCCGCCATCGACAAGGTCAAAACCGAATTTATCGGCAGCGGCTATCCCGAGCAGCGATTGAAAGTGCTCAAGCAATTGATCGCCGGAGAACCGACCGGGCTGACGGTCGAGCAATGGTCGCCGAACTCGGTCGGCAAGCTGGCGCTGACGCTCGGCGTCGCCATCGCAGCGCTCGATGCCGCCAAGGCGCAGGCGGCGGCGCAGTCGGCGCTGGCCTGGGACGACCTGCTGCTGCAATCCGGCCTGCTTGTCGTCGCGCTCGTCATTGCCGGCGGCATGATGCTCCTGGTGACGCGGCGCGTCACCGGGCCGCTCAACGCGATCCGCGGCGCCATGCTCAAGCTCGCCGGCGGCGATTTCGAGGTCGTATTGCCCGGCCTCGAGCGCAAGGACGAGATCGGCGCCGTCGCCAATGCCGTCGAGCGCTTCAAGGTGCTCGCGGTCGACAAGGCGCGCAACGAAGCCGAT
>DATHPQ010000051.1:0-29765 GCA_035483735.1 Xanthobacteraceae bacterium | reverse complement strand
CGCCGCCAGGAGATCGGAGCCGATCAGATCGTGCTGGGTCGTCATGGCGCCGATGACGACGTCATCGCCGTCGCTGCGGATGCCTTTGAGATCGGCAATGTCGGCGAGGTCGACCAGATTGGCAGGCGTGGCCAGACGCAGCTTCATCATCGGGATGAGACTGTGACCGCCGGCAAGCACGCGGCCATCGTCGCCGAGCTTGGCGAGCAGGCTGACAGCCTCCTGGACGGATTTCGGACGATGATAGCTAAATGCTCCAGGTATCACGGGCATCCTCCCTTGCGCATCCGGTCGGTCCGCGGTCGCCACCGCAGCCATCCAAGTTTTGCGCCCAATACCGGTTCGCGAAGTTTTTACAAAGGTGGCCGCCTGTGCGGCGCAGCAGCAAGCCTCGCTGCACCAGTGCTGCGGTCGATGCACGGACGGTGGGCTTCGCGCACCAATGGCGGCGCACCTGCACGAATTGCGTCAGGGTTTCTGACGCAATTGCCGCGAAAGGCGGAACATGGATGGCTTCGGTGAAACCCTATTGCGGTGCAAAATGCTGCCGGCGCCGTAAGGCGGTGGCAGGATCGTCGCCGGTCAGAGCCGCGACGCGCGTTTTCAGCCAGGTGATGCGGCTGCGGCTCACCGGCACCGTATAGTCGTGCGCGGCCTCCATCTCGACCAGCTCGTTGTCGCCGGAACGCTTATAGCCGACAACGCGGTCGATATTGACGATATGACTGCGATGGATGCGGACGAAGCGGCTTTTGTCGAGGCGTGACTCGACGTCGCCGATAGCGAGCGGACAAAACAATTTGTCGCTGCCGTTGAAGATATAGGTGTAATGCGCATTGGCGTGCACCGCGACGACGTCATCGACGGCAACGAAATGCGTCGCGCCATCGCGCTCGATCGGTAAATGACGGGCAAAGCGGCGCGGTGGCGCGCCGGCGCCGCCCAGCGGTCCGTAAGAGCCGCGGCCGAATTCGGGATTGGCATCTTTGCCGTTATTTGCGTGCGCCACGCTCGCGCCAGACACTGCCGGCATCGCCTCCGCCGCCGGCGCAATACTCGCAGCCGCTATCGCCTCCGGCGCTGCCCGTGCCGGGTCGGGAACCAGGAACAACAGGAATATCGCTGACAGGCAGAACGCCACCACGGCGACGACAATGGCGAGCAAGTCGCTCGACAAAGCCGGCGCGCTGGCGGCCGCGATCGAGGGAAACGGCAACAGAGTCAAGCCCTCCATCGCCGTGTAGTGCATGCCCGAGACCGCGATGCCGAACGCGATGGCGGAAAGGATCAGCGGCGGGCGTCCGCCGCGGCCCGCCGCGAGCCACAGCGCCAATCCTGATGCAGCGATTGCGATTGCCATGCTGGCGGCGACGTAAATGCGGTCGTGAATCATATAGGCGCTGGCGCTCAGCGCGCTCATGCCGATGTAATGCATCGTGAATATGCCGCCGCCCATCAGGCAGGAGGATAATGTCAGGCGCAGCATGGTGAGCGGGCCGGAGCTTGTGGCATAGACGGCGACGCCGACCACGATCACGCAGACCAGAAACGACAGCAGTGTCGGAAACACCAGATAATCGACCTGGAACGGCAGCCGCGCCGCCAGCATGCCGATGAAATGCATGGTCCAGATCGCGACCGCGAGCGAAAACGCGGCGGCGGCCAGGAGGAGCCGCCGACGCATGCCGGTCGCGGCCCCGATCTGTACTGCGAGGCTTAAGCCGACATAGGCGCCCTGGACCGCCGTAACGATCGAGAGCAAGACAAGCCACGACTCATATGTCACCGGCATGCCCGCATCCTTGCCAGGATTGGACGTCGAACCCGTTCGCCAACGGGTTGCGGCGACCATTATAGACGGGTTTTTGGCGAAGGCCGATACCGGTTACCGCTTCGGCAACCGGCGGCTGACGTGACGGCCGATCAGCCGTCGACGCCGTGCGGCGCGGGTGAATTGCTCTTCGCCGGAGCTTCGACCGACTGCTTGGGCGCTTCGCTCGGCGTGATTTTCGGCGTTTCGTTCGGCGACGCCACTTGCGGCGCCGGCGCGCCTTTCGGGCTTGCCACGACCGGGCTTGCCGTGGTCGGCCGGCAGGCTTCCCCGTGCACCGTTTGCAGGATCGAGTTCAGCGCCATGCCTTGCAGCCGCGGCGACTTGTCGATGGTGAAATGATCGATGCCGGGATCGCCCGAGACGTCGACATTCTGCAGCTTGCCGCGGAAGCCTGAGCCCGGCCGCATATGGGCATAATAGCGCTGCGTCATGTTGAGCACGCAGGCGACGTTCTTCGACGCCGCATAGGAGCCGGTGCCGTCGAACGGAATCACCAGCGCCACCGGCACGCCTTGGGCGTTGAGGCTCTGCGCCATCGTCATCACGGCATCGGCGCCGAGCGAATGGCCGACGAGGATGTAAGGGCCGTGATCGCCGGCGTGATATTCGGCCGCGATCTGCGCGACGACGGAATCAGCAACGGTGTGGTTATAAACGTTGGCATCGATGCCATGGCTCGCGATTTCGGTCGCGAGCTGATCCATGCCGAGCGAGAAGATGTTGAGAAGGCCGCGCATCAGATAGACGTGCGGGTGGGATGCCTCGGTCGTGCCCGGCGTGTGCTGCGCGCGTCTGGCCGCGCTCGACGCTGCCGGAGCTGCGGCAGCAAGCGCCAGGCTTGCGATGGCAAGCCCGGCGAATACGCGACGCAGACTTGACGCTGTCGTAAAGTCTCTGCGAGCGCCCGACATCGGCACTACTCCACGCTACGCTATAAACCCACGAACACACCGATAACGGAGACCACTATGGCGCAAACAAGGTAAAAATTTCCTTGTCGCCGGGGTCGGGCTGTGGATTTTCAGCGATTATTGGCGGCGCGGCGGCTGGCGAGTTCGAGCACGATCGGCCGCGTGGCCGCCTGGAGTGGCGTGCGCCGCACGTCCGAGAGCACGTGTAGGAAATGCGCGAACCAGGCCTGCACCGATGCGACTTTCAGCTTGCGCACCATCGCATGCCAGCGCTCGCGGCGTTCTTCGATGCTCATCTTCAGCGCGACCGCAATCTGGCGCGCCATGCCGTCGATGTCGTGCGGATTGATCAGGAGCGCCGCGTCGAGCTCCTTGGCCGCGCCGGCAAACGACGACAACACCAGCACGCCCGGATCGAGCGGGTTTTGAGCGGCGACATATTCCTTGGCGACCAGATTCATGCCGTCATGCAGCGGCGTCACCAGGCCGACGCCGGCGACGCGATAAAAGCCAGCAAGCGTAAGCTGCGAGAAGCCCTTGTTGAGATAGCGGATCGGCGACCAGTCGACTTCGCCGTGGCGGCCGTTGACTTCGCCGACGAGACCGGCGAGCTCCGATTTCAGCTCGCGATAGGCTTTGATATTCCCGCGTGACGGCACCGCGACCTGAAGCAGCGAGACGTGGCGCTTCAGCCCCGGCTCGATTTCGAGCATGCGATCAAAGGCGCGCACCCGATTGGCGAGCCCCTTCGAATAATCGAGGCGATCGACGCCGAGCACGAGCTTGGCGCCGTGCAGGCTCTCGCGCAGCCGTGTCACTTCCGGACGGGTGACCGACTTGCTCGCACGTGCGGCAAAATCATCGACGTCGATGCCGATCGGAAAGGTCGCGAGCTGGGTCAGTCCCCAATGTGACGCCACCGTCCCGTCGACGATGTTCAGGCTGAGTTCGGTGCGCAGAAAGTCCTCGAAATTCTGCCGGTCCTCGACGGTCTGGAAGCCAATGAGATCGTAGGCGAGCATGGCCTCGGCGAGATCGTTGCAATGCGGCACCGCCGACATGGTGCGGCGATCGGCCCAAGGCGTGTGCAGGAAAAAGCCGAGCGGGCGCTCGATGCCTTGTTGGCGCAGCTCCGCGCCCAGCGTCAGGAAGTGATAGTCCTGAACCCAGAACACGGCTTCAGGCGAATTGAAGCGCTGCAACGCGCGCCCCATGAACGCGTTGATCTCGCGGTACGACTCGTAGTCTTCGGTCGTGACATGAATGAGATCCGGGCGCGAATGCAGCGCCGGCCACAAAGCTGAATTGGCAAAGCCCTCGTAATAGCCGCGATAGTGCTGCGCCGGCATATCGACGGTCGCGAGTGCGCCGCTGCCGAGCGCCTCGATCTTGGCGAATGAATCGTGCGTCTGTGTCGTAGCGGTTTCTTGGCCACTCGAGCCGACCCAGATCGCGCCGGAATCGCGCACCATCGGCAACAGGGCTGCCGCGAGACCGCCGGCCAGCGGTTCGTCGGGCTTGGCGCGCGCGACACGGTTGGACACAACCACCACATTCATGGAACTCATCCTCCACTCCCCGTCGCACCGTCAACGATTTTGGCCGCGTTTTGTTCCCATATTGATGCGCCGCAGCACACGGCTGCTAAAGCGGTGTATTTACAATGGACAATTGTGGCGGGTTCCGCGTGATTTATTTTCTATGCATGGCAATTGCAGATTTCGCTCATGCCTCCGCATAAGCGGTGGTGGAGAGGAGACTCACTTCGGCGTGGCGCGAATCCAATCTTGTGTGCTGCACCACGATCGGCACGTCGGATTCGAATACCGAAGAATAAGCAGTGTCGCGGGGCACCTTTTGCGGATCGTTGAGATCGTTGAATTTCAGATGCAGCGTGCGCCGCGCGCCGACGGTGACGAGATAAGGGCCGGCCGGCTCACGATCGGAAAAGAAGATGGTGATGCGCACATGCGCCGTTCGGTTGCCGGCGTTGAGAATGCAGGCCGTCTCATGTGAGGCCAGCGCCGGATCGGTGAACGAGCTTTCCGAAGGAATATAGCCTTCAGCAATAGCCCAGCGGTTGCGGCCGAGAGATTCCATGATGAGAGTCCATGATGAGGCCCGTGTGGGTTTCGGGAGAATTTGTGTCAAAGAAAATTTTTCGCGCGTCCGACCTATCAACCGCGCCAATGCGTCATGGGTTCCGCAGCTGGAACTCTTTCGGCCGCTTGGCGTTCCTCTGCGGGGCGGACGATTGCGCAAAATACATTAGCAGGGTTCTTTCATGCGAGCGCTCACCGTTGCACCCGGCATTGCCAATTCGGCGCGGCTCGACGATATACCTGAGCCGCCGGCCTCCGATGGGGCGGTGTTGGTGCGCACGCTGGCGCTCGGCGTTTGCGGCACCGATCGCGATATTGTCGCCGGAGATTACGGCTGGCCGCCGCCGGGCCAGAAGCGGCTGGTGATCGGCCACGAGTCGCTCGGCCACGTAAAAGAGGCGCCGGCCGGCTGCGGGTTCAAGCCCGGCGATCTCGTCGTCGGCATTGTGCGCCGGCCCGATCCGGTGCCGTGTCCGGCCTGCGCCGTCGGTGAATGGGACATGTGCCGCAACGGCCTTTATACCGAGCGCGGCATCAAGGAGCGCAACGGCTACGGCTCCGATGTCTTCCGCATCGAGCCGGAATTTCTGATCAAGCTCGATCCTTCGCTCGGCATGCACGGCGTCCTGGTCGAGCCGACGAGCGTCGTCGCCAAGGCGTGGGATCATATCGAGCGCATCGGCCGGCGCTCACGCGCCTGGCAGCCGAGAACGCTTTTGGTTACCGGCGCCGGGCCGATCGGGCTTCTGGCCGCGATGATCGGTGCGCAGCGCGGGCTCGAAGTGCATGTCCTCGATCATAACGAGAGCATGGCAAAACAAGTCATCGTGCGCGAACTCGGCGGCACGCTGCATCTCGGCCGCGTTGGCGATCTCAACGGATTAAAGCCGGATATTCTGATGGAATGTACCGGCGTGCCGAGCGTCGTGCGCGACGCGCTCGGCAGCACGGCCGCAGCCGGCATTGTCTGTCTGGTCGGGGTCTCGGCGCCGGGACACGATCTCGATGTCGATATCGGCGAGGTCAACCGCACCATGGTGCTCGATAACGACACGGTGTTCGGCAGCGTCAACGCCAACCGGCAGCACTATGAGGATGCCGTCGCGGCCCTGCAGTGCGCCGACAAGAATTGGCTTGCCCGCCTGATCACCCGATGCGTTCCGGTCGAGCAATGGACGCAATCGCTGGTACGGCAGCCCGGCGACATCAAAGTCGTCGTCGACTTCTCCTGACGCCGTGCCCGATATGACTTCGCTTATCGAAGACTATGCGCTGATCGGGGATTGCCGCAGCGCCGCGCTGGTGTCGCGCAACGGTTCGATCGATTGGCTGTGCTGGCCGCGCTTCGATTCGGATGCGTGTTTCGCGGCGCTGCTCGGCACGCGCGACAACGGCTGCTGGCTTGTGGCGCCGAGTCAACCGGCGCGGATCACCCGCCGCTATCGGCCGAATACGCTCATTCTCGAGACCCATTTCGAGACCGACGACGGCGCCGCCACGCTGGTCGACTTCATGCCGTTCCGTACGCCGTTCAATGGCTATCAGTCCGAGATCGTGCGCATCGTCCACGGTACGCGCGGCAAGCTCGCGATGCACACCGAACTGATTTTGCGCTTCGGTTACGGCGCCGTGGTGCCGTGGGTGACCAAGCTCGAAAACGGCGCACTGCGCGCCATCGCCGGGCCGGACATGGTGGTGCTGCGCACACCGGTCCATGTCAAAGGCAAGGACATGACCACGGTCGGCGACTTCACCATCGGCCGCGGCGAGACCATTCCGCTGGTTTTGACCTATTCGCGCTCGCATGAACCGCTGCCCGCGGCCAGCGACCCAACTGCGTCATTGGAGGCAACCGAAAAATTCTGGAAGCAATGGTCGTCGAAGTGCCGGCCGGCCGGCCAATGGTCCGACGCGGTACGGCGTTCGATCATCACGCTCAAGGCGCTGACTTATGGGCCGACCGGCGGCATCGTCGCGGCGCCGACGACGTCGCTGCCGGAGCAGCTCGGCGGCGAGCGCAATTGGGATTATCGGTTCTGCTGGCTGCGCGACGCGACGCTGACGCTGCTCGGCGCCATGCATGCCGGCTACTACGAGGAAGCCGAAGCATGGCGCGAGTGGCTGTTGCGTGCCGTCGCCGGCAGCCCGGATCAGCTTCAGATCATGTATGGCATCCGCGGTGAGCGGCGGCTGACCGAGTGGGTCGCCGATTGGCTTCCGGGCTACGAGAAATCCGTGCCGGTGCGCATCGGCAATGCGGCGCATACCCAGCTCCAGCTCGATGTCTTCGGCGAGATCATGGACACCTATCATCAGGCGCGGCGCGGCGGGCTGACGACCGACGAATCGGGATGGGGCGCGCAGCTCAAATTTCTCGAGCACCTCGCAGGAATCTGGCGCCAGCCGGATAACGGCATTTGGGAAATGCGCGGACCACCGCAGCATTTCACTTATTCCAAGGTCATGGCCTGGGTCGCGTTCGACCGTGCGATCAAAAGCGCGGAAACCTTTGGGCTTGAAGGACCGGTCGACGCCTGGTGCAAGTTGCGCGACGAGATTTGCCAAGATGTCGTTACGCGCGGTTTCGACGGAACGCTCGGCACCTTCGTGCAGGCCTACGGATCGAGCCAGCTCGATGCCAGCCTGCTGCAATTGCCGTGCGTTGGTTTCCTGCCGGCATCCGATCCGCGCATCGAAAACACGATCGCAGCGATCGAACACCGTCTGCTGCGCGACGGTTTCGTCATGCGCTACAGCACCGAGGACGTCGAAGACGCACTACCGCCGGGCGAGGGCGCATTCCTCGCCTGCAGCTTCTGGCTGGTCGACGTTTATATTCTGCAGGAGCGTTTCGAGGAAGCCGAGCGATTGTTCCGGCGGCTGATTGGTCTTGCCAACGATGTCGGCCTTTTGAGCGAGCAATACGATCCGCGCGCCAAGCGGCTGGTCGGCAATTTTCCGCAAGCCTTCTCGCATCTGGCTCTGATCAACAGCGCCTACAATTTGACACGCGTGCGCAAGCCGGTGCATCAGCGCGCTCAGGACGAACACGCCCCGCCGGAGGCGGTCAGGACGCAAGCGCAAGAACAAGCTCGCGACGAAACCCCGGCGAAGTGACGCCGAGCTTGTCAGACGAGTTCGACTTTGCCCGACTTGAGCTCATAGACGCCGCCAACGATACGAATTTTCTTGTCGTCGGCAAAGGATTTCAGGATCGGCGCGGCGTTCTTCAGCTTGTCGACAGCGAGCGAGACGTTATGACGAATGGCGTTGGCCAGCAGGTCGCCGGTATCGTTTTTTGCCGCTGCTACCGCGGGTCTGATGGCATCGACCAGCGAAGGCAGGTGCCCCGGCAGCGTTGTGCCGTCCTTGATCGATTTGATCGCGGCGTCGACGGCGCCGCAGGCGTCGTGGCCGAGCACCATGATCAGCGGCGTGTTCAACACCTGCACGGCATATTCGAGGCTCGCGACAATTTCGTCGGTCGCGAGGTTGCCGGCAACGCGGCAGACAAAGACGTCGCCACGCGCGGTGTCGAAACAGAATTCCGGAGCAATGCGCGAATCGGCGCAGCTCAAGATCGCCGCGAACGGATTCTGTCCGCGGCTTAATGCCTCGCGCTCGGATTGGAAATCATAGCGTCGGCCTATGCCCGCGATATAGCGATGATTGCCATTCATCAGCCGCGCTAATGCACCGTCAGGCGAAATGACGTTTTCCGGCTTCGGCGCCGTCTTGGCATGGGCGGAGTGCGGCAGCAGCGTGAGGCTTGCGGCAGCGCCGGCGAGCTGCAAAAAACCTCGCCGACCGAGAACCTTGCGCGCGCCGGCAGCGTCTAAGCAATATTGGCACATGAGCCCTCTCCCTCATTTTGCATGGCCGCAGCGATCGGGCCATGAGCAAAGTCTGACGTCACAATGTCAATCGTTACATTGATTTGGCCTAACGCCAAAAGGTAAAAAAATGCAGCGAAGTTTTTTGTTTGTAATGGCTGTGCTTTGCGCCGTCGTGCCGGCAACGGTACCGGCGACTTCCGCGCAAGCCGACAATTGGCTGACCTATCACAACGACAGATACGGCACCACGATCGACTATCCGGATCAGTTCAAGGCCGAGCCGCCGCCCGACGCCGATGACGGCCGAAGATTCAAGAGCGCTGACGGTGCGGAATTCGCTGTCTATGCGTCTTACGCGCTCGATTCTACTCTCGCCGAAATTCAGGTGTTTACGCTCAAGAATCTCGCACCCGGTGCGGTCGTCACTTACAAGACCAACGGCGACCATTGGTTCGTCATTTCTGGGACGGCTGGCGCCAATATCTTTTACGAGCGGCATTTGCTGTCCCACAGTAGCCAAATGAGCGAAACTTTTTCGATGACCTATCCGGCCGCCGCCAAGAAAACCTACGATGCCATCGTCGCGCGCATGGCGAAATCGTTCCGGCCGGGAAAAGGCTTTCAATCGCCATAGCTTTCGGGGCGTCGGCGGGTTCGCGATGCGCGCCAGCTGGACCTTTTTAAGGAAACCTCAACCATATTTCTTTACGAACTCAAGGGCTCGCTCCTTGGATTCGCATGCCTGTGTGCCGGTCGGTCAGAACGATGATTACGACCTCCGCTGCGCGCGGAAACCCGGCCTACTATGTGGCTGCGCTCAAGAGGCCGTTCCGCGGCGGACTCGTGCTTGTTGTGTTGTTTGGTGTCGGCGCGGCGCGTGCTGCCGACATGCCGGCGCCGCCGCCCGCTTTGCCGGCCTGGACTTGGACCGGCGGCTATATCGGCACTCATGTCGGGGCATCCTGGGGCGTCACGAGATTTTCCGATCCGGCAGGCATCTCGCTGTTCGGCGATAACGTGTCGGCGCCGGGATTCATCGGTGGCTTTCAGTTCGGCTACAATTGGCAAGCGCCGCAGACGCGGCTCGTGCTCGGCATCGAAAGCGATCTGAGCGGGCTCGAGTCGATCGGCAGCAATACCTGTCTCGCGTCTTCGAGTTCATTCATTTCGGCGAATTGCCGCGTCGAACCCAATGCCAGTGCGACCGTGGCGCTGCGCATTGGCTATCTCATCGATCCGGTGCAGCGCACGCTCCTTTATATCAAGGGCGGCTTTGCCGCGATCCACGACCGCGTCGAGATCTCGACCAATGCCGTCAGTCCGAAGGTCGAAACCACGAGCAATCTCTGGGCCGCCGGCTGGACGGCAGGCGCAGGCGTCGAGCGCGCCCTGACGCCGGCATGGTCGTTGCGGCTTGAATACGATTATCTCGGGCTCGGGCGCGTCGATGTCGCGACGCCGCCGGGCCTCATTCAAACCGTCCCCGGCGATGGCACCAGCTATCAAGCCACCGCGGCCGGCACGGCGAGCTCTTCGCAGAATATCCAAGAAGTAAAATTCGCGTTGAACTACCACTTCGGCGTCGATCCGTTTGCGCAATGGGCATCGGTGCACTGGGCCGATGTGCCTGCGCCCGCGGCGAACGCCGCCTGGGTCCCTGTCGCGCCGTCAGGAATTGCGGCATGGTTTGCCGGCTGGGAATTCCAGGCCGGTACGCGCTATTGGCTGAGCTTCGGCAAGTTTCAGAAGGATCTTGGCGGCGACGCGTCGGGCGCCGATGCCAACGTTCTGGTGTCGCGGCTCTCTTATCATTCACAGGCGAATTCAGGCGAATTCTTCACCCGCATCGACAGCCCGGAGCGGCTCTTCGTCAAAGGCCTGGTCGGCACCGGCGCCATCTCCTCGGGCTATATGAACGACGAAGACTGGGGGGCTGAGATCGCCGGCATTGCCTCGGGACAAGGCAATGCGTGGCCGGCCACGCCGACATCGGTGCCTTATTCCAATACGCGTTCAACGGTGCAGGGTACGATCGCCTATGCCATCGGCGATATCGGCTACAACCTGCTGCAGACCGTCGATTACAAATTCGGTCCATTCATCGGCTACAATTTCTATCGCGAGAAGAAAGACGCCTATGGCTGCGCGCAAATCTCCAACGAGCTTTCGGATTGCGTTCCGGCGCTGCCCAATTCGGTGCTTGGCATCACCGAGAACGACACTTGGAATTCGCTGCGTGTCGGCGTCAACGGCGACGTCGTGCTGTTGCCCGGCCTGCATCTGAACACCGACGCGGCCTTTATTCCCTATACGCAGTTCAGCGGCGTCGACATCCACTGGCAGCGCACCGACGTCACCAATCAGACCTCGACGGAAACCGGCCGCGGCTTCGGCGTGCAGCTCGAATCGATTCTGTCCTATGACATCACGCCGGCCTTCAATGTCGGTGTCGGCGGCCGTTACTGGGCGATGTGGACCAACGACAACGCCTATACCAATATTTTCGGCACGCCATGTCCGTGCCAAACCTTGCCGGCGAAGACCGACCGCTACGGCCTCTTGGTGCAGGCCGATTACAAGTTCGACATGCTAGGCGCCGTCGCGCGATAATCTTCCGCGGCGCTGCGTTCGGGCGCGAGCGAAGGTCCCACGCCGCGGGTGCTAGCGTTCCCTACGCGGCGATGGCGGCATTCTGGCTGTTGGAGGCATTATTGACCGGGTTTATTGCGCCGGCGGGGCCAGCGATAGATCAGGAGCCGCCGACGCTACGGGACCTGTTCGGAGGGGTGACGTTCGTTCGCCGCAATCCGGCACTTCTCGGCGCGATATCACTTGATTTGTTCGCGGTCCTGCTGGGCGGCGCTACGGCTCTGTTGCCGATCTATGCGCAAGACATTCTGCACACCGGACCGTTGGGGCTCGGCGTATTGCGTGGCGCGCCTGCCGTTGGCGCGCTGCTGATGGCCGTGGTGTTGTCCCGCTCCACGATCAATCGCCGCGCCGGATTGCGCATGTTTCAAGCTGTCATCGTCTTCGGCGCGGCGACCGTCATATTCGCGCTTTCGCGTTCGATCTGGCTGTCGGTCGCGGCACTCGCCGTTCTCGGCGCTGCAGACACGGTCAGCATGGACATTCGTATTTCGCTTGTGCAATTGGCGACGCCTGACGACATGCGCGGCCGGGTCAGCGCAGTGAACTTTCTCTTCGTCAATACGTCTTATCAGCTCGGTGAATTCGAAAGCGGCATAACGGCTGCGTTGTTCGGTGCCGTTCCGGCCGTCGTGCCTGGCGGTGTCGGCACCGCCGCCGTTGCGCTTTTATGGATAAAATTGTTTCCGGCACTGCGGAAGATCGAGCGTCTGGAGCAAAGAGAAGTTCATCCCCGCCAATAGCGGTCTTCCCAGCTGCGCGACAGCCGCATTGCCGATAGAATCAAACCCGCCATCGAATAGGTCTGCGGAAAATTGCCCCACAGCGCGCCGGTCTGCGGATCGACGTCTTCGGACAGTAAGCCGTAGCGGTTGCGGTGCTGCATGGCGTCGGCGAACAGATCCTGCGCAGCCTCGCGCCGGCCGAGCGACCACAGCGCGTCGATCAGCCAGAACCGGCAGATCAGGAACGCCGTCACCGGCATGCCGAAATCGTCCGCGGCGGCGTAGCGCATGACGTGCTTCTCGCGGACGAGCTCGCGCTCCATAGCTGCAACCGTTGAGACGAAACGCGGATCGTCGACTTCGACGACGCCGAGATCGGCAAGCAAAAGCACGCTGGCATCGAGATCGTCGGAGCCGAAGGCTGCGGTGAAGGCGCCGCGTTTCGGGTTCCAGGCCTGATCGAGCAATTCGGCGTGCATCGGTTCGGCGATGGCGTTCCAGTATTTGGCGCGCGGCTCGAGCCCGAGCCGCAGTGCGATCGCGGCGAGCCTCTGACAGCCGGCCCAGCACATCGCCGCCGAATGGGTATGAACGCGCTGGCGACCGCGATATTCCCAGATGCCGGCATCGGGAACAAAAGCCCTTGCTGCGGCCTGTTCGCCGAGCGGTTCGAGAAGACGAAACAGGCCTTCATCGCCCGGCCGGGGCAGACGGCGGTCGAAGAACATCGGCATCGCGGCGAGAATGACGCTGCCATAGGCGTCGTGCTGCACCTGGCCGACGGCGGCATTGCCGATACGTACCGGGCCGTCGCCGCGATAACCTTGCAGCAGCGGTGCGGTGCGCTCTTCGAGCGGCGAATTCGGCACCACGCTGTACAAGGGCTTAAGCTCCTCGTCGGGCCTCGACGCGATCGAGAGCGTAAACGAAATGAATTCCTCCATGGTGCGCGTTGCACCGATGCGGTTGAGCGCCTGCACCACGAAATAGGCGTCACGCAGCCAGCAATAGCGATAGTCCCAGGTGCGGCCGGTCGAGGGTGCTTCGGGGATCGACGTCGTATGCGCGGCGATCACGGCACCGGTCTCGTCGAAATTGGACAGCTTGAGCGTGATTGCGGCGCGGATAATGGCTTCCTGCCAGTCATAGGAAATCGACAGCCGGCGCACCCATTCCGACCAGTAATCCTGCGTGCGCTCGAGGAAATCGCGGCAGGTCTTTTCCAGGTCGCCGGTGAACGGCTCGTCCGGCCCGAACACGAGATGCAGAGGCCGCGTCAGCACGAACGGCGCTTCGCTGTCGATCAGCGACAGCGGCGCGTCGGTGGTCAACCGTATCACGGTGTTGTCGTCGGAATAGCGGATGTGATTGCTGCCGAGCGACCGCCGCGGCAATGGCTTGCCGTAGTCGCAGGTCGGGCGCATGCGGATGGTGATGCGCGGCATGCCGGCGACCGGCTCGATGATGCGATAGAGCTGCGGCGGCCGAAACACGCGGCCGAATTGACGGAAACGCGGCGCGAAATCGGTGATCTTGATCTTGTTGCCGCGGCTATCGGTCATTTCATGGCTGACCAGCGCGGTGTTGCGGACATAGGCGGACTGATAATCCGCCATGTCTTCGAGCACGACGTCGGAGAATCCCTTTTCTTCGCGGCCGGCCACTAGCCGGCAGAAGATCGGGTCGCCGTCGAAGCGCGGGTAGCACCACCACACGATCCGCGAGCACGGATCGACCAACGCGGCGGTGCGGCCATTGCCGATGACCGCCAGATCGAGCCCGTGATCTTTCATTCGATCCTCGATGCGATCTTTCATGCGGTCTTCCACGGGAATATTCATGCGCTCGTTCATGCGGATTCTTATCCGGGCTTGTCTTCGCCGCCCGCCGCGATGCGCGCGAGCCAGGCGCGGACCGATTGCGGGTCGGCGAAATGTCCATTGACGGCGGGGGCGATGCGGCCGACCGAGAAACCCAAGCCGCCGAATTGCGGCATGACGCCGAACACCGGCTCATCGGTGATGTCGTCGCCGATGAAGATCGGGCTGCGTTTGGCGAACGGCGCTAGTCCCATCAATTCACGCACCGCTTCGGCCTTGTTGATGCCGGCCGGCTTGATTTCGATGACAAGCTTGCCGGGCAGAATCTCGACGGTGCCGGGATCGATTTCGGCGCAAATTGTCTCGACGGCCGCGCGCACCGCGTCACCCTTCTCAGGCCCGAGCCGATAGTGCAGCGCGAGCGAGTAGCCTTTGTCCTCGGCGAGAATGCCGGGGCCGATGTCGCTTACGCGCGCGAGCCTGGCTTTGAGCGCCGCATCGAGCGGCTTGGCGCGCATGACGATCCTGCCGCCGGCCCTCGCGCGCAATTCGGCGCCATGTCCACCGATGGCGGCAAGCTTCAGCGGCGCGAAAATCAAATCGATGTCCGCAAGCGAACGGCCGCTGACCAGAGCCAATGCTCCGCCGGTCAATCGGTCGAGCCGAGTCAGCGTCTGCCGCAATTCTGCCGGTACCGCGACCTGCTGCGGCGATGGCGCGAAATCAAGGATGGTGCCGTCGATATCGAGCAGGATCGCGCATTTGCGCAAATCGGGAATAAGCGGCGTGGCCGACAGTTCCATGTCGGGTTTTGCCGCGGCCAAGGTGTGAATGTCGGAAATGTCCAAGCTCATCTGCAAGCCTATCAGCGGCATGTCTTTGGTTTATTGCGCGAGCGCCAGCGGCCGCGCCACTAACTCGAGCGGCTTGCGTTCGGCGGCGACGCCCCAGAGCGCCTGGACCACTGCAGCCGCGATCATCAGTAAAGCGCCGATGACATAGCCGGCAGCGACGCTGCCGCGCGATCCGGTATTGATCAATATGCCGAACAGCAGCGGCCCGGCGACGCCGCCGATTCCGGTACCGATAGCATAGAAGAACGCAATCGCAAGGGCGCGGATTTCGAGCGGAAAGATCTCGCTGACCGTGAGATAGGCCGAGCTCGCCGCTGCCGAGGCGAAGAAGAATACGGTCATCCACGCGACCGTCAGCCCTTGAGCGCTGAGCAGGTTATAGCTGAACAAGCTCGCGGTCACGGCGAGCAGGATCCCGGACAGCGCAAAAGTCGAGGCGATCATGATCTTGCGGCCGATCGTATCGAACAGGCGGCCGAGCATGATCGGACCGAGCACATTGCCTGCCGCAAACGGCAAAATGTACCAGCCGACTTGATTTGCCGGCGTGCCGTAGAAATCGGTGAGCACCAGCGCGTAAGTGAAGAAGATCGCGTTGTAGAAGAACGCTTGCGCCGACATCAGGCTCAATCCAACCAGCGTGCGCCGGCGATAGGTGACGAATAAAGTGTGGGCGACTTCGGCGAGCGGCGTGTGGCTGCGCATATGCAACCGGACTTTATCGCCGGCCGGTGCGCGCGGGCTGGCGAATTGCGTTTCGATGCCGCGCACGATCGTGTCGGCGGCTTGCGGGAAGCCATGGGTGACCAGCCAGCGCGGGCTTTCCGGAATCCAAAATCTCATCAGCAGAATCACGAGTCCGATAGTCGCCCCGATCAAAAAAGCAAGCCGCCAGCCGACTGCTGGGTCTATCACAGCGGGATCGAGAAGTACGAGAGAACCGCCCGCGCCGGCTGCCGCTCCGATCCAAAAGCTGCCGTTGATCAGGAGGTCGGTCCAGCCGCGGAACCGCGCCGGGATAAGCTCCTGGATTGTCGAATTGATGGCGGTGTATTCGCCGCCGATGCCGGCGCCGGTGAGAAAGCGGAACAGACAAAAGCTAAACGCATTCCACGACAGGCCGGTGGCCGCCGTCGCGATGAGGTAAACGGCGAGCGTGATCGTGAACAGCTTTTTTCGGCCCAACCGGTCGGTGAGCCAACCGAAGAAAAATGCGCCAAGCACGGCGCCAAGGAGGTAACTACTTCCGGCAAGGCCGACTTGCGCATTACTCAGGCCTAGCGCGGAACTGTTTTTGAGTTCGCCGGACAGCGCGCCGGCGAGCGTGACTTCAAGACCGTCGAGAATCCAGGTGATGCCGAGTGCAATGATCACGAGGAGGTGAAAGCGGCCGAACGGCAGCCTGTCGAGGCGGGCCGGGATGTCGGTCGCAATGACGGCTCCCGCGATAGGTTCGACGAGGTCAGCCTTTGACCTAGCCAAAGCCGCGCCATCCGTGGCCCGTTTCCGGGGCGGCGGAGGCGGGTCAAGATGAAAATTGGAAATAAGACGCGAAAATACGTCAGCTGCGTATGAAACCATCTCGGAATGCCACCCGGCTACGGTTACTAACGCCTTGTGCGATCGGGTGTTCCGGTCACGATCGTGACGTTAAAGTGAGCCGATCGGCTCACTGCGCCTGAGCGGCCTTGCCGGTATAGGTGATGCGCCAGATCGTGCCACTCGCATCCTCGGAGAGGAGCAGCGCGCCGTCTTTATCGACGGTCACGCCGACCGGCCGACCCCAGACATCGGAATCGTCGATGACGAAGCCGGTGGCGAAATCTTCATATTCGCCGGTCGGCACGCCATTCTTCACGATGACGCGAATGATCTTGTAGCCGGTGCGCTTACTGCGATTCCACGAGCCGTGCTCGGCGGCGAAAATGTTGCCACGGTATTCAGCCGGAAATTGCGTGCCGTCGTAGAACGTCAGGCCGAGCGAGGCGGAATGGGCCTGCAACAAAACGTCAGGGATCGTGATCTTGCCGGCAAGGTCGGGCCGCTCGCCCTTGCGGCGCGGATCCTCGTGCGCGCCGATATAATACCAGGGCCAGCCGTAGAACGCGCCCTCGCGCACGCGCGTGATGTAATCCGGCGGCACATTGTCGCCCAAACCGTCGCGCTCGTTAGTCGAGCACCACACCGTTCCGCTCTTCGGCTCGACCGCCAGGCCGACGCAATTGCGGATGCCGGTCGCAAAGATGCGCTGGTTCTTGCCTTGCGGGTCGAAGGCGAGCACATCGGCGCGGCCCTCCTCGTTTTCCCATGTCGCGCCGAGCGGATGGCTTAAGACCCAGGTCTGCAACGCCTCGCCTGAGAGCTTTCGCATGCCGTCGGCGACATTGGACCCCGAGCCCACCGAGACATACATCGTCGTGCCGTCCGGCGAGAACATGACATCGCGTGTGCGATGGCCGCCCAGCGGCAAATTCGGCGCGATGGTTTCGGCATCGCCGCGCGCCGTCACATCGCCATTGCGATAGGGAAAGCGAACCACGGAATCGGTATTGCCGACATAAACCCAGCGTGGGTCATTGCCGGGCGGATAGAAAGCGATGCCGAACGGATAATTAAGGCCCGAGGCGAAGACTGTGGGCTGTGCCGGCGCTGTGCCATTCGGCCGCAGCACGCTGACGCGCCCGGCCAAACTCTCGGCGACGAAAATGTCGCCGTTGGGCGCGGTGCGGACGATCCGCGGACCGGCGAGGCCGGATGCAAACAGGTTGACTTCAAAGCCGTTTGGGACGATTGGCTTCTGCTCATTGGTGCGGTGCACTATTCGGACGACATTCCGCGCCGACTCCGCCATGTCAGGCGCCGGTAAATCCTGCGGCTTGATCAGCCGCCGCATTCCCGGACGGTCGGTGCGCCAATCGCCAAATGCAGCCGTACCATTAAGCATACTGGTATTCGGTTCAGCCTGGAGAGGGGGCATGAACGGGACACCGGTAAGGATAGCTATTCCGGCAACGGAAAATGCGATGATGACGGCAATAGAGCTTCCGATCGGGCGCAAGGCTAATTCCTCGACTGCCTGGTATCGCCTCGATGAAGAACGGGCGGCGCCCGGCGGGGTTCCGCCCACCCATTGTATGTGTTCCGGCGGCGGTGCGCATTGACAGCCAAAGCCGCAACCCGATTCGAAATCCCCCGGCGCCTGCGCGCGCTGGTTCGCGCGCGGGAATCGAGCCTGATCGGGCTTGCGGCGCTGGTCGGCGTGATCGGCGGCCTGGTCGTCGCCGCGATGGGTGCGGCGGTCGATCTCATTCACGAGATATTTTTTAACCTGCAGCACGGCGAGCGCCTGTCGGCGCGGCTGACGCTCGATCCGGTTCTGGCGCTTTCGGTGCCGCTTCTCGGCGGCATCATTTTCGGTGCATCGAGCGAATTGATCCGCCGCTTTCGCCCGGAGCGCGAAATCGATCCGATCGAAGCCAATGCGCTGCATGGCGGCCGCATGTCGCTTGTCGGCAGCATCGTCGTCGCGTTGCAGACGGTATGGTCGAGCGGCGTCGGCGCATCTGTCGGCCTTGAGGCCGGCTACACCCAGCTTGCCAGCGGCATTGCCTCGCGCATCGGCAATTCATTCCGCCTGCGCCGCGGTGATCTGCGCATTCTGGTCGGCTGCGGCGCCGCCGCCGGCATAGCCGGCGCCTTCGGCGCGCCGCTTGCGGGCGCGTTCTACGGCTTCGAACTGATCATCGGCAGCTATTCGCCAAGCGGGCTGGCGCCGGTCGGCATCGCGGCGCTTGTCGGATTTCTGGTGGCGCGATCATTGTCACCGGCCGAACTCGGCGTCGTGCCGCCCGAGCCGACCACCATGACCGGCCACGATCTCGTGCTTGCCGCCGTGCTCGGCTTGCTCGCGGCGGCGCTCGGCATCGTTTTGATGCGCGGCGTCGCCCTCAGCGAGGCGATGTTCGCGCGGCTGAAATTGCGTCCGACGCTGCGCACCATGCTCGGCGGTCTCGTGGTCGGACTGTTGGCGATCATTTCGCCGCAGGTAATGTCGTCCGGGCACGGCGCGCTACGTGTGGCCGGCATGCTCGATCTGTCGTTCCGCGCCGTCGCGCTGCTGTTCCTCCTTAAGATCGTCGCCTCGATCGCTTCGCTCGGCTCCGGCTTTCGCGGCGGCATGTTCTTCTCCTCGCTCTTGATCGGCGCGCTCGGCGGCCACCTGCTCGCCACCTCGCTGACGATCTTCTGGCCGACCGTCTATTTCGATCCGAACGCTTATGCCGTGATCGGCATGAGTGCGCTTGCGGCGTCCGTGATCGGCGGTCCGCTGACCATGATTTTCATTGCGCTCGAAACGACCGACGATCTGTGGCTGACGGCCGCGGTGCTGATCGCGGTGATCATTGCCGCGCAGGTCACTCGCGAAGTGTTCGGCTATTCCTTCGCCACCTGGCGTTTCCATCTGCGCGGCGAGACCATCCGCAGCGCCGCCGATATCGGATGGATGCGCGACCTCACCGTCGAGAAGATGATGCGCCAGGACGTGCAGACGGTGAGCGCGTTCTCGACCATCGCCGCTTTCCGCGAAGCGTTCCCGCTCGGCTCGGCGGCGTCGGTGATCGCCGTCGACGAGGAGGATCGTTATGTCGGGCTGATGCTGGTGGCGGATGCGCATTCCGCCGAGCTCGATCCCGACGGGGCGATCAAGTCGCTGCTGCACCACAGCGAAGATATGCTGCTGCCGGGAATGGCGGTGAAGGAAGCGGTGCTCGCCTTCGATCGTGCTGAAACCGAAACGCTGGCCGTCGTCGATTCTTTCACCGACCGCCATGTCATCGGCCTGCTCACGGAGGCCTATGTCCTGCGCCGCTATTCGGCGGCGCTCGAAGGCCGCCGCCGCGACCTCACCGGCGAGGAATAGCCGGTCGAATTCGCTACTTTGAGCCGAGATATTGGAAGGTCGTCGCTTCCCACCACTCGCTCCGTATCGCGTCGAGAACGGCCACATTGACGGCTTTTCTGAGCGGACTGTCGCTCGGCAGCGCAAATGCATAGTCCTGAATATCGAATGTCTTGTCGACCAGCTCGATCGATGATGAAAAGCGTTGCCGGATGGTCCAGGCGAGCAGCGGTTTATCGTAGACGAAAGCGTCGATCGCATGCGCCCGCAACGCCCCGAGACCGTCTTCAGCAGTCGCGAATGATCGATATGTGATGCGCAGATGCGATAGCGTGTCCTCGGTCGACGTGCCGGCCACGGCACCGACGCGCACCGACGACAGATCGCTGACCTCATGCACCGTTCCCTGGAGGTGCCTTATGGTGAGGACCGACGTGATGCTGGCCGTAAAAACCGCGATCGTGATAATCGAAACGATCATCCACACGATGGCCACCAGGCGTCCCAGCGGCGTTTGCGGTCCCAAATCCCCGGTATGACGCTGGGTCATTGCCACGGTCGACCACCAGACGCCGGCGCCGACGCCTTTCGCGAGGCCGCCGCCGAAGTGCTCGTTGTGGCGCCGCTCGATGAGCCAGACCAACAGGCCCGTTGCCAGTGCCAGTCCGACCAAGGCCAGCACAGCCTGGGCGAAGCCGAACGATGTCATGGTGCGAATCACCGGCAGCCAACTCGCTTCGTCGCCCGCTCTGACCGCGATGCCGAGGCCGGTGGCATAAAACGGCTCGGTAAAATCCACGACACGCTCCCGCGGCGCTGTTACGGTCAGCGCGGCGACCGCAATATCGAATTTTCCGCTGGCGAGTCCATCGATCAAGCCTTGAACTTGAGGTTCCTCGACGAACCGATAGCGCAACTGCAATTCATCCGAGATCCGCCGCCACAGATCAATGCTGACGCCGCTCCAGTTGCCGCTGGCGTCCTTCATCGCAAACGGCGGCGCTTGTTTGGTGCCGACCACCAATTCTCGCTGCGACGCAGCAGCGTTGCCCGCGGTCTGCGCCTCGCAACGTCCAGAAAGAATCATAACCGCGCAGACAATGGCGGCGATAAAGAGCGACCTACGCGTGGCCGCGATCACGTCTAGCTCTTGATCTTGGACATTGCGTCCACGGCCTTGGCGCTTGGATTATCCAGACAATACTCGATGAAATCGCCGGTCTGCTTGTGCAAGGCATCGATGTCGAAAGCCGAGCTTCCTGATTTGCCCAACAGGAAGCCGTGAAGAAAGGCGATGGTAACGTCACGATTGTCGCCGTGCTCGCGCATCACGTCCTTGCAGGTATACTGATCGATCGTGCGGGTATTGGCCGCCTGCGCTGTCATCCAGCCCGCACTCAGGATGGCGCTCACGACAAAAGCATTCAAGGCAATCGTGGTACTCGCTTTCATCCGTCATCCTCCGCAAGAGACCCGGCGGAACAGGCCGATGCAGGTCGCGCCGGATCCGCTGAACGTAATAGCACCCAAAGTTGCCGGTGGATCGCCGCCGCCGATGCCGAGATCGCTCGCCATGCTTTGGATGCGCGGCATCGGCGGCGGGTTGATCGGCCCGCCCTGCGACGCGCAATAGGTGCCGTCGATCAGCGGGTTGCAGGTCTGTTGTTGCGGCTGCTGCGCCTGCGGTGCGTCGGGTAATTGCAGGGGAGCTGAAGCGAGCTCTTGCGGCGGAGGCGGGGGAGGGCCCGCCGGGTTGTTGATGCACAGGCCGCCGACGCCGGTCACGGAAGCCTCGCACATCTGCAAGGTCGAGAACCCGCAATCGCGCGAGCTGCCGTCCTCAAATTGCGCGCAATAGGGATAATATTGGGCCGCTGGCGCCCGCGGATAGAGCTGCATGGCGAGCACCAGGCAGCCGATAAAAATGAGCAGACGCGCCGTCATGCCTTCGCCCCGTTTCCTCGGTCCCCGGGCCAATTCTGGCTGGATTATAGGCCGGGGATTCAGCAACGTCTTGTGCGTCAGCTCCGCGGCGGCGCCTTGGTCAGCATGGCCGGCGGCGAGGGTTGCGCGGACGGTGGCGCCGGCGACAGCGACAATGTCAGCCACACATTATAGCCGTGCGGCCGGTCGACGCCGTCGAATTCGCCGTAGCCTTTCAGGTTGATGTAGCCCTGCATGCCGGCGACCGGAAACAGATAGCCGATCTGCGGCCCGACCCCGATCACTTGCGACTCGAACGGACAGAGTTGCGGCAGGCAGCCCTGGTCGGCGCTGAGCTGCCGGTAGAAATAGCCGACGAGCCCGAGCTGCAATTGCTTGGTCATGAATTGTGAGGCGCCCCAGTCGAGATGCCAGTCGACGCCGTTCTGATAGCCGGTTGCGGGATTGACGAGATTATAGGTGACGCCGGTCGTCGCGGAAAATTCGTGACCGGTCTTCGGGTCGAAATAGGTGTAGCTGACGCCGCCGTCGATCGCGCCGTGGCCGAGGCCAATATTGGCGAGGCTCGCCGAATTATACATCCCGACCGGAATATCGCCGGTGATATAGGTCATCCAATTATTGACGCCGTTATTCCAGCGCAGCGTCGCCAGCGGGACGATATCCGAGAAACCGTCGCGCGCGTCTTCGATGGTGCCTTGTCGCGTCAGCGTGAGCGGGCCCGCTGTCGCCGTCAGCGTGCCGTTAATGGACGCGATGCTGCGGCCGGCGCCGGCCAACATGCCGACGGCAAATTGGCCGCCGAACACCGGTGTGGCAAAAACATACGTGGGATTGACGAAGACCAGATCGGGATTGGCCTTCAGATTGGCGTTGAGGTTGACGTTCACGGTCGGGTTGAACCTGCCGATCGTCACCTGCCGCGCCGCCGCGACCGTGCCTCCGGCGCGCACCGCATCGTAGTAGTTGAATGCCGCGATGGCCCATCCGGGCACCTGCGGCGCTGCGGCGAGGCTGCCGAAGAGTCCCGGGATCCAGAAGCTGACGCCGCCTTCGTCGGCGCGTGCGGCATTTGTCAAAGAGAGAGCCGCGAGAACGCTCAGCATTGCCGCGTACGATCGAACGCGCAGGCGACCGATCAGCCGCCGAGCGGACGCAACATTGCGCCACGCGCCGAGCTTCGGTCTGGACTTTGATCTTGGCTTCGATTCCATGAGCGCCCTCCGAAGCCGTGTCGGCTTCTCTGCTCAAGGCAACCTCGTCGCGATGATGAACCTAGTCGACTGTGGTGCGTATGACATCATGCGCGAGGCGCATTGTGACGGTTCCATTGCCGATTTGGCTGCGGCGTTGCCTCAGGATCACAGCGGCGGTTTGGCGCGTCGAAACGCAGGATTTGTCGACAGGCAGCCGCGGCAAATTGAAAAAAATAAAATTGCGTGGTTTGCAGTGCACAAATCGTCATCACGCGTTTGTTAAGTTGCGGTCAGGGGACCACCCGATGGTCTTTTTGCTGCCGGTCGGTTAGTCTCACGCGCAACAAGAAGCATTGTTTCAATAGACCAATCGATTTTGCTGCGAGCGCCGGTACAAAAGGCTGGCGCAAAAATATGCGGCTGAACGCGTGCAACGCGAGGAGCCCGTGAGCGATAGTGCGGTTGCGTCTTTAGAGCGGCGCGAGCCATCCGCGCCTCCGAACATGATCTGGATTCCTGGCGGCGCGTTCCGCATGGGATCAGACAAACATTATCCCGAAGAGGCGCCGGTTCACCACGCCAGCGTCGATGGTTTCTGGATCGACCGCACACCGGTCACCAACCGCCAATTCAAGGACTTCGTCCGCGCCACCGGCCACGTGACCTTTGCTGAAACCGTACCTGATCCGAAAAATTATCCGGGTGCGCTGCCGCATATGATCTTTGCCGGCTCGCTGGTGTTCACGCCGCCCAACCATCCCGTCAATCTGCGCGACTTCAGTCAGTGGTGGACGCTGCTGCCGGGCGCCGATTGGCGGCACCCCTACGGGCGCAAGAGCAATATCAATGCGCTCGACAATCACCCGGTCGTGCACGTGACCTATGGCGATGCGCTCGCTTACGCCAAATGGGCGGGGAAGGATCTGCCGACCGAGACCGAATGGGAATTCGCCGCACGCAGCGGGCTCGACGGCGCCGAATTCGCCTGGGGTGAAGAATTCACGCCCGGCGGCAAGCACATGGCCAATACCTGGCAGGGCAATTTTCCGCACGAAAACCGTTGCGACGACGGTTTCGAGCGCACCTCGCCGGTGCTGTCGTTTCCGCCCAACGGTTACGGCGTCCACGATATGATCGGCAATGTCTGGGAGTGGACCACGGACTGGTGGTCTTCAAAGCACCAAGCCGACACGGCGAAGGCGTGCTGCATTCCGCAAAATCCACGCGGCGGGCGCGAGGAGGACAGCTACGATCCGTGCCAGCCGGACATCAAAATTCCCCGCAAAGTCATCAAAGGCGGCTCGCATTTGTGTGCGCCGAATTACTGCCGCCGTTACCGGCCGGCCGCGCGCCATGCCGAGCCGGTCGATACATCGACGAGTCATCTCGGATTTCGCTGCGTGGTGAGAAATGCGAAGTGACAGTGGTTCATCAATTTGAGACGAGCAAAAAACGAGGGAGGAAGATAATGTTGGGATTTGGTCGGATCGTTAAATTCGCTGCGATGATCGTCGCTGCTGGCACTATTTTGGTCGCGGCCTCGGCGCCGTCGCAGGCGCAATCCGGGACGGTGCGCCTGCACATCGTCAGGGCCGGATTCATCGTCGGCGTCGGCGGCGGCAGCGGCACACTGCACTTCCAGGGCCGGACTTATCGGCTGAGCATCGGCGGCATCGGCATCGGCAGCCTCGGCGTTTCGGCCGTCGATCTCACCGGCACGGCCACCAATTTGCACCGCGCTTCGGATATCGCCGGCACTTATGGCGCGGCTGGCGCCGGCGCCACCTTTGTCGGCGGTGGACAAGTGGCAACACTGCAGAACGGAAGAGGCGTGGTGCTGACAGTGAGCGGCCCGCAAGTCGGCTTCCAGGTCTCGCTCGGTCTCGGCGGCATGACCATCGCCTTGCGATGAGGTGACGCGAGTTCTGCCGCGGCGGCGACTAGCCGCTGGCGTCGTGCGTGAATGGGCCGGCGTTTCGGCGCGCCCAAATCTATCGCCGCCTCCGCTCGGCTGCGCGCCGGGCGGGCGCGGCGCATGAGTCTCGTCGGAATCTGTTGTGTCATCAGAACCGGGAGCGACCAATGTCCAGTCAAAAGTGTGGAGAGAAGTCGAACTCAGAAAATCACGCCATCAATCGCCGCAATATCTTGCTTGCCTCGACCGCTGTCGCTGCCGCATCCGCTCTCGGCGGCGCGGCTTCCGTGCAAACGGCGCAGGCGCAACAACAGCAAGCCACGACTGCGGGAGCGAAGCCGAACATCCTCGTCATCATGGGCGACGATATCGGCTGGTTCAATATCGGCGCCTATCACCAGGGCATCATGTCCGGCAAGACGCCGAACCTCGACAAGCTCGCCGCCGACGGCATGCGCTTCACCGATTACTATGCCGAAGCGAGTTGCACCGCCGGCCGCGCCAATTTCATTACTGGGCAAATTCCGCTGCGCACCGGTCTCACCACAGTGGGCCAGGCCGGCGCCGATGTCGGCATGCCCGAGCAGTCGGTGACGACGGCCCTTATCCTCAAATCGATGGGCTATGCCACGGGACAGTTCGGCAAGAACCACCTCGGCGATTTGAACAAATATCTGCCGACGCTGCACGGCTTCGACGAATTCTTCGGATACCTGTACCACCTCGACGCGATGTCGGATCCGTATTGGTTCGATTATCCGCAGGATTGGATCGACAAATACGGCCCGCGCAATCTGGTCCATTCCTACGCCACCGACACCGACGATCCGACCGTGATGCCGCGCTGGGGCAAGGTCGGTAAGCAGCGCATCGTCGACGAAGGTCCGCTTAAACCGTTCAAGGATATGAGCGCCGATCATCAGATGTGGCAGAAGGGCCGCGATGCCAAATACGACATGGAAACATTCGACGAGGTGCTGGTCGATAACAGCAAGCGCTTCATGGATCAGGCCAAGCAGGCCGGCAAGCCGTTCTTCATCTGGCACAACACCACGCGCATGCACGTCTTCACCTATCTGGCGCAGAAGTACCAGGCGAAGATGAACTATGAGAGCAATTTCGGCCTGGAGGAAGCCGGCATGGCGCAGATGGACGACGACATCGGCGATCTGCTCAAGCATCTCGACGATATCGGCGTCGCCAATAACACCATCGTCATCTTCACCACCGACAATGGCGCCGAGGTCTTCACCTGGCCGGACGGCGGTATGACGCCGTTCCGCGCCACCAAGGGGACCGTGTTCGAAGGTGGCTTCCGGGTGCCGTGCATCGCCCGCTGGCCGGGCAAGATCAAGCCCGGTACGGTCGAGAACGGCATCTTCTCCGGGCTGGACTGGCTGCCGACACTGGTTGCGGCGGCTGGCAATCCGAACATCGTCCAGCAGCTGCTGTCGGGGCTGCAGATCGGCGGTCAGACTTACAAGAACCATCTCGACGGATACAACCAGATGGATCTTCTGACCGGCAACGGGCCGTCGGCGCGGCACGAGCTCTTCTACTTCGGCGAATCCCAGCTCGGCGCCATCCGCATCGACGACTTCAAATTCCAGTTCTACCAGCAGCCGTTCGGTTGGCCGGGAGAAAAGACGACGACCGACATGCCGACCATCGTCAATCTGCGTCAGGACCCGTTCGAGCGGACACCGTCGATTCGCGGCCAGACGCTCAACGATCTGGGCGGCGGTTATATGAACGATTTCTATGCCCGCGAGTTCTGGCGCTTCGTCCAGGTGCAGCAGACGGTGGGGGCGGCGGCGCAATCGTTTATCGACTATCCGCCGATGCAGCAATCGGCCTCCTTCAACCTCGAGGATGTGAAGAGGAAGGTCGAGGAAATGATGAAGGCACATGAAGGCCAATAACGATATGAAAATCCGGCGGGCGCGTTGTAAGATGCGTCCGCCGAGTATTGCAAAGGGGGTTCAGGTGCACATTCGTCTGACATTATCGGCTGCGGCCTTCGCCGCCGCGTTTTCCGTCCTTCCGGCATGGGCCGACGACATTCCCACGCTTCATGTCGAGCAGGTCTGTCACGGAATCGTCAATCAATCCGGCGATTCGCTGACCGCCGGCGATCCGAAAGTGGCCTTCAGCCAGTGCATGGACGCGGAGCAGGCCGACCGTGACGCGCTGAGCAAGGAGTGGTCGACGTTCAATGCCGACGACAAAAAGCATTGCACGGATGAATCGCGGATGGGCGGCGATTCGAGCTACACCGAACTGATTACCTGTCTCGAAATGGCGCGGGACGTGCGTAGCTTGCGCGCGGGGAGCGGCCTGACCAAGCTGCCGCAGTCGTCGACCGGGCAGCCAAAATGAATTCTGGAAACATGCATCGGCTGTTGATCGCAAGCGCGGTTTTATTCGCCGCGTCCTATTCCGTTGCCCAGGCCGGCCCGTGCGCCGCCGACATCGATGCGATGCAGGGGCGCGTCGACGCCAGGCTCGATGCGATTGCGGCCGCTGGGCGAACGGCGCCGCAAAGCGTCAGCGCCGATCGGAGCGCTCAGCCGACGCCGCGTTCCATCGCCGCTGCGGAGGAGAGGCTCGGCGAGCTCAACCAGCACCTCATCCGCAATATCAGGCGGGCGATGACGCGGGCGCGCGCCGCCAATGCCGGAGGCAATGAGAGGCGATGCGAAAAGGAACTGGCGAGGGTACAGCGCGCGCTCGGCCCGTAATCTCGGATTGACGAAATTTTTCCCGCTTCCAGAAAGGAATGAGTGACTATGCGGCTGTATCGTTTATTCGCTGCGGCGCTTGTCACGCTGGCGATCTCGCTTCCTGCTGCCGCTCAAGCGCCACAGCCGTGGACCCAGGTCGGTTCGCTGATGTGCAAGGTCAATGCCAATATTGGATTCATTATTGTCGGCCATCAGCCGATGGAGTGTACCTTTAGTCCGACCGGAGGCAATCCGCCGCAATTCTACGACGGCGCCATCAACACGGTCGGTATCGATGTCGGCGTCACCGAGGGCAGTGTCCTCGGCTGGGGCGTGTTCGCTCCGACTTCCGGCGTGGCTCCAGGCGCGCTCGCAGGAGAATATGTCGGCGCTTCCGGCGATATCGGCGTCGGTGTCGGCGGCGGCGCCAATGTGCTGATCGGCGGTTCGGTGCGCAGCTTCGCGTTGCAGCCCCTGTCGCTGCAAGGCTCGATCGCGCTGAATGTCGTGCTCGGCCTGTCGGCACTGAAGCTGCGGGTGCATCAATAGCGGTTCAATGACCCGAGGAGACTTTCGCCATGCGTGTCTTGCTGATGAGAGGTATCCCCGCGGTGATTTTGCTCTCGGCAAGCGGACCGGCATGGTCCGACGATGTGCCGCGCCTGAATGTCGACCCGGTATGCCACGGCATCGCGAAACAGGCCGCAGGCCCCGGTGAGAAGGGCGCGCCAGACCTCGCGTTTTCGCAATGCGTCAAGAACGAGCAGGCGATGCGGCAAAAGCTCACCGGCGAATGGTCGACCTTCATTCCGTCCGAGAAGACCAATTGCGTCGGCGAGGAAACCTCGGCTTCGCTGCCGAGCTATACCGATCTCGTCACCTGTCTCGAAATGGCAAGAGACGCGCGGCAGCTGAACAAGCCTGCTCCGGCGCAGCAGAGCAAATAAGAATCGACTTCGAACCCGCCGTGTCACGGCGCGCTCGCAATAAGAAGAAACTGAATACTGCGTTGAGAACGAAAATAGAACCGGGGAGAAGACCATGTCAGCGACTGTGATCAATCTGATTATCCAGATCATCGCCGGTGCTCTCGGTGGCAATGCCGCGGGCGCGACGATGAAGAACATCGATCTCGGCACGCTCGGCAATACCATTGCCGGCGCGGTCGGCGGTGCGGGCGGCGGCACGCTGCTCACCGCGCTGTTGCCGATGCTGCAAAGTGCGGCTGGCAATGTCGATATCGGCACGGTGGTCGGCCAAGCGGTCGGCGGCGGCGTGACTGGCGCGATCCTGACCGCGATCGTCGGCATCATCAAGAACGCGATGGCCGGCCAAACGGCGAAGTAGGCCGCGCGGCAGACGCATCTTCGGGCCGGCGGCCGTTTGCCGCCGCAAATAGTGCAGGAGTACCAGTGCGACTGGATCGCCGCGGGTATCTGTTACTCGCTGTATTATTCGTTGTGTGCGTTGGTTGCCGCGCCGGCGCGCTGGCGCAGTCCATTGCACTGGCCGCGCCGTTGCCCGATCCGCTGCCGTCATGGAGCGACGGGGCGGCGAAAAAGTCGATCACCGACTTTGTCGATCGCGTGACCATGCGCGGCTCGCCGGACTTCGTTCCCGTCGATCAGCGCATCGCGACTTTCGACAATGACGGCACGCTGTGGTGCGAGCAGCCGATCTATATCCAGGTCGCCTTTGCGTTTGACGAGGTCAGGCGGCTCGCGCCGCAGCATCCGGAATGGAAGAAGCAGCAGCCGTTCAAGAACCTCCTCGAAGGCAAAATGCAACTCGTCGCTGACGCCGGCGAAAAGAGCCTGCTCGAAATCGTCATGGCGACGCATAGCGGCATGAGCGTCGATGATTTTTCCAAGACTGTGCTCGACTGGGTCACCACGGCGCAGCATCCGCGCTTCAAGCGGCCCTATATCGAGCTCGTCTATCAGCCGATGCAGGAATTGATGCGCTATCTGCGCGGTAACGACTTCAAGACCTTCATCGTATCCGGCGGCGGCATCGAATTCATGCGGCCGTGGACTGAAAAGGTCTACGGCATTCCCCCGGAACAAGTCGTCGGCTCGTCCGGCGTTACCAAGTGGCAGATGCCGCCGGATGGCAAGCCGGTCCTGATGAAGCTTCCCAAGGTCGAATTCGTCGACGACGGGCCTGGCAAGCCGGTCGGCATCAACTGGTTCATCGGCCGCCGTCCGATCTTTGCCTTTGGTAATTCCGACGGCGATCAGCAGATGCTGGAATGGACTGCGGCGGGCTTCGGCGCGCGCTTCATGGGGCTAGTGCATCACACCGACGCCGAGCGCGAATATGCCTATGACCGCCAGTCGAAAGTGGGCCGGCTCGA
>DATHPQ010000050.1:0-4035 GCA_035483735.1 Xanthobacteraceae bacterium | reverse complement strand
CCGGTCATCGGCCCAGCACCTGGGCAGAGCGCGATGTGGCTTGCCGGTGGCCACGGCCATTGGGGATTGACGCTCGGAGCGGTGACTGGACGGCTGGTCACCGAAATGATCACCGGCGCGACGCCGTTCTGCGATCCGAAGCCTTACAGCGCCGCGCGGTTCATGCCGTAGTTCATGCCTTGGGCGGCGTCACTCGCTGATCGTCTTGACGACGCTATTTTCCGGCCGCGTGTTGTTGGTGGACGAGAACTTGTCCTGCGCTCTGACCATGTCGTCGTATTTTGAGATCGTCGTCACCTGCGCGTTCGGCACCATGTGGACGATCTTGTAGCCGTTAGCCTTGAGCTGCGCGAGCAGTTGCGGCATCGCTTCCGCCGTGCCCTTCTGGAAGTCGTGCATCAGCACGATACCCTTGCCGTTCTTTTCCAGTTTGGTCAGCACCGACTTGATGACGTCGTCCGGTTTGTGAATCTTGAAATCGAACGAGTCGATGTCGGTCGAGAACGTCGCAATGTTGCGCGTGCCGAGATAAGTGATCAGATCCGGCGGCTGCTGCAGATCGGGAAAACGGAAGAACGGCGCGATCGGTGTGCCGGCGGCCATCGTCACGGCGCTGACGCCCATTTCGATCTCTTGCTTCGCCTGTTCGATGTCCTTGGCGTAGGGGTTCTTCGCCAGATCCTTGTGCGACCAGGTGTGGCTGCCGACTGTCATGCCGGCGGCGACCAGCAGCTTGGTCAGGTCGGGGCGCCAGGTCGCATGCTCGCCGATCTCGAAGAATGTCGCCTTGAGGCAGTTGTCCTGGAGCGCCTTGAGCACCGCCGGCGTGTTCTCCGGCCACGGCCCGTCATCGAATGTCAGCACCACTTCCTTGTCGCGCAGGAAGTCATATTGCTTGAAATGCTCGGTGCCGAAGGCCGGACCGCCTGTGGTGTCGATCTGCACGACGCGGGAAAGGCCGAGCGCATTGGGATTGCTGCATTGCGAGGCAGAGGCTGGTGCGGCAGCCGGGGCTGGCGTCTGCGCAGCGACAGCGGCCGGTGCAGACGCCGGCGCATTCTGAGCGACAACCAGCGGCGCGGGCGACGCATCCGAAACCACCGGTCCGCGCGGTGCGGCCGTTGCGATGATCACGGGAGGCGTGCTCGTGCCTTTAGCCGACGAGATGAGATGCGTTGCAAGCGCGAGAAGGGAGGTGGGACCGGCCTCTTTCTGAGCCGTAACAACGCCAAATGCCGCGAGACCCAAGGTCATCAGCGCTGCGATGACAATCACGACAACGCGCATCGTTACCTCCGCCGCACATCCACAACAACAGGAGAGCTTTGCGAGTGAAAGCGCATTCCGTCAATGAGTCAACGGCAACCACCTTTCATTCAGGTAAAGCTCCGCATGACGACTCGTCTTGTAATGTATGTATCTGAAATGTGCGTGAAATTTGTAGTTTTAGCGACCAAATTGGTCCTGCCAGGACGGCATTGCGCCGGGCAACGATAGCGCCCGCGCAGAAAACACGCCGCGGGCGATGGCGCGTGCCGCGACATTGGCCGCAAGCGTGCCAATGGCCGTCAAACCGAGAGTTCCATCGGGCAGCGGCCGCCGTCCGGTCGCCGCCGCGAATACGACATCGCCGTCGAGCGGGCTATGCACAGGATAAATTGCGCGTGACAGGCCGGATTGCGCCATGACGGCGAGCCGCTTGGCCTGGGCCTTGGTTAAGGCCGCGTCAGTCGCGACGATGACAAGCGTGGTGTTTTCGCGCGGCGCACCCTTGGTGACCGGTTCCAAAGCCCGCGGCGGCAGTTGCGCGGGAAAGCCGCGGCCGCCGAACTCGCCGTCGACTTCAAAGGGCGCCGCCCAAAACCACGGCCCGTCGCCGATGAGGACGCTGCCGGCGGCATTCACCGCCGCGAGCGCGCCGACGGTGAAGCCGTCGCGGCTAAGCGCGGAGGCCGAGCCGATGCCGCCTTTGCAATTCACAGTCGTGGCGCCGGTGCCGGCGCCGACGCTGCCGAGTGTAAAGTCCTGCCCGGCGCTCGCCGCCGCGGCGTAGCCGAGTTCGCGATAGGGCGGAAACCGTCCCCAGTTCTTGTCGCCGGCACTGAGCAGATCGAACAGGATCGCCGCCGGCACGATCGGCACGCGGGCGGTGCGCACCACAAAGCCGCGGTTCTGCTCCTTCAGCCAGGCCTGCACGCCGGACGCGGCATCGAGCCCGAAGGCCGAGCCGCCGGACAGCGTGATGGCATCGATGCCTTCGACAGTCTGCGCCGGATCGAGCAGCGCGGTTTCCCGCGTGCCGGGCCCGCCGCCGCGCAGGTCGATCGAGGCGACCGCGGGCGCGTCGAAAATCACGGCGGTCGCGCCGGAGCCGAGGTGGGCGTCTTCGGCATGGCCGACACGGATTCCGGGGACATCAGTGATCAGATTGCGCATAGAGTATCTTAGCCTTTCTTCGCGGCCGTCGCCTCTGGGTTGCTGCATTGCGCCCGCCTCGCGATGACGTGACTCGCGAGTGAGTGGCAACGGCCTTGCCAGCGCCATCTCTGCCGGTGCATTTCTGCGCCCATGAATGTCACCGTCGCCGCCGCGCTCCTCGCAGGCATGCTGAGCTTCCTGTCGCCCTGCGTGCTGCCGCTGGTGCCGCCTTATCTCGTCTATCTCACCGGCACGTCGATCGAACGGCTGGCCGATGCCGAGCCGCAAACGCGGGTGAGGCGCGAGACCATCATCGCGGCGCTCTTGTTCGTGCTCGGCTTCTCCACGGTCTTTGTCGCGCTCGGCGCCGGCGCCAGCGCCGTCGGCGCTTTGCTGCGTGCTTATTCGAGTGAGCTCGCGATCGTCGCCGGCATCGCCATCATCATCATGGGTTTGCACTTCCTCGGGCTGACGCCGATCGCTTGGCTGATGCGCGAGAAGCGGATGGAAATTGCCAAGCCTGTCGGCCTGTGGGGCGCCTACGCGATGGGACTCGCTTTCGCGCTCGGCTGGACGCCGTGCATCGGCCCGATCCTCGCCGCGATCCTCGCGGTCGCGGCCTCCGAAGCGACCGTGGTCAAAGGCGCCGGCATGCTCGCGGTCTATTCGTTGGGGCTGGGCGTGCCGTTTCTGCTTGCTGCGTTCGCGGTCGGGCCGTTCGCCGCTTTTCTCACCCGCTTCAAGGCGCATCTCGGCCTGGTCGAGAAGGCGATGGGCGGTCTTCTGGTGTTGACCGGCATCGCCTTCCTGACCGGTACGGTGAGCGAAGTCAGCTACTGGCTGCTCGATGCGTTTCCGGCGCTCGGCAAGATCGGCTAGCGTGGCCCTGGGGGACCGACCTCTGATGGAGATCATGATGCTGCTAAATCGTCGCAAAGTCGCGACTACAGGGCTCCTCTTCGCAGGCGGTTTCGTTGAGCCCGTGCTTGCCCAATCGAACGCGTCGCCGCAATCGCTCGCAGAGCGGTTCGCGGCAACATTGAGTACACACGATATCGATGGCTTCGCAGCGCTTTTCGCCGACGACTATGTCAATCATCAAGTCAGCGCAGCTGCGCCGCCGCCGCCTGCGAATGTCAGCCCAAAACAAGGAACCGTCGCGTTTTTCAAGGCGCGGTTGATTGGGCTGCCGGATCTAAAAGTAGCGATTGAAGCAATGGTAGCCGACAAGGACCACGTTGCGGCAAGCTTCGCCTATACTGGCACGCACAATGGTGTCTATTTCGGGGTCGCGCCAACCGGTAAGACGTTACGCTTTACTTCCTGCGATATTTTCCGCGTGCAGGGCGATCATATCGCGGAGCATTGGGGCATGGGCGACATCGCCGGCGTGCTGGCGCAATTGCGCGGCTGATCGCGCAAGAGGCCCGTTGCCCAGAGAAGTCGGCCGTCGGCTCAACGGCCGCGCCGCCACCCTACATCTTCGTGCAGTCCGAATTCGGACACTGCACGTAAGTGACCCGTCCGCTCGGATCCTTCTTCCACAGATACATCACGTAATCGAGCTTGGTCAGGTCGCCTTTCTTATCGAAGGACAAGGGGCCGAGCACGGTTTTG
>DATHPQ010000049.1:0-19436 GCA_035483735.1 Xanthobacteraceae bacterium | reverse complement strand
AGTTCCCCCGCCAGCGAGTGTCCGAGCAGGTCGTAAAGGTGGCCGGCTTTGGTGCCGCGCCGCTCGATGCGCACGCCGGAGCCCGCCCGCACGAACGAGCAATCACGCCGTTCGTCGGTTTCGGCAAATAGATCGCTGATCGAAACATTGAGCGCATGCGCCAGCGCCGAAAGAGTCGAGAGCGACGGCGATATCGTGCCGTTCTCGATCTTCGACAGCATGCCGGCGGAGATGCCGGCCGCTGCGCCGAGTTCCGTGACGGTCAAGTCCAGCGACTTGCGCAGGCGGCGTACCTCGGTGCCGATCTCCTGCTCGATGCTGCGGGTCGGTGCGTGCGTCGGCGCCAGCGAACCGGTGCGCAATTCGCGCTCGGTCGTTTTCTCCACGCTGCCAGCTTTGCGCTTTACGGTGCTGGGGCTGGGCGCATTGGCGGTGCGGCTGGACATTTCCAATCCCTTTCCGAGTCGGCGACGAGCCAAAGCCTATACTGGCAGGGTTTCGGCCGCCAAGGAACGAGAACAAACGGCCGTAAATGCCTCATCCCACGTTTGTCGGCCTCGCTATAAGTTTCCTATAGAGAAACATATGTGCTTATCAGTTGACATTACAGTGTGCAGATGCGAACAATTGAGCATAGCTTCTGCGACCGGCGGGCTCGTGAGGACTCGATGGCATGTGCGGCATAGCCGGGCTGTTTCTGAAGGATCGTTCGCTCGAAGGCGACCTTGGCGCGCTGCTGGCGGGGATGCTGTCTCCGCTGACTGATCGCGGGCCGGATTCTGCCGGGTTCGCTGTCTACGCTGCTGAAACCGCGGGCGACCTCAAATTTACCCTGCGAGCGCCGGCGGAATTCGATTTCGACCCGGTGCTCAAAAGCCTGCGCGCGACCGTCGGTGAAAAGATCGGTCACCGCGACTACGACACCCACATTGTCGTGTCGCTGCCAGCGGATCGCGAAGGGCTGGCCCGGCACGCGCTCGCAGGCTTTCCGGACGTCGCCGTGGTCGGCACCGGCCAGCGCATGGAGATTTTCAAGGAGGTCGGACTGCCCGACGATGTCGCGCGGCGCTTCGGCCTGCCCCGCATGTCCGGCACGCACGCCATCGGCCATACCCGCATGGCGACCGAATCCGAGGTGACGACCGAAGGCGCCCACCCATTCACCACCGGCGCCGATCAATGCCTGGTGCATAACGGCTCGCTGTCCAATCACAACGCGCTGCGCCGCGAACTGATCAAGCAAGGCCTGACGTTCCAGACCAAGAACGATTCGGAAGTGGCGGCTGGCTTCATCACCTCGAAATTGCGCGGCGGCTGCTCGCTCGAACAGGCGATGGAGTCCTCTCTGGGCGCGCTCGACGGTTTCTATACGTTCGTCATCGGCACGAAATCCGGTTTCGGCGTATTGCGCGATCCGATCGCTTGCAAGCCGGCCGTCATGGCCGAGACCGAGCGCTGGGTCGCATTCGGCACGGAATATCGGGCACTGGTGGATCTGCCGGGCATCGCGGCCGCCAGGGTCTGGGAGCCGGAACCTGCGCGCGTCTATCGGTGGGAATTGCATTGATGCCAGATATCGACCTCGCCCGGAGCTCGGTGCGCGAGCTCAACGCGGCTTTGCATGGATTGCCTGCCGACACCAACGAGACGCATTGGCGGGTGTTCAATCCGCGCGGGCAACATTCGATCGCCGCCGGCCTCGACCGCCCGCTCCTTGTCGAGATCGACGGTCACGTCGGCTACTACTGCGCCGGCATGAACAAACAAGCGACCGTCATCGTCAAAGGCAATGCCGGCCAGGGTGTCGCCGAAAATATGATGTCGGGAAAAGTATGGGTGAGGGGCGACGCGTCGCAAGCGGCCGGCGCCACCGGATGCGGCGGCACGCTCGTGATCGACGGCAATGCGTCGGCGCGCTGCGGCATTTCCATGAAAGGCATCGACATCGTCGTCAAAGGCTCGGTCGGCCATTTGTCGGCTTTCATGGCGCAGGCCGGTAACCTCGTCGTACTCGGCGACTCCGGCGAAGCGCTCGGCGATTCCATTTACGAAGCGCGACTCTATGTGCGCGGCAAGGTCCACAGTCTCGGCGCCGATTGCATCGAGAAGAAAATGGAAGACAATCATCGCGCCGATCTACGGCGGCTCCTCGATGCCGCGGGCCTCAACGGCGAGGTCGATATCAACGAGTTCCGCCGCTATGGCTCGGCGCGCAAGCTCTATCACTTCCACGTCGATAATGTGGGGTCGTATTGATGACGACGCAGGATCGCTGGATTCACACCCCGCCGCGGAAGTCCGCGACCTTCGACGACACCTCGATCGCCGAGATCAGGCGCGCCGCGACCGCCGGCATCTATGACATCCGCGGCGCCGGCGCCAAGCGCAAGCTGCCGCATTTCGATGACTTGCTGTTTCTCGGCGCTTCGATCAGCCGCTACCCGCTCGAAGGCTATCGCGAAAAATGCGCGACCGATGTCACCATCGGCGCGCGCTACGCAAAAAAGCCGATCACGCTGAAAATTCCGATTACCATTGCGGGCATGAGCTTCGGCTCACTGTCGGCGCAAGCCAAAGAGGCGCTCGGCCGCGGCGCGTCCGCGGTCGGCACGTCAACCACCACCGGCGACGGCGGCATGACGCCCGAGGAGCGCGGGCATTCGAGTATTCTCGTCTATCAGGTGCTGCCGTCGCGTTACGGCATGAACCCGGACGATCTGCGCAAGGCCGACGCGATCGAAGTCGTGGTCGGCCAGGGCGCCAAGCCCGGCGGCGGCGGCATGTTGCTCGGCCAGAAGATCTCCAAGCGCGTCGCGGAAATGCGCGTGCTGCCCGAAGGCATCGATCAGCGCTCGGCCTGCCGGCACCCCGACTGGACGGGGCCGGATGATCTCGAAATCAAGATTCAAGAGCTGCGCGAGATCACTGATTGGGAAAAGCCGATCTATCTCAAAGTCGGCGCCTCCCGTCCCTACTACGACTGTGCGCTTGCGGTAAAAGCGGGCGCCGATTGCGTCGTGCTCGACGGCATGCAGGGCGGCACCGCGGCGACACAAGACGTCTTCATTGAGAATGTCGGCATTCCGACGCTGGCCGCGATCCCGCCGGCTGTGCAGGCGCTGCAGGATCTCAATATGCACCGCAAGGTGCAATTGATCGTGTCCGGCGGCATTCGCAACGGTGCTGACGTTGCCAAGGCTCTAGCGCTCGGCGCCGACGCGGTCTCGATCGGCACGGCGGCGCTGATCGCGCTGGGCGACAACGATCCGCATCTGGAAACGGAATATCAGGCGCTCGGCACCACGGCCGGCGCCTACGATGACTGGCACGAAGGCCGCGACCCGGCGGGCATCACCACGCAAGATCCGGTGCTTGCCGCGCGTCTCGACCCGGTGATCGCCGGCCACAAGCTTGCAAATTATCTGTCTGTCTTGACGCTCGAAGCGCAGACCATCGCGCGCGCCTGCGGCAAGTCGCATGTCCACAATCTTGAACCCGAAGATCTGGTCGCGTTGACCGTTGAGGCCGCCGCCATGGCGCGCGTGCCTTTGGCGGGAACCGACTGGATTCCCGGGCGGGTTCGAGACTGACGAAATCCAACGACGAGGAAAAGCCATGCCATCCTGGGGCGAAGTCGCGAAGCAGAAAAACATCCGCTACTTCCTCATTTCATTTGTCGATCTGTTCGGCACGGTGCGGGCGAAGATCGTGCCGGCGAGCGCGATCGATGACGTCGCCGAGGCCGGCGCCGGCTTTGCCGGTTTCGCCACCTGGTTCGACATGACGCCGGCCGATCCGGACGTGCTGGTGATCCCCGAGATGGACTCGCTGATCCAGCTGCCGTGGAAGCCGGAAGTGGCTTGGGTTACCGGCGACCTGTTCATGGGCGGCGCGCCGGTCGAGCAGAATCCGCGCCAGATTCTGAAGAAGCTTGTCAAAATCGCAGCCGAAGGCGGCTATGAGCTCAAGACAGGCGTGGAGTGCGAGTACTTTCTGATCGCGCCGGACGGCACCACCATTTCCGACAGTGCCGATCAGCAGGCGAAGCCCTGCTACGACCAGCAGGCGCTGATGCGCCGCTACGAGGTCATCGCTGAAATCTGCGATGCCATGGTGGCGCTCGGATGGAAACCGTACCAAAACGACCACGAGGACGCCAACGGCCAGTTCGAAATGAACTGGCAATATGACAGCGCGCTGCGTACCGCCGACAAGCACACCTTTTTCAAGTATATGGTGAAGTCGATCGCCGAGAAGCACGGGCTGCGCGCGACCTTCATGCCGAAGCCGTTCTCGAATCTGACCGGCAATGGCTGCCACGTTCACGCCTCGCTCTGGGACATGGCGGGCAACAACGTCTTCGCCGACGCCAAGGGCGAGCTCGGGCTTTCTCGCGCCGCCTATGCATTCATCGGCGGCGTGATGCATTCAGCCCAAGCGATGTGCGCCATCACCAATCCGGTGGTGAATTCCTATAAGCGCATCAATGCGCCGGTGACGCTATCCGGCGCAACCTGGTCGCCCAATACGGTCACCTATACCGGCAATAACCGCACCCATATGATCCGCATTCCCGATGCCGGCCGTTTCGAGTTTCGCCTGGCCGACGGCGCAGCCAATCCTTATTTGCTGCAAGCCGCGATATTGGCGGCGGGCCTCGACGGCATTCGTAGCAATCGTGAGCCCGGCGACCGGCTCGACATCAACATGTATACCGAGGGCCACAAGGCCAACGGCGCGAAAAAGCTGCCGCTCAATCTGCTCGATGCGCTGCGCGCGCTCGAAGAGTCCGCGGTGCTGCGAAATGCCTTCGGTGAAAAAACGCTCGCCGCCTATATCAAGCTCAAGCACGACGACTGGAACGCTTATTCCCGCCACTTGACCGACTGGGAACGCCAGACGACGCTCGACTGCTGAGCGCGCGAACCGGGATGCGATATTCTGCATGGGCGCTGGCCTGGAATGCCCTGACAGGCCAAAAACATTGGCAGCCGGTCTGGCGCGACGCCTCGCCGAAGGCGGCCTATGACGTCGTCATCGTCGGCGGCGGCGGCCATGGCCTTGCCACTGCGCATTATCTCGCCAAAGAGCACGGCATCACAAACGTCGCTGTTCTGGAAAAGAACTGGATCGGCTCCGGTAATGCCGGGCGCAACACCACGATCATCCGCTCCAATTATCTCCTGCCCGGCAATGAGCGTTTCTACGAATGCGCAATGAAGCTCTGGGAAGGGCTCGAGCAGGATCTGAATTACAATGCCATGGTCAGCCAGCGCGGCGTGATCAACATCTATCACTCCGACACCCAGCGCGATGCCTTTGCCCGCCGCGGCAATTCCATGCGGTTGCACGGCGCGGGAGGCGAATTGCTGAACCGCACCGCGCTTCAGACCCTCCTGCCCTATCTCGATTATGACAATGCCCGCTTTCCGATTCACGGCGCGCTGCTCCAGCCGCGCGGCGGCACCGCGCGCCATGATGCCGTGGTCTGGGGTTTCGCGCATGCCGCCTCGCAGCGTGGCGTTGATATCGTGCAGAATTGCGAAGTCACCGGCATCGCCGTCGAGAACGGCCGCGTGACCGGGGTAGAGACCTCGCGCGGACGCATCCGCGCCGCCAAGGTCGCCATCGTCGTCGCCGGCAATAGTTCGCGCCTCGGCGATATGGCGGGCTTACGTCTGCCGATCGAAAGCCATGCGCTACAGGCCTTTGTGTCCGAAGGCGTGAAGCCGCTCATCGACCACGTCATCACTTTCGGCGCCGGACATTTCTATATCAGTCAGAGCGACAAAGGTGGGCTCGTTTTCGGCGGCGATATCGAGGGCTATAACAGCTACGCGCAGCGCGGCAATCTACCGACTGTCGAAGATGTCTGCGAAGGCGGCATGGCCTTGATGCCGATGATCGGCCGGCTGCGCATCCTGCGCTCCTGGGGCGGCGTAGTAGACATGTCGATGGACGGCTCGCCGATTATCGACCGCGCGCCGATCGACGGCCTCTATCTCAATGCCGGCTGGTGCTATGGCGGCTTCAAAGCAACGCCCGGTTCAGGCTTTTGCTTCGCTCATCTGATTGCGCGCCACGAGCCGCATCCGGCCGCCACCGCGCTTACGCTCGACCGCTTCGCCCGCGGCTATGTCATCGACGAGCGCGGCGCCGGTCCGCAGCCGAACCTGCACTGACCGTCCATGCGTATTCCCTGCCCCCATTGCGGCACACGCGACCTGCGCGAGTTCAGTTATCTCGGCGATGCCAAGCCGGTGCGCCCCGATCCGAATAGCCTCAACGCGATCGATCGCTTCAACACTTACGTTTACGTCCGCGACAACCCGCTCGGTCAGCATTCCGAGCTTTGGTATCACAGCGCCGGGTGCCAGGCGTGGCTGGTTGTCGAGCGCGACACCCGCACGCATGCGATCACCGGCGCGCGCGCGTGCAAGGCCGACACATGAACGCCGTTAAACGCCTCACCGGCAAAAGCCAGCCGTTTCGGCTGCCTGGCGGCCTGATCGACCGCTCGCAGCCGCTGCGTGCGAGTTTCGACGGCAAAGAGATCAGCGGCTTTGCCGGCGATACGCTCGCCTCCGCGCTATTGGCGAACGGCATTCGTTTCGTCGGCAGGAGCTTCAAATATCATCGCCCGCGCGGGATCATGACCGCCGGATCCGAGGAGCCTAATGCACTCGTCGAGCTGCGCAGCGGCGCCCGCCGCGAGCCGAATACGCGTGCCACGACCACGGAGTTGTTCGAAGGACTTGAAGCCAACAGTCAGAATCGCTGGCCGTCATTGCGCTGCGATCTTCTTTCGCTGAATTCGTTGTTGGCGCCGCTATTTCCGGCCGGCTTTTACTACAAGACATTCATGTGGCCCGCCGCCTTCTGGGAGCGGGTCTATGAGCCGCTGATCCGCCGCGCTGCGGGGCTCGGCCGTGCCGCCGGCGAAAGCGACCCCGACCACTACGAACAAGCCTTCGCCTTCTGCGATGTGTTGATCGCCGGCGCCGGACCGGCCGGGCTCGCCGCGGCGCTGGCCGCCGCGCGGTCGGGTGCTCGCGTCATCTTCTGCGAGCAGGATTTTGTCTTCGGCGGCCGTCTGCTGGCGGACGACCGCGAAATCGGCGGCGCACCAGGGCACATTTGGGCACAGCAAGTTGTCGACGAGTTGCGCGGCCTTTCTAACGTCCGTCTGATGCCCCGCACATGTGTCTTTGGTGCTTATGACGGCGGCACTTACGGTGCCGTGGAGCGCGTCAGCGATCATCTACCGGAACCGCCGCCCTATCAGCCGCGGCAACGACTGTGGCGCATCGTCGCCAAGCGCGCGGTGCTCGCCGGCGGCGCCATCGAGCGCCCCATCGTGTTTGCAGGCAACGACCGGCCGGGCGTGATGATGGCTTCCGCCGTGCGTGGCTACGTCAACCGCTTTGCAGTGATGCCCGGCCGACGCATTGCGCTCTTCACCAACAATGACGATGGCTGGCGCACGGCAAAAACGTTGACCGCATATGGTATCGAACTGGCAGCCGTGATCGACGCGCGGCCCGATTTGCCAGCGCATCTGCCGGCGATGTGCCCGGGAACACGAGTCATTACCGGCGCACAGGTGACCGCAACCACCGGCTCGCGCGCATTGTGCCAAATCACGGTGAGCAAGCGCGAGGGTTCGGAAACGATCGCGGCCGACACGCTCGCAATGTCCGGCGGATGGAACCCCGATGTCAGCCTCACCTGCCATCATGGCGCGCGGCCGGTGTGGAACGAAGACATCGCAGCCTTTGTGCCAAAGAGCGCGCCGCCCGGCCTCGCGGTCGCTGGCGCGGCAAGCGGGACAATGCTGCTCAGCACCTGTCTCACGGAGGGATCTGAGGCTGGCCGCGTCGCCGCAACAGATGCGGGCTTCCGCGCCGTTGCATCGCCGCCTCCGCCGGTCGACGACGAGACCTGCGCGATCACGCCGATGTGGCATGTCAGCGGCTGGCATATGAACGGCGGTAAAGCCTTTGTCGACTTTCAGAACGACGTGACGGCCGCAGATATCGCCCTCGCCGCCCGCGAGGGCTTTCACTCGGTTGAACATCTCAAGCGTTATACGACACTCGGCATGGCCACAGACCAAGGCAAGATGTCCAATGTCAATGGTCTCGCCATCATGGCGGTGTTGACCGGCGAGACCATCCCGGCAACCGGCACGACGAGCTATCGCCCGCCCCACAGCCCGGTCGCGATCGGCACTTTCGCCGGGCACCATCGTGGCGGGGAATTCCGACCAGTCCGGCTGACGCCGTCGCATCATTGGGCGCAGGAACAGAACGCGGTTTTCGTCGAGACCGGCGCATGGCTGCGGGCGCAATTTTTTCCGCGGCCTGGTGAAGCAAGCTGGTTCGACACGGTGCGGCGCGAGGTGCAAACCGTCCGCTCCGGCGTCGGCTTCTGCGATGTCTCCACACTCGGAAAGATCGACGTCCACGGTCCGGACGCCGGGATTTTTCTTGATCGTCTCTACATCAATACGTTTTCGAACCTGCCGATCGGCCGTGCGCGTTATGGCGTGATGTTGCGGGAAGACGGCATCGCCTTCGACGACGGCACGACCTCGCGACTCGCCGACGACCGCTATTTCATGACCACGACCACCGCCAATGCCGGGCGAGTGTTCCAGCACATGCAGTTCTGCCACCAGGCGCTGTGGCCGGAGCTCGATGTGCAATTCGTTTCTGCCACCGACGAATGGGCGCAATATTCTGTAGCCGGCCCGCGATCGCGCGAAGTGCTGCAACGGCTCATCGATCCGCCGTTCAGCATAGCCAACGTCGATTTCCCCTATATGGGGGTTGCCGAATGCACGGTCTGCGCCGGCACGCCGGCGCGGCTTTACCGGCTGTCGTTTTCCGGCGAGCTTGCCTTCGAGATCGGCGTGCCGACGCGCTATGGCGACGCGCTGGCGCGCGCGCTGATGCAGGCGGGTGAGCCGTTCGGCATCGCGCCTTACGGCACCGAAGCGCTCGGCGTCATGCGCATTGAAAAGGGCCATGTCGCCGGCAACGAGATCGACGGCCGCACCACCGCCGACGATCTGGGGCTTGGCCGCATGACCTCGACCAAGAAGGACTTTATCGGCAGGGTCATGAGCGGCCGGCCCGGCCTGCGCGATGCCGAGCGGCCGAAGCTCGTCGGGCTGTGCGCGCGCGACCCGGCGAAGCGCCTCTATGCCGGTGCGCATCTATTGCCGATGGGCGTCGCCCATATTGCGGGCAACGATCAAGGCGTCATCACTTCGGTCGCCTTTTCGCCGAGCCTCAATCACTGGGTCGGGCTTGCGCTGCTCGCCCATGGCCCGCAGCGTCTCGGCGAAACGGTGGTGATGGTCGATTTCATGCGCAATGCCTGCCACGAAGTCGAAGTGTGCGCGCCGGTCTTTGTCGATCCCAAGGGAGAACGGCTGCGTGTCTGATCTCATGCTCACGCCGCGATCTGCGCTCGACCGCGTCCTGGTGCCCGGACATTACGGCGCTGAAGGCGATGCGCCTGGCATCACCATCTCCGAGCAGACCGACCTAGCACTGGCGACCGTGATGGCGCGCAAGGGACAATCCGCGGAGCTTTCCGCGCGTGTCAAAGCGCTTTTCGCCGTCGAGCTGCCGATGACGCCCAGGCACGCGGCAACCAGTCAAGTGCACTTTATATGGACAGGCCCCGGCCGATGGCTGGCCGCGACGCGCAACCGGTCGCCGAGCATATTTGAAGGCGATCTGCGTCAGGCCTTTTCCGGACTAGCCTCCGTCACCAGCCAATCGGACGGCCGCTCTATAATTCGGATCAGCGGTGCAAAGGCGCGTGAGGCATTGGCAAAGGGGGTTCCGCTCGACCTCGATCCGCGCGCCTTCGGCCCAGGCGACACTGCCATGACTCTGGTGGCCCACATAAATGTGCACTTATGGCAGAGCGACGCCGCTCCGACCTACGATTTCGCCGTGTTCAGCAGCTTTGCCGCAAGCTTCTGCGAATGGCTTCTCGACGCCGCCGCAGAATTCGGTATAGAGGTGCTTGCTCCCGGTTCTTCTGTAGAACCTCGTATGTCGAGCACTTAACCCGCAGTCAAGTCGACCGTTGTCTCGCCGTCAAGAACGTGTTTCGCCGTCGTCATGTCGAGCTCATGCTCCCAGGCGCCGATCACGACAGTGGCGCCGCAATTGCCGATCAGATTGCCGACGGCGCGGGCAATGCCGATGAACCAGGCCGCATCGGCGCGGCATCTGTTGCGGGAAAAGTACTCATCCGCTGCCTGACGGCGGCAAAGCCGGCCGCCAGGTACCACTGTCATTATCGAGACATTATCGAGAGCCGAAGGCGCAGCCCGTGCGGCGTAGTGTCGATCTCATTCCCTGACGAGCGCGTCCAAAGCCTGAGCAAAGCCGTTGAACGAAATCGGCACCGAGACATCGTGTCCGGCGGCATCGGCAAAGGACAACTTGCCCGCGCCCGAAGCGGCGCGCATCCTCTTAACAACGTCATCCTTAAGATCGAAATCGGCAAAGCAGCCGCCAGGCAGGCAACGCGCGAACGGCGCCGCTACGCCTGGGTCGGTATCGCTGGTTTGAACGCGAACATTGGCCGCGAAGGACGCGTTCACCGGGAGCTGAACGACGAACTTGATCGGTTGGCCCTTCACTGGCTGCGCGACGGCGACCCGCGAGAACGGCACGTTCTTTCCCTGCAACTGGGTCACCTGCCCCATATCGCAGATTTTTTCCGCGGGCGGGCCGGCTCGCGTCTGACATTGCACGACCCAATCGGCATAGGTCGCAGTCGTGCTTTGCGGCGCTTCGACTGCCGTCGGCGCTTGCGTCATCTGCTGTGGCGGTGACGGCGGCGTCCGCGGCAGGGACGGATTGCCGAGGGGGTGCTGCTGCGCGGACGCGGCAAAAGCGGTCGCGACCAGCGCTGCGGTGGTCACCGCCATTGTTTGCCAAAGCGGCATGGGACTGATCGTGCTCCACTGACTGTGCTGGAAAATAGCGCTCGAACTTGCGATAAGCTCTACCACGCATAGCGCAGTGTTCCGTGCCGGCATAGGCCTGCGAGGCCCGGCCGAATTGGCCGTCGAATTTGGCCATCGCGTTCCAGTTGGCGGTGGCGGCCGCGCGGCAGCATCGCCTGCTTTTTGCGGCCGCAATTTTTCTGCTATCGAAGCGTCATGAACAATGTGGCTGGGCAGGGACAGACGGCTTTCATGCCGCTCGGCGAGGCGTTGCAATACGCCGATCGCTGCCGCAACGAGGGCCGCCTGATGGAGGCCGAGGCGGTGTGCCGCCAGATCCTTCAGGCGCAGCCGAACCTGCCGGAAGCCGAGCATCTGCTCGGCGTCATCGCGCATCAGAACGGCAAGCTCGGCGAGGCGATCGAGCATGTGCAGCGCGCGACGAAATTTGCGCCGCAGATCGCGCTGTTTCACGCCAATCTCGGCGAAATGCTGCGCCTTGCCGGACGGCCCAAGCTTGCCGCCGAGGAAGCGCGCCGTGCGCTCGAAATCGAGCCGCAAATGCCAGCCGCGCTGAGCAATCTCGGTGTCGCGCTCTATGAGTTGAAAGACTACGAAGAGGCGGCACGTGCGCAGCGCCAGGCAATCGCCGCGGCGCCGAATTTCGCCGAGGCGCATAGCAATCTCGGCAATGCGCTGCACGCTTTGCGGAAGTTTAACGAGGCTATTGCCGCTTATCAGCGCGCCATCGAGCTCAAGCCCGACTATGCCGATGCCTGGGCCAATCTCGGCACGACGCTGCATCATAGCGGCAGCTTCGATGAAGGTATCGCGGCATTGCGGCGCGCGATCGCGCTTGCGCCGCATCACGCCAATGCGCATTCGGGCTTGGGCATTCTTCTGCTCATGCGCGGCGAGCTCGGTGAAGGCTTCGACGAATATGAATGGCGGCTGCGCTCGACCGAGCGCAAGGGGCCGCGCTTTCCGGAAATTCCGTGGCAAGGCGAGAATCTCGCCGGCAAACACATTTACGTTCAGGCCGAACAGGGATTTGGCGATACGCTGCAGTTTGCGCGCTACATTCCGTTCCTTGCCAAACGCGCCGGCCGCGTCACCTTACGCGTGCATCAGCAGCTCGTGACGCTGTTGCGCGAGAGCCTGCCCGGCATCACTGTGCTTGGCGATCGCGGCGATCCGGCGCCTTACCAATGCGACGCCGTGCTGCTGAGCCTGCCACGGCTGTTCAAGACGCGGCTTGAAACTATTCCGGCGCAAGTGCCTTATCTGCGCCCGCCGGCCGACGCCGTCCAGCGCTGCCAGAAGTATTTGGCCAACATGAAAGGCGTCAAAGTCGGCTTAGTCTGGGCCGGCAATCCCGAGCACGTCAATGACACCCGCCGTTCGCTCGAGCTGAAAACCTTGGCGCCGCTGTTCAAGGTCGCCGGCGTCTCGTTTGCCAGCCTGCAATTCGGGCCGCGGATGGCTGATCTGAAAAAGCTTGCCCCCACCCCAACCCTCCCCCGCGAGCGGGGGAGGGTTGGGGTGGGGGCGATCGAAAATCTCGGCGCGCGGTTTGAGGATTTCACCGATACTGCAGGCGCCGTCAGCGCGCTCGATTTGGTCATTACGGTCGACACGTCGGTCGCGCATCTTGCCGGCGCGCTCGGCAAGCCCGTCTGGGTGCTGCTGCCTTGGGTGACTGATTGGCGCTGGCTGCTGCATCGCGAAGACAATCCCTGGTATCCGACCATGCGCCTGTTCCGCCAGAAGCGGGGCGAAGACTGGGCTGACATCATTCCACGGATCGCCAAAGAGCTTGCCGCTGTCGCGCAGGGCGCCCCTGCCCCACTCACCCCGTTCAAGGCCGAAGGCGAGCGCCGCGCCGTGCAAGCCGCGGCGATCATGGCGGCGGAAGCCGTGCAGGCTGCGGCGCCTGTCGCCGTGACGGCGCAGACGATACCGCCTGGTCAGGCGCTGATCATCGCCGAGCAGAAGCGCCGTCACGGATTTCTGGCTGATGCCGACGAGCTTACACGCCGCGCCGTCGATGCCGAGCCCGACAATGCCGAGGCCGCGCACATGCTCGGCATCATCGCGCATCAGTCCGGCAAATTGTCCGACGCCATTGCCCATGTGCAGCGCGCGATCGCGATCAATCCCGATGTTTCGCTCTATCACGCCAATCTCGGCGAAATGTGCCGGCTCGCCGGACGCCTCGATGAGGCGATTGCCGCGAGCCGCCGTGCCATCGCGCTCGATCCGAACAACGCCGGCGCCCATAGCAATCTCGGCATCGCGCTATTCGAGCAAGGCAAGTTCGAGGAGGCGCTTGAGCTCTACAACCGCGCCATCGCGTTGCAGGAATATTTCGCGCAAGCACACAGCAATCGCGGCAATGCGCTGCAACGATTGAAGCGCTTCGCCGAGGCCGAACCGTCCTATCGCCGCGCCGTCGAATTGCAGCCAAACTTCGCCGAAGCCTGGAACAATCTCGGCACCTGTTTGCGCGAATTGAAGCGCGCGGCGGAAGCCGAGACGGTCTATCGCAAGGCGCTCGACCTTCAACCCAACAATCCCGACACGCTCGACAATCTGGCGCTTGCGGTCAAAGACCTGGATCGACTCGATGAAGCCGCCAATTTGTTGCAGCGCGCGCTCGTCATCGAGCAGAACAGCGACAAAATCCATCTGCACTACGGCACGGTCCTGCTCGACCAGAAAAAGGTAGAGGAGGCCGCGGCTGCCGCCGGCCGCGCTCTCGCGCTCAATCCAAACAATCACGACACCATCAATTTGATGGGACGCGTCGCGTTCGAGCGCGGCGACCTCGACAGCGCGCTTATCGATTATCGCCGCGCGTTGACGCTGAAGCCCGATCTCGCCGATGCCCATAACAATATAGGCAACGTGCTCAAGGAGCTCGGCCGGTTGGCGGAGGCAGAAGAGGCCTATCTCCAGGCGCTGCGGCTCGACCCAAACATCGCCGGCGTCTATGTCAACCTCGCCGATTCAAAGAAGTTCGCCCCCGGCGATACGCATCTTGTCGCCATGGAGACGCTTGCCGCCAAGCCGGATGGATTGTCGAAGTCCGATCGCATGCAGCTCGATTTCGCGCTCGGCAAAGCCTATGCCGACCTGCAAGACTATCCCCGGTCGTTCCGTCATCTGCTCGACGGTAACGCGGCCAAGCGCGCCACAATCTCCTACGACCAAAAATCCGTCCTCGCCCTGTTCGACCAGATCGAAAACGTGTTCACCGCAGAATTGATCGCGTCGAAAGCCGGCGGCGGCGAGCCATCGCCATCACCGATTTTCGTCATCGGCATGCCGCGGTCGGGAACGACGTTGGTCGAGCAGATCATCGCCAGCCATCCCCTGGTACATGGCGCCGGCGAGTTGCAGACTTTCAATGACGTCATTCTCACCGTACACGGACCGGACGGCAGTACGCTTTCATACCCGGAATTCGTTCCGACGCTCGATGCCGCAGCGTTACGCCAGATCGGTTCGCATTATATTGCCGCACTGCGCGAACTCGCGCTCAAACAGGGTGACAGGAAAAACGCCAATCAGATCCAGCGTATCACTGATAAAATGCCGTCGAACTACTACTTTGTCGGACTTATCCATCTCGCATTGCCGAACGCCAAGATCATTCACAGCATACGCGATCCGGTCGATACTTGCATTTCGTGCTTCTCAAAACTGTTTTCGGCGGAGCAAAATCACACCTATGACTTGGCTGAGCTCGGGCGCTATTACAGCCGCTACGAACGGCTGATGGCGCATTGGCGGCGAGTATTACCGGAAGGAAGTGTCCTCGACGTCCGCTATGAAGATGTGGTCGCCGACCTGGAAGGCCAGGCGCGGCGGATCATTGCCCATTGTGGTTTGCCCTGGGACGACCGCTGTCTTTCGTTTCACAGGACGGAGCGGCCGATCAGAACCGCGAGCGCAACCCAGGTTCGAAAACCGATCTACAAAAGTGCCGTGGGCCGCTGGCGTGTCTATGAAGAACAGCTTGGTCCGCTATTGAACGCACTTAATGACCGCATCGTGTCGGGTGTCTGAACGCAACACCAAAAGACAACTCTTCTTCGAACCTTCGATCGCGCTGAGCCGATGCATTGCAACTGCGCTTGGCCTCTCTCACTTGTGACCGCGGGTGCCCTTAGACGGTTGGTAGGTGTCGTTGCGAATGCAAAACCCGCCAATACCGCTGACGTTTGCCTGACACTGCTCATAGGTCGTGAAGCCGCAATTCATCGAGCCACCCATCGAACCGGTATACTGGGAGCACCAGGGATAATTTTGTGCATGGGCGGCCGTGCCGGCTAGCCCAATCAGCGTCGAGATTCCAAACATAAGCGCGATCTTCTTGGCAGCATTTGATCGGCGGACGGCCGAGAATTTAGCGATCATAGCAACCACCATGTTCCTGGAGGGCCAACAGCACACCCGATCAGTAACGCCATCTGACAATTTCCGGTGTGATCGCGAGCACAAATAGTCCGTTCGCGACGACGCGGCCGTGTTGCGGTGGCGCCGCTGATAGTGCTGATGTCGGAGAACGTCGGGTAAAAAAAGCCAGAGGAAAACCGCGATCTCAGGTTTGTCTCGCTTCCTTGCGCGCCTGTTCCGCCAGACGATCCCACCGTGTAGCCTTCGACAGGTTGCCGCCAGCCCCGCCGCCAGAGAGAATCCGGCAATCGCTATGGAACGAAAACCGAAAGCCCGAGGCGGACCGTATATCGGACGGCCGATGCCGCGCTTCGAGGACCTGCGGCTGGTGCGCGGCGCTGGGAAGTATTCCGACGACATCGCGATGCCAAACCAGACGATTGCCGCATTCGTACGCTCGCCGCACGCCCACGCCATCGTCAAGCGGATCGACGCGGCTACCGCGCGAACGATGTCGGGCGTAATTGCGATCCTGACCGGAGCCGATTACGTGGCCGATGGGTTGAAAGGCGCGGTGCAGCGCGCCAACCCAGCCGGCGCGATCGACATCAAGGTGCGCGCCTTCGCGCCGGAGAAACGCCCGGTGCTGGAGGAGCCGCAATTTCCATTGGTCATCGACCGCGTGCGCTATCCGGGCGAAGCGGTCGCGGTTGTGGTGGCGGAAAATCCGTTTCAGGCGCGGGACGCCGCCGAGGCGGTTGAGGTCGAATACGAGGTGCTGCGGGCCGTGACCGATCTGTGCCAGGTGGACGGCGCCGAGACGATCTGGGTGTCGGCGCCGGACAACATTGCACTTGACCAGGAATTTGGCGACGCCGCGGCGGTGCGCGCGGCGTTGGATGCCGCCGATCTCGTTGTCCAGCAGACCTTTCGCAATCAGCGGATCGCCAACGCCCAGATGGAGCCACGCTCTGGCGTCGCCTCCTACGACGTGGCAACGGAATCCTACACGCTGATTTCCGGAAACCAGGGCGTCCACGTGCCGCGCATGGTGCTCGCGGAAAGTTTTGGACTACCACTCGAGAAGCTTCGCTTTGTCTGCCCCGATGTCGGCGGCGGTTTCGGCCTTCGCAATAATCTCTATCCCGAGCAGGCGGCCATTCTGTGGGCGAGCAAGCGCGTCGGCCGGCCGGTGAAATGGACCAACGACCGCTCGGAATCCTTTCTCACCGATTATGCCGGCCGCGACTTGGTGACGACAGCGCGTCTCGCGCTCAGGAGCGACGGCCGCATCACGGCCTATGACGTCGATCATATCGGCACCTGCGGCGGCCAGACCATCAGCTATGTGCCGCTCTCCAATGCCTATCGCGTCGCCACCACGGTCTATGACATCCCGCTGATGCACATGCGCTGCCGTTCGGTGATGACCAATACGGTGCCGACCGCGCCGTTCCGCGGCGCCGGGAGGCCGGAGGCGACGCTCGTGCTGGAGCGGCTAATCGACCTCGCCGCCGACCGGCTCGGCACGGATCGGCTGAAAATCCGGCAAAAGAATATCATTCCGAAGAAGAAGCTGCCCTACCGCACGGCGAGCGGACTCCTTTACGACAGCGGCGATTTCGCAGGCAATATGAAGCGCATGACCAAGCTCGCGGACTGGAAGGGCTTTGCTGCCCGGAAGCGCTATTCGAAGAAGCGCGGCAAGCTGCGCGGCATCGGCATCTCGAACTATCTCGAGACGCCCGTCGGCATCCCGCACGAGCGTGTCGAGGTTACCGTGCTCGGCACCGGCAAGGTCGAACTTGCGGTCGGCACGCAATCCACCGGTCAAGGCCACGAGACGAGCTTCGCGCAGGTGATCGCGGATTTGCTCGGCGTGCATCCGGAGGACATTGTCTTCATCAGCGGCGACACCGCGAAAATTCCATCCGGCAGCGGCACCCATTCCGACCGCTCGATGCGGCTGGCGGGCACGCTGATGGTGGAAGCCTCGGCAGACGTGGTGGCGCAGGGTAAGGCACTGGCGGCAAAAATCCTCGGCGTGCCGGAGGCCGAGGTTTCCTTCACCGACGGCCTGTTCGCGACGCCGAACAGCAATCGGCGGCTGACCATCTATGATGTCGCGCAGACGATGCACGACGACCCTACCCTCGCCGGCGATAAGGCGTTGCAGTCCAAGAAGACGTTTACCGGCCGCATACCAGCCTATCCGACCGGCTGCGCGATCTGCGAGGTCGAGATCGATCCCGATAGCGGCACCGTCAGCATTCCGCGCTACGGCTCGATCGACGACGCCGGCCAAGCGATCAATCCATTGATCCTCCATGGCCAGGTGCACGGTGGCATCGTGCAGGGCATCGGCCAGGCGCTGGTGGAGGAAGTGCGCTACGACGACAGCGGCCAGGTGCTGACCGGCAGTTTCATGGACTACGGCATTCCGCGCGCCGATCTGGTGCCGTCATTCGACGTCGTGCTGACGGAGGACCCGACACACGGCAACCCGCTGCGGGTCAAGGGCGGCGGCGAGGCCGGCATTACGCCGGCACTCGCAGCGGTGATGAATGCCATTATGAACGCGCTGAAGGATCACGGCATCGACCACATGGACATGCCGGCAACACCGGCGCGTATCTGGAACGCGATCCAGGCGGCAAAGAAGTAAATCTCCGCCGCGGCCCCTATTCCGTCTTCCAGGGAATGACCTTGCGTTCGATCTCCTGAAGAATGACGGTCGCGATCAGGCCGAGCACGCCCACCGTGACGATGCCGACGAACATGACGTCGACCTGCATCAGCTCCCACGAATTCCAGATCAGGTAGCCGATACCAGTCTTGGTGGCGACGAACTCAGCCGCGACCAGCACGATGAACGAGACCGCGAGCGCGATGCGAAGGCCCGCAAAGATCATAGGGAGCGCACCGAAGAACACGATGCGCCGGAAGATCACGGACTGGCTGGCGCCGTAATTCTTCGCCACGTCCCAATAGATGCGTTCGATATTGGCCGCGCCGACATAGGTGTTGACCACCACCGGAAAAAATACCGCAATCACCACCAACGCGATCTTGGAGGCGTCCCCAAAGCCGAAGACGAGCAAGAGAAGCGGCATCAGCGCGATCTTCGGGATCGGGAACAGGCTTGCGATCAGCGGATCGAAAAAGATGCGAACCGGACGAAACATCGCCATAAGTAGACCCACGACAATGCCGGGGATACTGCCGAGGACGAAGCCGGCGAGCACGCGCCAGAGCGTCACCAGCGTATTGGTCTCGAGTTCGCCGCTGACGACCATGTCCCAATAGCGCCAGGCAATATCGCTTGGTGCTGGCACGAAGCGGCGGTCGCCGATGCCGGCCATGAGCAGAATCTGCCAGAGCGCAATCAGTCCAATCGGTGAGATGAGATAGAGCAGCCGCTCTTGCGTTTTGGGACTCATTTTTCCATCTCCGCCCGCGCTCTGTTCACTTCCTCTTCAAGCACCCGCCAGATATCGAGCTTAAGCTTGCCAAACTCGGGCGACGCCGAAAGCTGCAGCAGGTCCCGCGGATGCGGGAATGGGACGTCGATGATCTGCTTGATGCGGCCCGGATGCGCCGTCATGATGACGGTGCGGTCGCCCATCAACAGGGCTTCTTCGATCGAGTGGGTAATATAGATCACGGTCTTTCCGGTCTGCTCCCACAGCCGCACCAATTCGGCCTGGAGCAGGACGCGGTTCTGGGCGTCGAGCGCCGCGAACGGCTCGTCCATCAGCAGCATACCCGGGTCGGTGACGAAGGCGCGGGCGATAGCGCATCTCTGGCGCATGCCGCCGGACAGCTGGTGCGGATAGTGGTTGCGAAAACGGGTCAAGCCGACGAGCTTGAGCGCCGCGTCGACTCTGGCGTCGGCCTTCTCCCGCGGCACGCCGCGGGTGTCGAGGCCGAAGCGCACATTCGTCGCCACGCTCATCCAGGGGAACAGCCCGCTTTCCTGGAACACCATGGCGTTCTCGACTGCCCAGCCGGTGGCATCGACCGTGATGGTGCCCGCGGTCTGGCGGTCGAGGCCCGC
>DATHPQ010000048.1:0-29025 GCA_035483735.1 Xanthobacteraceae bacterium | reverse complement strand
CTACGTCAATCTGCAGGAATACAATGCCTTCATGAAGGTCACCGCGATCACGCGGCGGCGCAATGCCATTCTCACCTCATTCATCAGCCAGGTGACGCCGAGCGAGTCGAGCGTCATTCGCCGCGTCGCCATGGAGCCGGTGTTTCTGCATCACCTGCAATCGGTGATGGCGGTCAAATCGGTGAAGGCCGTCGCCATGCACGAGCCGCTGACCAGCCTCTATGCAGTGATCGGCATTCAGTTCGCGCGCGGCGCTCCTGAAACGGAAATCTGGCGCGCGCTCGACGGCGCCTCGACTTTGCACCGCTTCGCCGGCAAATGGATCATCGCCGTCGACGAGGACATCGACCCGCATAACGCCGACGCCTTGTTCTGGGCGATGTCCTATCGCTGCCAGCCGCAGCACGATCTTCTGGTTGTGCCGCATAAGCATCCAGGTCACGGGCCGCGCGGCCCGCGCGACGACGGCGAGACGGCGAGCGTGCTGATCAACGCAATGCTGAAGGGTACTTTCGCGCCGGTCGCGCTACCGCAGCGCGAATATATGGAACGGGCGAAGCTGATCTGGGAAAGACTCGGCCTGCCGCCGCTGGAGCCGGAAAGCCCGTGGCATGGCTATGATCTCGGCTACTGGCCTGACGAATTGGCGCGCCAGGCGCGCATGGCTGCGGCCAGCGATTACTTTGCACTCGGCCGCGAAATGGGTAATCAAAGACGCAGAGACGTCGCGATGAATACGCCGGTGGAACGGGAGGAAGATAGAGAGCATAACGGAGACCCGTAATGCGGATGCTGCCTCGTATCGTTCCCTGCGTCGTTTTGACCGCGCTTGCCGCGGTTTTTTCGTTTCTTTGTTCGCGTCCTGCTCCGGCACAGGATGCGAGTAGCAATCTCAAACCTTGGCGCGACGGCGTCGTCGAGGCCAAAAGCGATGCCGGTTTTGTCTTCATGGCGAGCAAAGGCGGCTTTGCCGCCAAGGAGGGACTGGATCTCAACATGATCCAGTTCAAAGGCGATGCGCTGGCGCTGCGCGGCATGCTCGCCGGCGAGCTTGAAAGCTACGAAGGCAATCCCGGCGCTCCGCTGCTCGCGGCGTCGCGCGGCGCCGATATCAAAGTCATCGGCTGCTATTGGCCGGTGCTCACCAATGCAATTTTTGTGAAGCAGGGGATTTCCTCGGTCGCCGATCTCAAGGGCAAGGCCTTTGCGATCTCGAGCCCGGGCGCGCTACCGGATTTGTTTGCGCGCGTGGTGCTCGAACAGAACAATCTCACCGACAGCGACGTGAAATTCGCAGTGATGGGCAGCGACGCCGACCGCTTCCGCGCGCTGTCGGCGGGGATCGCCGATGCCGCGGTGATCTCGACCGAGTTCGCGCCGATCGCCGAGCAGCAGGGACTGAAGCTTCTGGTCCATCCGCACGATGCGGCGCCGAACTATCTGCGCTTCTGCATCTACACATCGAGCACGGTGCTCAAGCAGCGCCATGACGATGTCGTGCATTTCCTGACCGCCGAGATGAAAGCGCTGCGCTATGCGCTCGCCAGTCGCGACAAGGTCCTCGATTTGACGCGTCAGGTCACCGACGCGAAGCCGGACGACCCGCGCCCTGGCTATGTCTTCGACGAAGTGACCAAATATTCCGCGATCGATCCGGCGATGCCTATCCCGCTCGCAAAGCTCGATTGGCTGCAGGACCTCTTGGTGAAAACCGGAAATCTTTCGACCAAGATCGACGTCAAGACCATCGTCGATGACGGGCCGCGCCAGGAAGCGCTGGCGCAAGCCGGTAAGTAAGAACTATCCCCTCCCCACACAGGGGAGGGGAAACAACAATGAGGAAACGCATGCGCTATATCGACGCCTTCAATCATTTCTTCCCCAAGCGCTATTACGAGGCATTTCTCGAAACGCCTGCCGGCTCCAAGGATATCGGCAAGCGCATGCGCGGCATTCCGGCGCTGCACGACGTCGAACTGCGCAAGCGCGTCGTCGAGCAATTCGATAATTATGCGCAGGTGCTGTCGCACGCTTTGCCGCCGATCGAGCGGGTCTGGGGGCCGGACAGGTCGCCGGATATGGCCAAGATCGCCAATGACGGTCTTGCCGAGGTCGTCGCGCAGAACCCGAAGCATTTTGTCGGCTGGTCGGCGCTGTTGCCGATGAACGCGCCTGAGGCCGCCGCGAAAGAGGCCGAGCGTACGCTCGCAAACGGCGCCAATGCCGTGCAGCTCTGCACCAATGCCAACGGCATTCCACTCGACGAGCCGCAATTCCTGCCGGTCTTCGAGGCGATCGCCAAATCCGGCAAGCCGATCTTGCTGCATCCCGCGCGCACCCGCGACATGCCGGATTTCCCGACCGAGAAAGTCTCGAAATATGAGATTTGCAGCGTGCTCGGCTGGCCCTACGAGACCGGCGTGACTTTGGCGCGGCTGATCTTCTCCGGCATCATGGATCGCTTTCCCGATCTCAAAGTGATCGCGCATCATCTCGGCGGCGTCGTGCCCTATCTCGAAGGCCGCGTCGGTCACTCTTTCGATCAGCTTGGCGTGCGCACCTCGGACGAGGATTACGGCGCGATCCTCAAATCGCTGCGCAAGCGGCCGTTCGATTACTTCAAGGACTATTACGGTGACACCGCGATGGAAGGCGCGCGTGCCGCGACTGTCTGCGGCATCGAATTCTTCACCCCGGATCACGTGCTGTTCGCGTCCGATTGTCCGTTCGATAAGGAGAAAGGACCGGGCTATATCCGCGACACTTTGAAAGTCATCAACTCGCTCGACCTGTCGGACGCCGAGCGGGAGAAGATTTGCCATCGCAACGCGGAAAAATTATTCGGGCTGGCGTGACGATCGCCGCACCGCGCAGGCGGGGCGAGGAAAACGTGCCGCCGGCTCAATCGCTTTTGTTCCATTTATTCGACAACCGAAAGCTTCGGTCGGCGCCGTACTGTTCGTTGCCGAAAGCGGGTGTGTTTCCCTGCCGCCTTCCCCATATCAGCCACGCAACGAAACAGGATTTTGATCAGCGAGGATTTTGATCAGTCATGCATGCTGCTTCACCGGCTCTTTCGCCCCAATTCCACGAAGATCGCGCGATGACCGGGGCAACGGAACCCCCGTCCAGATTGGCAAAGCAATTGACGCTCGCCGCGATGAGCCTCGGTTACGGCGTCGTCCAGCTTGATGTCACCATCGTCAACACCGCCCTGAACAGCATGGGCTCGGCGCTGGGCGGCGGCGTGTCCGAGCTGCAATGGGTCGTCAGCACCTACACGATTGCGTTTGCGGCGCTCATTTTGACCGCGGGCGCATTGGGCGATCGCCTTGGCGCCAAGAAGATCTTCATGGTCGGCTTCAGTGTCTTCACCGCCGCGTCGCTTGCTTGCGCTTTGGCGCCGACATCCGCGATCTTGATCGCGGCGCGTGCGGCACAAGGCGTTGGCGCGGCGATTCTGGTGCCGAACTCGCTTGCGCTGCTCAATCACGCCTATCCCGACGCCAAGGAGCGCGGCCGCGCCGTGGCAATGTGGGCGGCCGGCGCGAGCCTTGCGCTGACGGCGGGGCCGCTCGTCGGCGGCGCTTTGATCACGCTGGTCGGTTGGCGCAGCATCTTTCTGGTCAATCTGCCGATCGGGCTCGCCGGGCTGTGGCTGACCTGGCGCTACGCGACCGACACGGCGCGCACCGCGCGCGAGCTCGATCTGCCAGGCCAGGCGACCGCGATTGCCGCGCTCGGCGCGTTGGCCGCCGCGATCATCGAAGGCGGCCGTCTTGGCTGGAGCAACGCCTGGGTGATCGCGGGTTTCGCAGCATTCGTCGTCTTCGCGACCCTGTTCGTCGTTCAGGAGCGCCGCGCGCACGTTCCCATGTTACCCCTGTCGCTGTTCACCCATCGCATGTTTGCGCTGACGTCCTTGCTCGGTCTCTTGGTCAATATCGCGGTTTACGGACTGCTGTTCGTGTTCAGCCTGTATTTCCAGGAGATCAACGGTCTGTCGCCGCTCATGACCGGTTTTGCCTTTGTGCCGATGATGGCCGTGGTATTTCCAGTCAATCTGCTGGCGCCGCGGCTTGCGGAGCGGATCGGCGCGCGAGCGGTCATCGCCATCGGCGCGTCGATCTCGGCCGCGGGCTGTGTTGCGCTGCTCGGCATCGGGCCGGGCACGAGCTACTGGGCGATCGGACCGCAGCTTGTCGTTATCGGCGCCGGCCTTGGTCTCCTCGTGCCGCCGATGACATCGACGCTCCTCGGCAGTGTCGAGAAGTCGCGCTCGGGCATCGCCGCCGGCGTCCTCAATTCGGCGCGGCAGACCGGCAGCGCGCTTGGCGTGGCGCTGTTCGGCTCCTTCATCGGGCACAACGACACGTTCCTCGTCGGTGCCCGCGTAGCGCTCGTCGTCTCGACTGTGCTGCTGGTCGCGGCCGCAGTCTCAATGGCGTTTGGCCGACCCACGCCGAAATGAAACGTCAGCGCTCGCCGGTGACGCGGGCGCGCAATGTGCCGATGCCGGAAATTTCCACTTCGAGCACATCGCCGGGCTTCATCCATAGCGGCGGCTTGCGGCTGTGGCCGACGCCTTCCGGTGTGCCGGTCGCGATCACGTCGCCCGGCGACAGCTGGGTGAAGTCCGAGCAGAAGGCGATGATCTGCGGGATCGAATAGATCAGGAGATCGGTCTGCGAATGCTGCACCTGCGTGCCGTTGAGCCGCGTCGTCAATTCAAGTTTGCCCGGGTCGGGAATATCGTCGGGCGTGACCAGCCATGGCCCGAGCGGCCCGGTGCCGGGAAAATTCTTGCCCGAAGTGACGGAGAATTTCTGGTAGTCGCGCACGCTGCCGTCGACGAAGCAGGTATAGCCGGCGACATGGTCGAGCGCCTGCTCGGCTTTGATGTGGCGCGCCGCCTTGCCGATGACGACGGCAAGCTCGCCCTCAAAGTCGAAATTGTCCGAAACGGTCGGCCGGATCAGTTCACCGTCATGGCCGACCAGTGTGTCGGTGAAACGGATGAACATGCTCGGCTGTCTGGGCAATTCGCGCCCGGTCTCGGCGGCATGCGAGCGGTAATTGATCCCGGCGCAAAGGATCTTTTGCGGGTTTGGGATCACCGGCAGGAATCTTATCTCGCTGAGCTTGCGGTCTGGCGTGGCATTCTTCACGGTGTCGTGCATCGCCGCCACGGCGCCGGCCGCGAGCGCGGCGCGCAAACTCGGCTGGCCAATCTTATCGTTGAGGGTAATGACGCCGTCGCCGGCCGCCGCGCCAAAAAATTCCTTGCCGCCGGCCGTGAAACTCAGGAGTTTCATTGGATAATCCGGATTTCAATTTCGCGATGGGCGAACTGGCCCATCGCGTTGCTTGCCTGTCGCACTCAATAGCCCAAAACGGCCAGGATCAGAACCGGTTTCAAAACTTGATCATGTCGGCTTTGGTCAGCGTCGTTTTCGCCGACAACGATGGCGCATTGAGAAATGTATAGGCGGTGGAGAGATCGGCATAGGGATCGACGGCCGACATGCCGTCGACCGGCACGATGACGTTCATACCGCGAAACGCCGCGCCCGCGGCGGTGAACAGCACGGCGCCGTTCGATGCGGTGCCGGTGACGATGACGGTCTGAATACCCTTGTCCTTGAGGATCCTGGCGAGATCGGTGTTGATGAATTTGTCGGGGCCGGCCTGCACCCAGGGCTCGCCGCCAAGCGGGGCGACATCGGGCATGACATTCGCCGTCGTCGAATTGGCGATGATGCTGTAGATCACCGGCGCCTTTGCCGCGCGCGCATTGGCGAGAAGCTTCTTCATGGTCGGCAGGCTCGCGACACAGGCCGGCCGCTTGCCGCAATTCTGGCTCATGAAATCGAGCATCAAGAGCGCCGTGGTTTTCGGATCGACCGTCACCTGTTTCAGCGTGGGGGGCGGCGGTGCCGGCACCGAAGCCCATTTGTCGATGATGGTTTGCGCGCCGGCTGGCCGGATCGACGGTCCGGCCAAGAATATACTCACGAATGCACCGAGCGCGATTACCGTTGTGGCGACGGCGGTCAAATTGCGGCCTTGCAGCATGTCATTTCCTCTTTCGTTTCATCCGTCGACTAAAACGCAATAGCGCAGAATTATTCCCCGCACGACGCGAAATATTTGTGTCAGACTGGCGGCGTTTCGCAGCGGGCGCACGATCCGCAGCGGGAAGTTGTGAGACACCAGGAAGGGGATGATGGATATCAAGGTCGACAGTAAAGCGATCGCCGAAGCTTCGCAAAAGCTGAGAAACTGGGGACGCTGGGGCAAGGACGACCAGATCGGGACGCTCAACCAAGTCACGCCGCAGGATATCGTCAAGGCGGCAAGCCTGATCCGCACCGGCAAGGTGTTTGCGCTCGGCATTCCGCTCGACGCCAAGGGTCCGCAGAACGGGCTGTTTGGCGGCCGCTTCAATCCGATCCATCAGATGCTGGCGACCGGCACCGATGCGGTGGCCGAACGCCAGGACTGGAACAAGATCCGCTATGCCGACGACACGCTGATGCTGTGCGTGCAGGGCGCCACCCATTGGGACGCGCTTGGCCACGTGTTCTACGAGGATAAAGCCTATAACGGCTACGACGCGCGGTTGATCGATTCCAAGGGCCTCAATGTACTCGGCATCGAGCATTCCAAGAACAAGATGGTCGGCCGCGGCGTTCTTCTCGACATTGCGCGTTTTCGCGGCGTGAAATGGTTGAAGGACGGCGAGAGCATTTCCAACGACGAACTCGACAAATGCGCCAAGCAGCAGAACGTCTCCATCGGTCGCGGTGACTTTGTCATCGTCCGCACTGGACAGATGGAGCGCTGTCTTGAGGATGGCGAATGGGGCGGCTATGCCGGCGGCGATGCGCCGGGCGTCAAATTCGAGAACTGCTATTGGTGCCAGGACAAGGAAATCGCCGCGATCTGCACCGACACCTGGGGCGTCGAAGTACGGCCTAACGAGACCAAGGACGCCAACCAGCCGTGGCACTGGGTGGTGATCCCGGCCATGGGACTGTGCATGGGCGAGATTTTCTATCTCAAGGAATTGGCGGAGGATTGCGACGAGGACGGCATCTACGAATTCTTCTTCTGCGGGCCGCCGCTCATCATCACCGGCGGCACCGGCTCGCCGATCAATCCGCAAGCCATTAAATAGCCGCTTGCTCCGCCGTCGCCCCCGGGCTTGTTCCGGGGGTCTACCTCTTTAGACTGCGCCCGAAATTAAGCCGTGGATGGCTGGGCATAGGCGAGCGAAGCGATGCCGTCCTCTGGACGGCTATGTCCGGGCCAAGACGGCTGAGAGTGAACGGCTGAGAGTGAGGAGAAATCCCATGGCCCGCTATCTCAAACGCGGAATGGATGCGAGCGCGATCAAAGAAGCCGACGCCAAGGTGCGCGAGACCGTCGAACGCATCCTCGCCGATATCGAGGCGCGCAAGGATGCCGCCGTGCGCGAGTTTTCGGAACAGTTCGACAAGTGGTCGCCGCCATCCTTCAAGCTCACGCCGGCCGAGATCGAACGCGCCATCTCCCAGGTCAAGAAGCGCGACCTCGAGGACATCAAATTCGCCCAGGCGCAGGTGCGCAATTTCGCGCAAAAGCAAAAAGAGACGATGCGCGATCTCGAGGTCGAGACGCTGCCTGGTGTCGTGCTCGGTCACAGGAACATCCCGGTCAATTCGATCGGCTGTTACGTGCCGGGCGGGCGCTATCCGATGGTGGCTTCGGCGCATATGTCGATTGTCACCGCCCGCGTCGCCGGGGTGAAGCACATCATCGCCTGCGCGCCGCCGTTTCAGGGTGGGCCGCATCCGGCGATTGTCGCGGCGATGCATTTCGGCGGCGCCGATGAGATTTTCGTGCTCGGCGGCGTGCAGGCGGTCGCCGCCATGGCGCTCGGCACCGAGACCGTCGCGCCGGTCGATATGATCGTTGGGCCCGGCAATGCCTATGTGGCGGAGGCCAAAAGGCAATTGTTCGGCCGCGTCGGCATCGATCTTTTGGCCGGGCCGACCGAGACATTGGTGATTGCCGACGATACGGTCGACGGCGAGATCTGCGCCACGGATCTGTTAGGCCAGGCCGAGCACGGTCCGACATCGCCGGCGATCCTTCTCACCAACTCGGAAAAGCTTGCCCGCGATACGATGCGCGAGATCGAGCGGCTCCTCAAAATCCTGCCGACCGGGGAGATCGCCGGCAAGGCCTGGGCCGATCTCGGCGAAGTCATCGTCTGCGACGACGAGGCCGAAATGGTGCGCGAGGCCGACCGCATCGCCTCGGAACACGTGCAGGTCATGACGCGCGATCCGGACTATTTCCTCAACAACATGAAGAATTACGGCTCGCTGTTCCTTGGGCCGCGCACCAATGTCGCTTATGGCGATAAGGTGATCGGCACCAATCACACGCTGCCGACCAAGAAGGCGGCGCGCTATACCGGCGGGCTGTGGGTCGGAAAATTCCTGAAGACCTGCACCTACCAGAAAGTGCTCACCGACGCGGCGAGCGCCATGATCGGCGAATATGACTCGCGGCTATGCATGCTCGAAGGCTTTGTCGCGCATGCCGAGCAGGCCAATATCCGCGTCCGCCGCTATGGCGGCCGCAACGTCCCTTACGGTGAGGCGGCGGAGTGACGTGCCGAAAGTCGATCTCACCAAAACTCCGTCCTTTCGTCTCGACGGCAAGCGCGCGCTCGTTACCGGCGGCGGTCGCGGCATCGGGCTTGCCGCGGCGTCGGCTTTGGCCGAGGCCGGCGCGCACGTGACCATCGCGGCGCGGACCAAATCCGAGATCGAGGAGGCCGCAGCGGCGCTGCGCGAGCGCGGCCAAAAGGCCGATACGCTCGCGCTCGATGTCACCGACGTCGAAGCCGCGCATAAATCCGTTGCCGCGGCCGAGCCGTTTCAGATCCTGGTCAACAATGCCGGCATGAATCGGCCGGCCTATCTGCCGGACGTCAAGGTCGAGGATTTCGACGCCATCTTTGCACTCAATGTCCGCGCCGCCTTCTTCATGGCGCAGGCCGTAGCGCGGCGCTTGATCGAAGCGAAATTGCCCGGCTCGATCATCAATATGTCCTCGCAGATGGGTCATGTCGGGGCGGCGCGCCGCACCGTCTATTGCGCTTCCAAGCACGCCATGGAAGGTTTCACCAAGGCCATGGCGATCGAGCTTGCCCCGCACAATATCCGCGTCAACAGCATCGGCCCGACATTTCTCGAAACGCCGATGACGCGCCCGTTCTTCGAAAACAAGGCGTTTCGCGACGAGGTGCTGTCGAAGATCAAGCTCGGTCGCCTTGGTCAACTCGAAGAAATCACCGGCGCCATCGTCTTCCTGGCCTCGGACGCATCGTCGCTGATGACCGGCTCGGCGCTGGTGCTCGATGGCGGCTGGACTGCGGAATAGCGAAGGGGAAATAATGCGCGCATTGGCATTCGGTCTGTTGGCATTGTCGCTGTTGCCGGTGCTTGCGCGCGCCGATGACGCCGCGTTGCGGCAGAACATCGTCGGCACCTGGAAACTCGTGTCGGTTGTCTACGAGGATCAGGCGACAAAGGAGCGTATGCCGGTCTATGGCGAACATCCGCGCGGCATTCAGATCGCGACGCCGCAAGGCCGCTGGCTGGCGCTGATGACCGGCGAGAACCGCCCGATTCCGAAGACCGATGAAGACCGCGCCCAGGCGCTCAAGACCATGATCGCCTATACCGGCCGCTACCGCGTCGAAGACGGCAAGGTCATCACCAAGGTGGAAGCGGCATGGAACGAGGCCTGGGTCGGCGGCGAGCAGGTGCGCGAAATCAAGATCGATGGCGATAAACTTTACATCGAAAGCCCGCCGATGCCGCATCCGAATATCAATAATAAGATCGTGCGTGTGATCGTCGAATGGGAGCGCGAAAAGGACTAAGACAAAAGGCTGAGACAAAAAATGGTCATGGGCCTTTTCTAGCATCGGGAACTATTGCGACCGCGCCGCATTAGTCAGTGTTTGACTCTGCCTATTGCGGAACGGCGCCATTGTGGGGAAGCCAATATGCACCTTTCCAATCAAAGCCTTCTGGTTATTCTCGTTGTCGGCATTGTCGCCGGCTATCTCGCCGGCCGCATCATGGAAGGCGGCGGCTTCGGCCTGATCGGCGATTTGATCGTCGGATTGATCGGCGCCTTTATCGGCGACTGGTTGCTGCCGCAGCTTGGGATTCATCTCGGCTCGGGAATCATCGAGCTGATTGTGAATGCCTTCATTGGCGCGGTCATTCTTCTGTTCCTGCTGCGCCTCATCGGCGGGCGGGGGCCGAGACCGCGCTGGGGCCGGCGCTGGTAGGCCGCGCGGTCCTTTGCAAATTTGGCGGCATTTTGAATTTAACTGACTTCCGCTGCATAGAGGTTGAATTCGAGAGCAGTAGCTTAGATATATGCGGCCGGAGTTCCTGTGAGCGGCGGCTCATCAGGGCAACGCTTTTTTGGCGGTGACGCCTTCTAGCGGCAAATGTGGGTGGAGACTCGCATGACTACTCTGACGATCAATGGTCGAAGTGTAACTTTCGACGCTCCCGAGGACACGCCGCTGCTCTGGGTGCTGCGCGACGTACTCGGCATGACCGGCACGAAATTCGGCTGCGGCATCGCGCAATGCGGCGCATGCACGGTTCATATCGACGGCAATCCGGTGCGCTCGTGCCTGCTGCCCGTCGGTTCGATCGGCACCAAGGCCGTCACCACGATCGAGGGCGTCGGCGCCAGCGAGGCCGGCGCCAAAGTGCAAAAAGCCTGGCTCGATCTCGAAGTCATCCAGTGCGGCTATTGCCAGTCCGGCCAGATCATGTCGGCGGCAGCTTTGCTCGCCGCTACGCCGCAACCCGACGACGCCGATATCGACGCAGCGATGGCCGGGAATATCTGCCGCTGCGGCACCTATGTCCGTATCCGCGAAGCGATCAAACGCGCCGCGGGCGAAGTCTAGGGAGGCGGCGATGCACGGATCAGAAAACATTGCGCATGTGCCGTCACGCCGCGCTCTGCTCAAAGGCGGATTGGCGGCGGGGTTCACCCTGGCCTTCTACCTTCCGGTCCGCGCCGCGAACGAACCGGAGCAAGCGCCCGATACGACCGACGGCAAATTCGCCCCGAACGCTTTCATTCGCATCGATCACACCGGCAAGACCACTTTGGTCATGCCGCAGGTCGAGATGGGGCAGGGGGTCTATACGGCGATCCCGATGATTCTCGCCGAAGAGCTCGATGCCGATTTCAGCAAAGTGGAGCTGAAACACGCGCCGCCGAACGACAAGCTCTACGCCAATCCGATTTTCGGCATCCAGGTCACCGGCAATTCCAATTCCATCCGCGCCTTCTGGAAACCGCTGCGTCAGGCCGGCGCCGCCGCGCGGGCGATGCTGGTGCAGGCGGCCGCGCAGCAATGGCAGGTCGATCCGGCAAGCTTGACTGCGTCGAATAGCGTCGTCAGCCATGCCGCGAGCGGACGCAGCGCTACGTATGACGATCTCGCCAATGCCGCCAGCGCCGTTCCGGTGCCGCAAGATCCGCCGCTCAAGGATCCGAAGGACTTCAAGCTCATCGGCAGGCCGCTCAAGCGCCTCGATACGCCGAGCAAAACCAATGGCTCGGCGATCTACGGTATCGACGCCATGCTTCCCGGCATGAAGTTCGCGACGCTTGCCGCCTGTCCGGTCTTCGGCGGCAAGGTGGCGAAGGTCGATGACACGGCGGCCAAGGCCGTGCCGGGCGTTCGCCAGATCGTGGTTCTCGACGATGTCGTTGCCGTTGTCGGCGATCACATGTGGGCCGCTAAGCTTGGGCTCGATGCGCTCAAGATCACCTGGGACGAAGGCCCGAACGCCAAGATCAGTTCGGCCGACATCTGGAATGACCTGCGCGCCGCCAGCAAGAAGGACGGCGTCGTCGCCAAATCCGTCGGCGATATCGCCAAGGGCTTGGCGCAGGGCGACAGGTTCGATGGCGAATACGAATTGCCGTTCCTGGCACACGCCACCATGGAGCCGATGAATTGTACGGTTCAAGTGACGAAAGATTCGTGCGAGGTCTGGATCGGAACGCAGGTGCTCACGCGCGTGCAGGAATATGCGGCCAAGGCCGCGGGCCTGCCGCTCGACAAGGTCAAAGTCCACAATCACCTGCTCGGCGGCGGCTTCGGGCGGCGGCTTGAGCCGGACATGGCCGAAAGCGCCGTGCGCATCGCCAAGCATGTCGAGGGGCCGCTGAAAGTGGTCTGGACGCGCGAGGAAGACATCCGGCACGACATCTACCGCCCGGTCTATCGTGACGTCATTTCTGCAACATTGTCGGACGGCAAGATCGCGGCCTGGAAATATCGCATTAGCGGTTCGTCGATCATGGCGCGCTGGGCGCCATCGATATTCCTCAACGGTATCGACATCGACGCCGTCGATAGCGCCGTCGACATGCCCTACGACATTCCCAACAAGCAGATCGAATATGTTCGTGCCGAGCCGCCGGCGGTGCCGACCGGCTTCTGGCGCGGTGTCGGACCGAACAATAATGTTTTCGCTGTCGAATGTTTCATGGACGAATTGGCGCGCAAGGCCGGCAAGGACCCGATCGATTTCCGCCGCAGCATGCTCGACGGCAATCCGCGTCTGAAAGCAGCGCTCGATCTCGTTGCCGAGAAATCCGATTGGGGTAAGCCGCTGCCGGCGCGCGTCGGGCGCGGCGTCTGCGCGCAGCCGTCGTTCGGCAGCTTCATCGCTACCGTGGTCGAGGCCGAAGTCGACGAACATGGCGAGGTGCACCTGCGCCGCGTCACGTCGGCGGTCGATACCGGAATTGCGATCAATCCCGATACGATCGTCGCGCAGCTGCAAGGCGGGCTGATCTTCGGTCTCACCGCTGCATTGTACGGCGAGATCACCATCGAAAACGGCCGTGTGCAGCAGTCGAACTTCAACGACTACCGCATGCTGCGCATCGACGAAGTGCCCAAGATCGAGGTGCACGTCATCAAGAGCCTCGAAGACCCGGGCGGCATCGGCGAGACCGGCGCGACCGCGGGGCCGCCGGCTTTGCGCAATGCAATCTATGCCGCGACCGGTGTTGCGTTGCGCCGCCTGCCGATCGACCGCAAGGCGATCGCCATCGCCAACAAGGCGTAAGTGTCATGCGCAGAATCTGGATCGTTATTCTGCTCGTCTTGATCGTCGCCGGTTTCGTTGCGTGGCGGCAATTCAATCCGGGGCCGCTGGCTTTTGCCGGTGGCTCGACTGTTGCCCTGGCCGATTACAAAGACGCCAATCCGACCGGCGTTCCCGCGAGCCTTGCCGGTGCCGACGTGGTCAAGCGTGGCGAATATCTGGCGCGCGCCGCTGATTGCATGGTCTGTCACACCGCGCCCGGCGGCCAAGCCTATGCCGGCGGGCTCGCAATCCCGCTGCCGTTCGGCGGGGTACTCTATTCGACCAATATCACGGCCGACAAGGACACCGGGATCGGCGACTACAGCGATCAGGACTTTCTCAATGCCGTGCAGCGCGGCGTCCGCAAGGATGGCGTGCGGCTTTATCCGGCGATGCCCTATCCGTCTTATACCTACATGACCGATGCGGACGCGCTGGCGATCAAGGCCTATCTGCTCAGCCTGCCGTCCGCCCACGCCGTCAATCGCGCCGACACGCTGGGCTTCCCCTATAACCAGCGCTGGGCGATGGCGATCTGGTCGTTCTTCTTCAACGCCGACACCCGCTTTGCGCCGAATACGTCGCAGAGCGCGCAGTGGAATCGCGGCGCCTATCTCGCCGAAGCACTGGCGCATTGCGGCGAATGCCATACGCCGCGCAACTTGGCCTTTGCGCTCGATAACCGCAAGAAATTCGCCGGCGCGGTGACGGCGGGATGGCACGCCTACAACATCACTTCCGACAAGGGCACCGGCATCGGCGCCTGGAGCGACGCCGAAGTCTTCGATTATCTGGCGCATGGCCATGCCTCGGTCCGCGGCACGGCCGCAGGTCCGATGGGCGAGGCGGTCGATGAAAGCTTCAGCCAGATGGCGCCCGAGGACATTCACGCGCTGGTCAGCTTTGTCCGTAGCGTCCCGCCGGTCGCATCGCCCGACCTGCCGGCAACGCTCGCGCCGCCGGCCCCGGCGTCGCCGAAAGATAATGCGGTTGCCGCCAACGCGCTCGGCAAGAAGATCTTCCAGGAGGCCTGCGTCAGCTGCCACAACTGGACCGGCGTCAGCGCGATCACGCCTTATGCCACGATTGCCGGCGCGCGGGCGGTCAACGATCCGGCGGCGACGAATGTCGCGCAGATCGTCATCTCCGGCACGCGGCGCAACGAGCCGCAGGGCGTGGTTTCGATGCCGGCCTTCGGCGACATCTTTTCCGACACGGAAATCGCCGCCGTCGCCAATTACGTCACGGCGCGCTTCGGCAGCGAGAAATCAGCGGTCACCGAGAGCGACATTGCGGCGCTGCGCAAGCAGACATCGCGCTGAGCACGTGCGGCGGCGGATGCCGTTCTTGCCTTGCTAATGGCCGCTCAAGGCGGATTTGACGGCTTTCTCGAAATCGGCGTCGGTGAACGGCTTTTGCAGATAGGCATTGGCGCCGGCGAGCCATGACGTGCCGCGAGTCGTGGTGCCGGTGATCATGATGATCGGCATTTTCATGCATTTGGGGTCGCGGCGGACGGTCTTCAGAAAGTCTTCGCCGCTCATGTTCGGCATTTCCCAATCGGAAATGAGCAGGCCGTATTGCTTTTCCCGCATGCGCTCGAGCGCGAGCTTGCCATCTTCCGCCGCATCGACATCGCTAAAGCCGAGGTTCCTGAGACTCTTGACGACGATATTTCTGACCGTCAAGGAATCGTCGACGACAAGAACGGCGGTCGGCGTGATCATGCGGTGAACTCGCGCTGGGAAATCCCAACCTCACGAGATTGCCGCGCTATCAATAGCATCGTTGCTCGGGATCGCGCCAGACGCTTGCAGGCGCCGCGCAATTTAACAAAATTGTTCTCAATCCTACGAACTGGAGGCCGCGCGAACTTTTCTGGAGCATGATCTTTTCCGAAAACCAGTTTCCACCCGCGGATCAAGTCCGAGGACAGGCTTTTTCGGGATCATGCCCTAGAACTGCTTCTTCAAGACTTCGGGATTGAGGCAGCTCACCGGCGGCTTGCCTTCGATCAGCGCGATGGTGTTGTCGACCACGACGTGAGCCATGCCTTCGCGCAGCGAGGCAACGGCGCTGCCGAGATGCGGAGTCAGCACCACGTTCGGCATGGCGGTGAGCTCGGGCGATACGTCAGGCTCGTGCTCGAAGACGTCGAGGCCCGCGCCGGCGATCTTTTTCTCCTTGAGCGCGCGGACCAAAGCCGCCTCGTCGATGATCGGCCCGCGCGAGGTATTGATGACGAAGGCCGTCGGCTTCATCAGGGCAAATTGCCGGTCGCTCATCAGATGGCGGGTCTGCGGCAACAGCTGCGGATGCAGCGACACGAAATCGGCCTCGCGCAAGAGATCGTCGAAGCTGCGATAGCCGGCGGCGAACTTCGCTTCTTCCTCGGCCGGCAGCCGGCGCGGATCGGCGTAGATGATGTTCATATCGAAGCCGCGGCCACGCCGCGCCATGGCCTGGCCGATACGGCCGAAGCCGACCAGGCCCAGCGTGCGGCCGGTGACCGCCGCGCCGGCCAGATGATTGGACTGCGAGCCCGGATAGACGCCGCTGCGGAACAATCTGTCGCCGAGCGGGATATTGCGCGCCACCGCGAGCAGGAGGCCGAAGCCGATATCGGCGGTGGCGTCGGTGACGATGGCCGGGATATTGGTCACCGGAATGCCGCGCCGCGTCGCTTCGGCAAGATCGATGCGGTCCTGTGTGATGTTCATCGAGGACACCGCTTTCAGGTGCGGATTGGCGGCGAGCACCTCGGCATCGACGGTGTCGTGAAGCAGCGACAGCAGAATGTCGCAGCGCTTCACCGCCGCGACGAGCTTTGCCTTGTCGAGGACGCGGCTTGAATCCGCATTGATCTCGACATCGGCGACAGCGCGCAGGCGTGCGAGCGCGCTCTCGGCGATCGGCTGGGTGACAAAAACGCGGGGGCGCGCCACTACCGGCTCACTGGTTTTTTCATCACGCCTTTATAGCGGCATTGACCTTGGGCATCACCTTTTCCGCGAGCAGCGTCATCGAGCGCTTGCCGAGCTCCGGATCGCTCCAGTCCTTGCCGGCGTAAAGCAGCGTGCCGAAATCGCCGACCTTGTCGCGGAATTTCAGGATCTCGTCGGCGACCTTGTCCGGCGAGCCATAGATGATCAGCTGATCGCAAATGCTGTCGAGCGTCACTTCGCTGTCGGGCTGGTCGCGCCGCGTCTTGAACAATTCAAGCCGGCCCTTCTTCAGCTTGGTGTAGAGCTGGCTGTAATAATAGCGATAGGGACTGTCGGCCCCGATCGCGTAGGCTTTGGCGGTTTTGTCGTCGTCGGCGACGAAGATGCTTTTGGCGACGCGCCAATTTGCCGGATCGGCCTTGCGCCCGATGCGCTCGCAGCCCTCGGCATATTTCGGCCAGTGGCTCCTCACCCATTCCGGCATCAGAAAGTTCGCCGAGATCGGGTCCCAGCCGCGGGCGGCGGCCTCGGTCACCCCCTTGGAGAACGGCGCCACCGCGGTGACGACGATCGGCGGGTGCGGTTTCTGCAGCGGCCTCGGCAGAAAGCCCTGGCCGATCTCGGGCATCGCCTGCCGTTCGATCTTCACCGACCAGTATTTTCCGGTGATGTCGTAGGGCGGCTCGCCCACCCAGATTTTCAGAACTGTGTTGATGGCCTCGAGGAACATCGCGTTGCGGTCGGCGTCGAGATTGCCAAAGGCCTCGGCGTCGGACAGAAGCCCGCCGGGGCTGATTCCGAAGATGAAGCGGCCATCGAGCATGTGATCGAGCATCGCGATCTGCGACGCGGTCGCGACCGGATGCGAGTTTGGCATGTTGATGGTGCCGGTGCCGAGCTTGATCGACTTGGTGGCGTCGATCAGGCTCGCGATGAAGACCGCGCAGGAGGTGATGTTCTCGGCGCGGTCGGTGGCGTGCTCGCCGACATAGCCTTCGACGAAGCCGAGTCTGTCGGCGAGGATAAAGGCCTCGCGATCCTCGCGCAGCGACGTCCGCCAGTCCTTGCCCAGCGGATGAATAGGCATGGTGAAGAAGCCGAGCTTCATGGCGCCTCGTGTCGTCTCCAGGATTAACCCAAAAGTTACCAAGACTGGGCTCCTCAAGCGAATTAATATATAGAGGCCTAAGTCATCAGGATTTATAATGACAGAAATTGCACTGCGGCAGATCAGGGCGATCATTGCGGTGTGCGAGGAAGGCTCGTTCACCGCTGCCGCCGCGCGGGAAAACGCCACGCAATCAGGCATTTCCCAGCATGTCGCCGCTGTCGAGCGCGAGCTCGGGGTCAAGCTTTTCGAGCGCTCGGCGCGCGGCGTGAAGCCGACGCCGGCCGGGCAGCGCTACTACAAACATTGCATCGAAGCGGTCGGGCAAATCGCGAAAGCCAATGCAGACGTGCGCGTCTTCGCCACGCGCGTGGCCGGCGATCTGCGCATCGGGCTCATTCCGACGCTGACGCGGGCGGCGCTGGCGCCGGCGCTGGAGAAATTCGTCGCGCAATATCCGGACGTCCGTCTGCATATCGTCGAGGGCTATAGCGGCACGCTCACCGACATGGTGCAGAACGGCGAGCTTGATTTCGCCGCGGTCCCGGCGGCCGAGGGCCGCGTCGGCTTGAAGACGCGGCTGATTGCGCGCGACCGCGAAATGCTGGTGTCGAATATCACGCGCGGGCTCAAGCCGTTCGCGCCGGTGCGGCTGAAGGATTGCGGGCCGCTGAAAATCATTTTGCCCGGCCGCGCCAATGTCCGTCGCCGCAACATCGAGGTCTATTTCGAGACCCACGGCATCGAAGTCGAGAGCATGATCGAGATGGACGCCATGATCGGCACGCTGCAGCTCGTGCTGCGTTCCGATTGGGTGGCGATCCTGTCCGGGCTGATCTGCGTCGCCGATATCGAGCGCCCGATGGGGCGGGTGATCTCGGCGATCGACGATCCGCCGCTGATCGCCGAATTCGTGGTGATCTCGCCGGCGCGGCGCACGCCGTCGCCGCAGGCGCAATTGTTCCTGCAAGCCTTTGAGGCGGAGATCGCGCGCATCCAAAGTGTCTGGGCACGCACCATCCCGCCCGTAGTCTTTCCGGGGGCGCTAAAGAGGGCCCGGGCTCGCTAGGCTTGTTGCTGTTGTGCGGCGTCATCTAAGCTGAAGCCCATCTTTAAGTTTTCGATCGAGGATGAATGCCATGAGCACGATCACGCGCCGCGCGCTCGCGGGTGGTGGGGTACTTGGCGGGGCCATCGGACTGGCGAGCGCGCTCGCGGCGCCGGCAATCGCGCAAAGCGACAAGCGCCGCTGGCGCATGGTCACGTCGTGGCCGAAGCGGCTGCCCGGTCCCGGCATGTCGGCGGAGCGCGTCGCCGAACGCATCGCCACGCTCTCCGGCGGCCGTATCGAGATCACGGTGTCGGCCGCCGGCGAAGTGGTGCCGGCCTTTGAAGTTCTCGATGCGGTCGGCTCCGGCGTCGCCGAGATGGGCCATACCGCAGCGTTCTATTGGCAGGGCAAGGAGCCGGCGACGGCCTTCTTCACCACGGTGCCGTTCGGGCTGACGCCGAACGAGCATGTCGCCTGGATCGATGCCGGCGGCGGCCAGGACCTGTGGGACGAGCTTTACGCGCCGTTCAACGTCAAGCCGTTCATGGCGGGCAATACCGGCGTCTGCATGGGCGGCTGGTTCCGCCGCGAGATCAGGGATCGCGACGACATGCGCGGCCTGAAAGTGCGCTCGCTCGGTCTCGGCGGCGAGGTCTATCGCCGGCTCGGCGCCGTGCCGCAGACCACGTCGCCCGGCGAGATTCTGGTGGCGCTGCAATCCGGCGTCATCGACGGCGCCGAATTCGTCGGTCCGGGCTCCGACATCGCGCTCGGCCTCTATCGCTTCGCCACGCTCTACTACGGCCCGGGCTTCAACAAGCCGAACGGCACCGGCGAATGCATCGTCTCGCTCAAAGCCTGGGCGAGCCTCGACGCCGAGCTGCAGGCGATCGTGGCGGCGGCCTCCGCACGGGAAGCCTCCTACGCGCTCGCCGAAATGGAGCGCCTCAATCTCGAAGCGCTCGCCACGCTGACCACGCGCGACAAAGTGCAACTGCGCACGTTTCCCGAAGATCTGGTCGTCGCCGCACGTGCGCAGGCGACCGATGTGCTCGGCGAACTCGCCGGCAAGAGCGCGGCCGCGCAAAAGGTGCACGCGGCCTATGCCGGGTTCCGCGACAAGATTGCCGGATGGTCGCGCATCTCGCTGCAGGCCGTGCTCGAGGCAAGAACGGGGTAGGGGGCCTTCCCTACCCGGCGCAGGGAGAGGGACGTCGCTACTTGAACTTCACCACCTTCTGGCGCTGTTCGCCGAGCCCGGTGATGCCGAGCGTCACCACGTCGCCGGCTTTCAAGAATTTCGGCTCGGGCTTCATGCCGAGACCGACGCCGGGCGGCGTGCCGGTGATGATGACGTCGCCGGGCTCGAGCGCGAAATAGCTCGAGCAGCACGCGACGATCTCGCGGCAGTTGAAGATCATGGTCGAGGTATTGCCGCGCTGGCGCTTTTCACCGTTGACGTCGAGCCACATTTCGAGGTTCTGCGGATCCTTGATCTCGTCCTTGGTGACGAGCCACGGGCCGATGGGGCCGAAGGTCTCGCAGCCTTTGCCCTTGGTCCATTGCCCGGCGCGCTCGATCTGAAACACGCGCTCGGACACGTCATTGGCAAGGAAATAGCCGGCGACAACGTCGAGCGCCTTGTCCTTGCTGACATAGCGGGCGTGCTGGCCGATGACGATGCCGAGCTCGACTTCCCAGTCGAGCTTGGTCGAACCCTTCGGGGTCATGGTGTCGTCGTTGGGGCCGCAGATGCAGGACGGCGCCTTGTTGAAGATGATCGGCTCTTTCGGGATCGGCATGCCGGCTTCGGCGGCGTGGTCGGAATAGTTCAACCCGATCGCGATGAAATTGCCGACATGGCCGACGCAGGCGCCGATGCGCGGATTGCCGCGCACCGGCGGCAGCTTTTCCGGCTTCAGCTTGCGCAGCTTGTTCAGCCCCTTGGGCGAAAGCACGTCGCCTGAAATGTCGGGAACGATCTTCGACAGATCGCGCAGCTTGCCGTCCTTGTCGATCATGCCGGGCTTTTCGCGGCCCGGCGCGCCGTAGCGAACGAGTTTCATGGGGTTTCTCTCCTATGATCCTTGTCGGTGATCCTATCGCGATGAAATTCGTGCTGGATATTGTTTACGCATGATCTTTTCCGAAAACCGGTTCCCACTTTTCGGGATCATGCGCTAGAACGCGCCCGGAAAAACGCCGCCGTCGATGAGAATGTTTTGTCCGGTAATGTAGCCGGCTTGCGCCGAGCAAAGGAAAGCGCACATGGCGCCGAATTCGTCGGGCTGGCCGATGCGGCGCGCCGGTACGGTGGCGACGCGCTCGGCGAGGGCTGTGTCGTAGCTGATCTTCTTTTTCTGCATGGTGGTCTCGACATTGGACCGGAAGCGATCGGTCTCGAATATGCCGGGCAGCATGAAGTTGATGGTGACGTTTGAATTCGCAACCGTGCGCGCCACCCCGGCCAGGAACGCGGTCAGTCCGGCGCGTGCGCCCGACGACAGATCGAGCCCGGCGATCGGCATTTTGACCGAGCCAGACGTGATATTGACGATGCGCCCGAATTTTTTCGCCACCATCGCGTCGATCGCTTTCTGGATCAGCTCGATGCCGACGACCATATTGCCGATGACGCCGTCGAGGATCTTCTGGCGGTCAAGCTCGCGAAAATCGCGAAACGGCGGGCCGCCATTATTGTTGACCAGGATATCGGGCTCCGGGCAGGCGGCGAACAGCGCCTTCTGGCCCTCGGGCGAGGCGACATCGGCGGCGACCGGGATGATCTTGGCGCCGGTCGCCTTGTGCAGGCCGGCAGCCGCGGCGCCAAGCTTTTCAACGTCGCGGCCGTTGATCACGACCTCGCAGCCGGCCTCTGCCAGCGCCTTGGCGCAGGCGAGCCCCAGACCCCGGCTCGAAGCGCATACGATCGCCTTGCGGCCGGCAATTCCGAGGTCCATCGCTGGGCTCCACGAATTAACTTTTCGTCGGGTGACAGTTCTCGTAACTGAGCGTGCTCAAGTCAACGTCTATATCCGCACTGCTCCCTTGCCCCGCACATGCCATTCCTGCCGGATGTGACCCTTATCCAGCTTGTTCTCATCGTCGGTCTGGCGGCGTTCTCCGCTGTTGCCGGCGGGGTTGCGGGCTATGGCACCGGCGCGCTGATGCCGCTCATCCTGGTGCCGATGGTCGGCGCCGCTCCGGTGGTGCCGATCATCGCCATCTCCGCGATGTTCTCGAATACCGCGCGCGTGACCGCGTTCCGCCGCTCTGTCGACCCGCGGCGCGTCGTCGTTGCGCTTTCTGTTGCGCTGCCGGCCTGCGCGCTCGGCGCCTGGCTTTATACGCTGCTGACGGGCCGGGGCGCGGCTTTGGTGATTGGTACGACCCTGATCGCGACGGTGCCGCTGCGGCGACTACTCAAGCGGCGCGGTTTGCACCTCGGTGAAAAGGGCTTCTTCGTCGGTGCCGCCGGCTGGGGCCTCCTGATGGGCGGCACTACCGGCGCCGGGGTGATCATGTTGTCGGTGCTGATGGCGACCGGCCTTGAAGGCGCCGCGGTGATCGCGACCGACGCTGCGATCTCGGTCGTCACCGGAGTCATCAAAGTCGGCGTGTTTGCCGCCGCCGGCGTTCTCACGCCGAAAGTGATTGCGGTCGGCTTCTTGATCGGTGCGGTGACTTTTCCCTGCACGTTCCTGGCGAAACTCATCGTCGAGCGCCTGCCGGTGCATGTTCATACCGTACTGCTCGACGCCGTAGTCATCGTCGGCGGCCTGGTCATGATTGCCGGGGCGTTCAGCGCGTAGACCAGCGCGGCTCACTGTTCTGCGACGCGGATCGGCGTGCATTTCCGGCCCATGATTTCGCGCAGGCCAGGCACGCTGCACATGAAGCCGGCGGGCCGGTATTTGACGCGGATACCTTCCATTTCATTCATGGCCCGGCTCATGAAGGCGTTGAGCCGCACGATTTCGCTGTCGAGCCGGCCATGCAGATGATCGGCGGTGTGGTTGGAGAAGAAATTGGCCGCCGCATCAGGCTGCAGCGAGCTTTGTGACGCCCATTGCCGGACCACTTCCATCCAGGCCTTGTGGGTCACTTCAAAGCAATAGGCGATCGTATAGACGTGATGCTTGGCGCTGTACCAGTCGACACTCAGCGATCTTCCGTTCTTGGTTTTGGAAACGACATGATCGTTCGGGTCGAACTTCGGCATATCCTGATCGCAATCGAAGTCGACATCGCCAAGCGCCGACATATTGATCGGGTCAGCGCCGAAACTCGTTTGGGTCGCCGGATCGCGGTCGAGATTGCTCGGCCAGTCGACATAGATTTCCATCTTCCGCGCGATCAGATTGATGTTCTCGTGCAGTGACGAGGCCGTATCCTCGTAAGGCTTGTCCAAATCGCGCGCGTGCTTGCTGGTCAACGCGTTGTCGTCGCCGCCGGCATTGAGCTTGTTGGCGTGGACGAAGTCGTAGAACAGGAGGTCTTGAAGGGTGATCGCCTGCGACAGCGTATTCGACGTGTCGGTGAATGCCGTGGTGGCCGCGGTCATGTCCGCCTGCGCCAGCGCGGACACCTTGTCCTGGTAGGACGACAAATATTGGAAATAGGCGCCGATCAGGGTGCCGAATACGCTGACGATCGCGAGACCCTTGACGAAGGCGAATTCGGTTTCGGTGCTGACGACGACGCCTTTGACGCGTTGCCAAAAACCCGGCTTGGCCGCAGCGCCATTGCCTGGAGCACCAGACGCTTGAGTGTCAGAGGCAGCGTCGGCCGAAGTTGCGGCCGGTTTGTCGCGTGGCGCATAGGTTCCGCCGACGTCAACGCTTGCCATACTCGCCCCACGGTCAGGACGGACGCAGCACCTCAATCTACGATTGCTTCAAGGGCGATTGCAACGGGGATTCGCAAGTACCGTTGCAGCCGCTCGCCACCAGCGGCATTGAGGACAAAATCTAATCAACATTGCCGCTGGTAACCGGCGAAGGCTGCCGACGTCAGGCCTTCTTGCGCCGCTTCTCGCCGTCCTCGTCGTCTTCCTCGTCCTCGTCCTCGTCGTCGTCATCATCATCTTCGTCTTCGTCGTCCTCGTCGTGGTCCTCTTCCGCGTCGTCCTCGTCCGCCTCGCTCTGTTCGATCATGGTCAGCGCGATCGCCGGGATCGACTGCCGGAACAGTTCGCCGGCGTCGTTGAGCCACAGGCAGTCGACCTCTTCAGCTTCAATTGCAATGACGGTCATGGAATGACCGCCTGACTTGAGCGCAACGATGTCGCCGGGCGCGAATGCCATCTTCGTCTCCTGTATTCGATGATTGGGCGGCCACAGCCTAAAGACGTCATGTGACGAATGTTCGTCACCGGCGGGGCGCGCGCGATCTTATTGTCGAATATCGGCGCAGCGTTCAAATGATTGATAATGCCCGAATCTTCACAGCCAGCTTTACGGCCACTTCACCACCGGCGGCATCGAGGACAGGATCGACTCGACATTGCCGCCGGTGCGCAGGCCGAAAATCGTGCCGCGATCGTAGAGCAGATTGAACTCCACATAACGGCCGCGGCGCACCAATTGCTCCTCGCGCTCGGCCTCGCTCCACGGCGCGGCGAAGTTTTTCCGCACCAATTGCGGATAGATGGCGAGAAACGCACGCCCGACGTCCCTGGTGAAGGCGAAGTCGGAATCAAAGTCGCCGCTATCGAGCCAATCGTAAAAGATTCCGCCGATGCCGCGCATCTCGCCACGATGCTTGAGAAAGAAATATTCGTCGCACCATTTTTTGTATTTGTCGTAGCTCGCGACACCGGCATGTGCATCGCAAGCGGCTTTCATCGCGGCGTGGAAGGCCTTTGTGTCCGGATCGTCTTGGCTGCGCCGTGTCTCCAGCACCGGCGTCAGATCGACGCCGCCGCCGAACCACGATTTGGTGGTGACGACATAGCGCGTATTCATGTGCACGGCAGGCACATGCGGATTGTGCAAGTGGGCGATCAGCGAGATACCGGCGGCGAAGAAGCGCGGATCCTCGGCGGCGCCCGGAATCTCCTTGCGGAATTCTGGTGCGAATTCGCCGAACACGGATGAGACATGAACGCCGACTTTCTCGAAGACGCGGCCTTTCATCATCGCCATCGTGCCGCCACCGCCGGGATTCCCCGTGTGATCGGTGCGATTCCACGGCGTGCGTGTGAAGCGGCCGGCGGGGCGATCGGCAAGCGGCGCGCTTGCGGGTAGCGCGTCTTCCAGCGCTTCGAAGGCAGAGGTGATCTGATCGCGCAGCGATTCGAACCAGGCCTTCGCTTTCGCTTTGCGCTCTTCGGTCGTGCCACCGTTCATGACAAGTCGGCTGGTTAGCGGTTGTTTATGCGGTTGCGCGGACTATTGGCGCGATAATGTCATAATAGCGCACGAAGGTATTGATCCAGATCGCTGTCTCATACGGGTCGTTGTTTCATGCAGGTCTATCGCCGGTCTGCCGCAGCGCTTCGCCGGCCGCCATGGCGGCGGCGAGGGCGACATTGAGCGAGCGCAGTCCCGGCCGCAGCGGGATGACGAGGCGGGCATCGGCGGCATCATGCACCTCGTCGGGAACGCCGGCGGACTCGCGGCCGAACAAGAGAATGTCGTCCGTCTCAAAGCTGTAATCGAGATAGGACAGTGTCGCCTTGGTCGTGAACAGTACGAGGCGACTGTGTCCGCCGCGCCGCCAAGCCTCGAATTCGCCCCACGACGCATGCCGCACGATGTCGACGGCATCGAGATAGTCCATCCCGGCGCGGCGGAAGGCCCGGTCGGAGGTCGGAAAGCCGGCCGGTTCGATAATGTCCGCCGCAATCCCAAGGCAGGCGCACAAGCGCAAAACGGTTCCGGTATTTTGCGGAATATCGGGCTGATAGAGGGCAATGCGAAGGGGCATGGTCGGACGTCGCGCGCTGATTCGAGGTCTGCGGATCGCGCCTGTATTGAGCCTGCATCGGGGGTGCCACCGGGCGCTATGGCGGCATTGTGGGTGTCGTCGCGCCTACCCTTGCACTCTCCCGGCAAGGGTGCCAATAAACCCCCACCGGAATGCAACGCCTCTGACCTTCCCCAGGCCGGATGCGAACCCATCTGCCGCTGCACGAGGCAAAATCGTAGCCCAAGCGCAGCATGGGGTGGAATAAACGCAAGACGGGCGAGGGTGGAAGAACAGTGACCGCGATCTCTTCGGCTGAACCAACACGCCGCGATTTCCTCTACATTGCGACGGCGACTGTCGGTGCCGTAGCGGCCGCCGCGACGCTGGTGCCGCTGATCGGGCAGATGAACCCGGATTCCTCTACAATTGCCGCCGGCGCGCCCGTCGAAGTCGATCTCGCGCCCATCCAGGCTGGCCAGATCATCCAGGTGTTCTGGCGGTCGAAACCGATCTTCATCTTCAACCGCACCCCGAACGACGTAAAACTCGCACAGGACGTCGATTGGCAGACCCTGCGCGATCCGCAGCCGGATTCGGCGCGCGTCCAAGCCGGCCACGAGCAGTGGCTCGTAGTGATCGGCATCTGCACACATCTCGGTTGTATTCCGCTGCCGCATCAGGGCAACTTCGACGGCTGGTTCTGCCCGTGCCACGGTTCGCAATACGATTCGTCAGGGCGGATCCGCCAGGGGCCGGCTCCGCTCAATCTGCCGTTGCCGCCCTATCAATTCATCTCCGCCAGTAAAATCCGGATCGGCGAAACCAGTCAGGCATAAGGTTCGACAATGAGCGGACACTCGACCTATCAGCCGCAGAGCCCATTCATGCAATGGTTGGAGCGGCGGCTGCCCATCGCGAGCTTCGTTTATTCTTCCTTCATCGCATATCCGACGCCGCGCAATTTGAATTATTGGTGGACGTTCGGCGGCATCCTGACCTTCATGCTCGGCGTGCAGATCGTCACCGGCGTCGTGCTGGCGATGCATTACACGCCGAATGTTGATCTCGCCTTCAATTCCGTCGAAGGCATCATGCGCGACGTCAATTATGGCTGGCTGCTGCGCTACATCCACGCCAACGGCGCTTCGTTCTTCTTCCTCGCCGTCTATATCCATATAGCGCGCGGCATGTATTACGGCTCCTACAAGGAGCCGCGCGAAGTGTTGTGGATCCTCGGCGTCATCCTGTTCCTGCTCATGGTCGCGACCGGCTTCATGGGCTACGTGCTGCCGTGGGGTCAGATGAGCTTCTGGGCGGCGACCGTCATCACCAACCTGTTCTCGGCGTTTCCGGGCGTCGGCGATCCGATCGTCACCTGGCTGTGGGGTGGCTTCGCGGTCGGCAACCCGACGCTCAATCGCTTCTATTCGCTGCACTACCTGCTGCCGTTCGTCATCGCCGGCGTCGTCGTGCTGCACCTCTGGGCGCTGCACGTGGTCGGCCAGAACAATCCGACCGGCGTCGATACGAAAACCGAAAAGGACACGGTGGCGTTCACGCCTTATGCCACGATCAAGGATGCTTTCTTCACCGGGCTGTTCTGCATCCTCTTCGCCTATTTCATCTTCTACATCCCGAACTATCTCGGCCATTCCGACAATTACATTCCGGCCAACCCGGGCCAGACGCCGACGCATATCGTGCCGGAATGGTACTATCTGCCGTTCTACGCCATCCTGCGCGCGATCCCGAACAAGCTGATCGGCGTCTGTGCGCTCGGGCTTGCAATCGTCTCGCTCGCCTTCCTGCCGTGGCTCGATACGTCGCGCGTACGCTCGGCGAATTATCGGCCGATGTTCCGGCAGTGCCTGTTCATCTTCTTCATTGCCGTCATCGGGCTCGGCTATCTCGGTTCGCAGGAGCCGACCGGCGGTTATGTGATCGCGGCGCGAATTCTCACCATCTACTATTTCGGCTTCATCTGGGTGATCTTGCCGATCCTCGGTTTGGTCGAAACGACAAAGCCGCTCCCGAACTCCATCTCGGAATCGGTGCTGGGCAAGAGCGCGCCGGCATCGGCATCGGGCGCCTGAGGGGAGACCGGCCATGAAATTTCAGCGCAGCATTTTGATCCTCGCCGTTGCGGCGGCGCTTTCGAGCCTCGGCATCTATGCCGCGTCGGCGCAGGACGCTGACGCCCCGCCGCGGCAGACCTGGTCGTTCCACGGACCGTTCGGCACCTACGACCCGGCGCAACTGCAGCGCGGCTTCAAGATCTATCGCGAGGTCTGTTCGACCTGCCACAGCATCAAACTTCTGTCGTTCCGTAACCTCGCCGAGCCGGGTGGGCCGGGCTTTACGGATGCGCAAGCCAGCGCAATCGCGGCAACCTTCCAGGTCACCGCGGGCCCGAACGATGAAGGCCAGATGTTCCAGCGGCCCGGGCAGATTTCCGATTATTTCCCGCCGCCTTTCGCCAATGACCAGGCGGCGCGCGCGGCGCTCGGCGGCAAGCTGCCGCCGGATATGTCGGTGCTCGCCAAGGCGCGCAGCTACGAAGCGGGCTTCCCTTATTTCGTCTTCGATGCGTTCACGATGTACCAGGAGGATGGGCCTGATTACATCCACGCCATCCTCAACGGCTACGAGAATCCGCCCGCGGGCTTCGTGGTGCCGCCGGGTGGCCAATACAACAAATATTTTCCGGGCGGTGCCATCGGCATGCCCAAGCCGCTCAGCGACGGCCAAGTCGAATATACCGACGGCACGCCGACGACCGTCGATCAATATGGCCGTGACGTCGCCGCCTTCCTGATGTGGACGGCGGAGCCGACGCTCAATGCGCGCCACCGCCTCGGCTTCCAGGTGATGATCTTCCTCATCGCCTTCACGTGCCTGCTCTACCTCTCGAAGAAGAAGCTCTGGCACGATATCCTGCACGATCCGGAACTGGAAAAGCCGCAGAAAACCTCGGCTTAAGACCGGCGCTCAGCGCATTCAACCCTGACGGCATGCGCCGCCGTGCCGGCCTTGTGTCGGTACGGCGCTGCTGTTGCGTTGCAGCGCGCGGTTCGCCACAGTGGCGTGGGGCTTACGGTTGTCCGGCATTTCCGCGCGGCGCGCGGACGTCGCCATGACGCTTTGAAGACGATGACGCTTTTGAAGACGATGACGCTTTTGAAGACGATGGGGCTTTGTCGAACATGACCAGTGTAGCTTTGGAGAACGACCTGAAGGCTGCGATCCGCACCATCCCGGACTACCCAAAGCCCGGCATCATGTTCCGCGACATCACGACGCTTCTCGGCAATGCGCGGGCCTTCCGCCGCGCCGTCGACGAACTGGTGCAGCCTTGGGCCGGCGGCAAGATCGACAAGGTTGCGGGCATCGAGGCACGCGGCTTCATCCTCGGCGGCGCGCTGGCGCATCAGGTGTCCTGCGGCTTCGTGCCGATCCGCAAGAAGGGCAAGCTGCCGTTCAAGCGCGTCAGTATCGGCTATTCGCTCGAATACGGCGTCGATGAGATGGAAATGCATGTCGATGCGATTGCCAAGGGCGAACGCGTGATCCTGGTCGACGATCTGATCGCCACCGGCGGCACCGCGGAGGGCGCCGTAAAATTGCTGCGCCAGATCGGCGCCAATGTCGTGGCGGCCTGCTTCATCATCGACCTGCCGGACCTCGGCGGTGCTGCGAAACTGCGGGCGATGGACGTGCCGGTGCGAACGCTGATGTCGTTCGAGGGGCATTGAGGTACTTACCCTTCCTCAATCAAGCCCAATCAATAAGCTTGTTGGAATA
>DATHPQ010000047.1:0-6793 GCA_035483735.1 Xanthobacteraceae bacterium | reverse complement strand
CTCGGGCGAGCCGCCGCCGGGATCGGCGGCCATGGCCCTGAGCTTTGCCGACACGTCCGGGTCGCGGATCGCCTGGCTCAGCGCCTTCTCAAGTTTGGCGACGACATCGGGCGGCGTCGCCACCGGCGCAAAGATGCCGCTCCACAGATGAACGTCGACGTCGGGGAAGCCTTCCTCCGCCATGCTCGGCGTGTCGGGCAGTTCCGGGGACCGCTCCGCGCCGGTCACCGCCAGCGCCTTCACCTTGCCGGCCTTGACCTGCGGCACCGTCGGCGGACCGTCGGCGATCGCGATCATGGTCTGGCCCTCGATGACGCTCAAGATCATCTCGTTGCTGCTCTTATAAGGGATCATCACGCCGGGCATGCCGGACTTCAATTTCAGCTGCTCGGTCGCGATGGTGAAAGCGGGCGATGTGCTCGGATAGTTCGCCTTATCGGGATGCGCCTTCGCCCAGGCCACCAGTTCCTTGACGTTGTTCGATGGATTGTCGACGCCGATCACCGCAATCAGGGGAAAGCTCGCGATCATCGCGAGCGGCGTCAACGTCTTGGTCGGGTGAAATTTCAGATCGGGATAGATCGCAGCGGCGATCGACATTGCGCCCGACGCGCCGACCAGAAGCGTGTAGCCATCGGCGGGCTGGTTGGAGACATATTCGCCGGACAGCCGGCCGCCGGCGCCGGGCCGGTTTTCGACCACCAGCGGCTGGCCGAGAATTTCGGACGCCTTTGCCGCGACCAGGCGAGCGAAAATGTCATTGCCGCCGCCGGCGGCGAAGCCGACGATCAGCCGGATCGGCCGGTTGGGGAAATCGTCTGCGGCATGCGCGGGCGCGAACGACGACGCCGACACAGCCAGAATGGCCAGCGCGGACACAACTGCCCGGCGCAGGAAATGACCAGAACGCATCAGAACTTCCTCCCTCACTGATTTTACAGGGCATGATCTTTTCGGAAAACCGGCTTCCACTTTTCCGGATCATGCTCTACGGCCCTGTCCTGCAATACGGCGGACAGGTTTTGTCGCGGCGATCGTTAGCACAGCCCTTGCGCTGGCGTCTCTCCTGCCGCAAGCCCCATTGTCGCAGCCGGATCTATCCCCGCACCCATTCGATCAGGGCTTTGTTGACCGCGTCAGGTTTTTCCAGCGTCGACAAATGTCCGCTGCCGGGAATGACGGCGAGCCGCGAACCTGGAATGCCCGAGGTGATCTCGCGGGCGAGTTCCGGCGGCGTCGCCTCGTCGCCCTCGCCCACCAGCACCAGCGTCGGGCATGAAATCGCCTTCAGCCCGGGCCGTGAATCGGGCCGGCCGATGATTGCTTGCTGTTGCCGCAGATAAGCATCAAGCCCGGTCGCTTCGATCATTTCGCGCACGATGCTTTTCAGCGCCGCGTCATTATGCCGATCGCGGTGGACGTAGAGCGGATAAGCGAGATCGACAATTTCGCCGTAACCGCCGGCCTTGGCTTGCGCCATCAGCACATGGCGCCGCTCCGTCTGTTCGGGCGTGTCGGCGCGCGCTCCGGTGTCGAGGAGCGCAAGCTTGGCGACGCGCTGCGGCGCCTGCCGCATGATCTCAAACGCGATGTAGCCGCCCATCGACAGGCCCGCGAGCGCGAAGCGTTGCGGCGCTGCGCCTAAAATCCGCCGCGCCACAGCCGCGATGCTGTCGTCGCGCCTGTGGTCGGCAACCGTCACCGGCCCGAACGGCCACAGCGCCGGAATCTGCTCGGCATAAAGGCGCGCGGTGCAGGTGAGGCCGGGGATCAGAACAATCGGCAAGCCGTCGGCGTCCGGCATTTGGCATTCCTGTGACGGTTCAAGGACCAGGTTTCGAGAAAAAGTGAAGGAATCCGATTAACTTAGTGCATTGCAAGAGGCCATTTCAGGTTGACTTTCAGCCAATCGATCTTATGTTGCGCGCAACGCAAGTTAGGGCAGATTCGACCGCCTGGCGCGTTTCCCCTGCTTTAAGCCGCGTTTGAACCAATCCGTAAAGCGCAGGCGGTCCCTATCGAGGGTTTATGTCGTTTTCCCATCTCGGCTTGTCCGAAAAAGTTGTCGCTGCCGTCGCTGCGGCCGGTTACAAAACTCCCACTCCCATCCAAGATCAGGCCATCCCGCACGTCCTCGCCCGGCGCGACGTGCTCGGCATCGCCCAGACCGGCACCGGCAAAACGGCGGCGTTCACGCTGCCCATGCTCACGATGCTGGAAAAGGGCCGCGCCCGCGCTCGCATGCCGCGCACTCTCATCCTCGAGCCGACGCGCGAACTCGCCGCGCAGGTCGAAGAAAGTTTTGTCAGATACGGCGTCAAGCACAAGCTCAACGTCGCCCTCATCATCGGTGGCGTTTCGTTCGACGATCAAGACGCCAAGCTGATGCGCGGCGTCGATGTGCTGATCGCGACGCCCGGCCGCCTGCTCGATCATTTCGAGCGCGGCCGTTTGCTGCTCAACGGCGTCGAGTTGTTGGTCATCGACGAAGCCGACCGCATGCTCGACATGGGTTTCATCCCCGACATCGAGCGCATCTGCAAGCTCGTTCCCTTCACCCGTCAGACGCTGTTCTTCACCGCCACCATGCCGACGGAAATTCGGCGCATCACCGAACAATTCCTGCACAATCCGGTTCGCGTCGAAGTCGCAAAGCCGGCGACGACGCTCGCCACAACGACGCAGTTTCTCGCCAAATCGGGGCGTGAGCCACACGAGAAGCGCGATACGTTGCGCCGCCTGGTCCGCGGAGCCGAAGGCATGAAGAACGCCATCGTCTTCTGCAACCGCAAACGCGACGTCGCGACTTTGTATCGCTCGCTCCTGCGTCACGGCTTCTCAGTGCAGGCGTTGCACGGCGACATGGACCAGTCGGCGCGCACGGCCGCGCTTGAGCAATTCCGCAAAGGCGAGGTTACCCTCCTCATCGCATCCGACGTCGCAGCGCGCGGCCTCGACATTCCGGATGTCGGCCATGTCTACAATTTCGACGTACCGATACATGCCGATGATTATGTCCACCGCATCGGCCGCACCGGCCGCGCCGGGCGCAGCGGCATCGCGATCACCTTGGTTGCCGGCAGCAATGACGCGAAAGCGGTCGCGGCGATTGAAAAGCTAATCGGGCAACCGATCCCGTGGATGGACAAGATACCCGGCGAACCTGGGGCCTCACTTGAAGAGCCACGGCACGCCGCTCGCCCGCAGCACAGCTCCCGCGGGCAGTCCAACGGTCACCGCCACCGGTCGTCGCATCGTCCGGCGGCGGCGCGCAGCGACGGCGCAAAGCCGCGCAGCGAAGAGACGAGACCCCACCGCGAAGAAAGACCGCGCCGCGCGCCGCAGCCAGCGCGTCCGCATTCAGACGAATCCGACTCTTCTCACCTTCCCGCCTTTCTGCTGCGTCCGGTACCCGTTAAGGCTTGATTGCCTTCAATGCGTTTGACGGCGTGATGCCGTCAAACCTGTTTACCGGTCCTTCACGGCTCTCTCCTAGTTTCCCGCGTAGATCGGCGCCGGCGGCTGTCGCGCCCGTGCGATTCTCGAATTCCCAAGTGCGGTTGGAGACAATCGATGGACGTGCCCGACGAGCACGAGAGGTCGCTCGCTTTCGCTGAAGTTGCTCTCGGGCAGATCAAGGCGTTGGGCCAGTCGGCCTCGCCGCGTAATTTTGCAATCTGGTATCATTATGCGACCGGCTACAATCAGCCGCTCAATCAGTCGATCAACGAAGCGCTGGCGAAAAGCGGCTCACTGAGCGAAACCGATCTCGAACAGATCTACGACACTTATCTTTCCGACAGCCGCTTCGGCGAGCGCATCGATTCGGTCGGCACGCGCGTGCTCGACGAGATCAACCAGGTCATGTCGACGATCGACGCCGCCGCAGGTTCGGCAACCACCTATTCCAAACGCCTGACGGTCGCGAGCGAGAAGCTCGCGCAAGCCAAAGACGGCGAAGCGTTGCGCGCCGTCATCGAGCATCTCGTGCAAGGCGCCCGGGAAATGGAGACGAGCAACAAGAAGCTCGAAGCGCGGCTTGCGGCATCGCGCCAGGAGATCGAGCACCTGCAGCATAATCTCGAGGCCGTGCGCACCGAAAGTTTCACCGATCAGCTCACCACGCTCGCCAACCGCAAATATTTCAATGCCGCTCTCGCCCAAGCGATCGCGGAAGCGACCGCCAAGAGCGAGCCACTTTCGTTGTTGATGGCCGATATCGACTACTTCAAGACCTTCAACGACAGATTCGGCCACCTCACCGGCGACCATGTGCTGCGGCTCGTGGCGCTGTCGGTGAAGCAGAATGTCAAAAGCCAGGACATCGCCGCGCGCTATGGCGGCGAGGAATTCGTCATCGCACTGCCGAATACCAGCCTCGAAGCGGCGACGCTGATCGCCGACCAAATCCGCCACGCCGTCATGACCAGGGAATTGATGAAACGCTCGACCGGCGAGCGGCTCGGCCGCGTGACCATTTCGATCGGAGTCGCCGAGCTGCGGCCGGCCGACAATGCGCCGCTCCTCATCGAGCGCGCCGACAAATGCCTCTATGCCGCCAAGCGCAACGGCCGCAATCGCGTGATCGGTGAGAACGACACCGAGGCCAAGGCCGAGACCATTACCCGCGTGCGGGTGGCGTAGAAACGCCCCGCCTCACTCGCTTTCGTAGGAATGATTTAGGATTGAGCGCCGAGATCGGCTTCGCGCGCCGGCTCGATCTGCACCGACTCGCCGCAGCCGCAGGCCGAAGTCTGGTTCGGATTGTTGAAGATGAACTGCGCCGACAGCTTGTCGATCTTGTAGTCCATCTCGGTGCCGAGCAGGAACAGCACGGCTTTGGGGTCGATGAGAATGCGCACGCCCCGGTCCTCGATGATTTCATCGAGCGGATTGACGGTCTCGGCATATTCCATCGTGTAGGCCATGCCGGCGCAGCCGCCGTTCTTGACGCCGACGCGCACAGCCGTGATCGGACGGTCGGCTTTGGCCATGACCGTCTTGATGCGCTCGGCAGCGGCTTCAGTGAGCCGCATTACTTGAGGTCTCGGCCGGGCAGTTGCCATTTTCAAGTCCCTCCCCGCATCGCCTCATCACGAGGCCGCTGCGGCATTTGCGATCTGGAATAAGTCAAAAACGCTAACGACTTCACCTACATCATGTAATGCGCGCGCGTCCGCGCCGCAAATCACCACATATTGAGCACTGCGCGGGCCTCGTCCGACATGCGGCTCGGATCCCACGGCGGATCCCAGACGATGGTCACCTTGGCTTCGCGCACGCCCGGCACGCCCGAGACCGCATTCTCGACCTGCGCCGGCAATTCCGCCGCCGACGGGCAGTTCGGCGTCGTCAAGGTCATGTCGATGCTGACCGCGCGGTCGTCGTCGACATCGACGCGGTAGATCAAGCCGAGCTCATAGATGTCAGCCGGAATTTCCGGGTCATAGACCGTCTTGAGCGCGCCGACGATCTCGTCGGTCAGGCGCGACATTTCCTCGGGCGGGATGGCCGACGGCTTCTCGGCGGCCGATTGTCCAGGGGTCAGCTGTTCCGTTGCCGGCTGTTCCGCAGCGGCGGCGGTTCCATCGAGTTTCACGTCTTCGGACATATTTTCAGTCATGTCTTCGTTCATGGGCGAAACCCTTCAACTAAAGAAAGCCTGCGCCTTGAGCAGCGCCTGCGCAAGGACGTCGATCTCCTCGCGCGTATTGTACATGGCGAAAGAGGCGCGGCAGGTTGCCGTCACCCCGAACCGGGCGAGCAGCGGCATGACGCAATGGGTGCCGGCGCGCACGGCGACGCCGGAGCGGTCGATGATGGTGGCGACATCATGCGGATGCGCGCCCTTGATCTCGAACGAGACGATCGGCCCCTTGTCCTTGGCATTGCCGATGATGCGCAACGAATTGATCTCGCGCAGCCGGTCCTGGGCATAACGCAAAAGCCCCGCCTCGTGGCTGCGGATGCGCGCCTTGCCGATCGAGCCGACATAATCGATGGCGGCGCCCAGCCCGATCGCCTGCACGATCGACGGCGTTCCGGCTTCGAATTTATGCGGCGGGTCGCCATAGGTGACGTTGTCTTGAAATACTTCGCGGATCATCTCGCCGCCGCCATTGAACGGCGGCATGGCGGCGAGATGCTCGTACTTGCCGTAGAGCGCGCCGATCCCGGTCGGGCCGTAGAGCTTGTGGCCGGTAAAGGCATAAAAGTCGCAATCGAGATCGCGCACATCGACGTCGAGATGCACCGCGCCTTGCGCGCCGTCGACCAGCACCGGAATGCCGCGGGCATGCGCCAGCCGCACCACTTCCTTCACCGGCACCGCAGTGCCGAGCATGTTCGACATCTGGGTGATGGCGACCATCTTGGTGCGCGGCGTCAGAAGCTTTTCGAACTCGTTGATGAGGAAATTGCCCTCATCGTCCACTGGCGCCCATTTGATGACGGCGCCTTGTCGCTCGCGCAAAAAATGCCACGGCACGATATTAGAATGGTGCTCCATGATCGAGAGCACGATCTCGTCGCCGGGCTTGATGCGCTCGCGGCCGAACGTATAGGCGACCAGATTGATCGCCTCGGTGGCGTTGCGGGTGAAGATGATCTCTTCCTTGCGCCCGGCATTGAGGAAGGCAGCGACCTTTTCGCGCGCGCCCTCGTAAGCCTCCGTCGCCTCATTGGCGAGGTAATGCAGGCCGCGATGCACATTGGCATATTGCGTCGTATAGGCCTGATGCAGCCGGTCGAGCACGGCTTGCGGCTTCTGCGCCGACGCGGCGTTGTCGAGATA
>DATHPQ010000046.1:0-6708 GCA_035483735.1 Xanthobacteraceae bacterium | reverse complement strand
CATCTGATCGGCAAGACCGCGGTGCTGCCGCTGGTCGGCCGGCGCATTCCGGTCATCGGCGACGACTATGCCGATCCGGAAAAAGGCTCGGGCGCGGTGAAGATTACGCCGGCGCACGACTTCAACGATTTTGAAGTCGGCAAGCGGCACGGTCTGCCGCTGATCAATGTGTTTAATGCTGAAGCGAAGCTGAACGTTGCGGCTAATGATGCATTTTTCAAAGGCGTGCCGCAGTCTCCGGAACTTGATTCAATAGAGAAGCTGCATGGCCTCGATCGATTTGTTGCGCGCAAAAAGATCGTCGAGCTGTTGGAAGCTGCCGGCCTAATCGAAAAGATCGAGCCCATAAATCACGTCGTGCCACATGGCGATAGGTCTGGTGCGGTGCTTGAGCCCTATCTGACCGATCAATGGTATGTGGACGCCAAAACTCTGGCACAACCGGCGATCGCAGCCGTCCGTTCAGGTAAGACGGTGTTCGTGCCGCAGCAATGGGATGCGACCTTCTTCAATTGGATGGAAAATATCCAGCCGTGGTGCATCTCGCGGCAGATTTGGTGGGGCCATCAAATTCCGGCTTGGTATGGGCCTTATCCGACCGATGACAGCAAGCTCGCCTATGAATTAGGGGACAACGATAAGAATCGTTACTTCGTGGCTGAGTCTGCGACCGAGGCTGCCGAGCAGGCGGGGAAGTTCTACGGAAAACCGATATCAGTTCTGACCTCTTCGAACGAGCTAATCAATGAAAGCGTTCGGCGAGAGATGGCTGGTGACAGAACAATTTTCATTTGGCGCGACGAAGACGTGCTCGACACCTGGTTCTCGTCGGCGCTGTGGCCGTTCTCGACGCTCGGCTGGCCCGATCAGACGCCGGAGCTCAAACGCTTCTATCCGACCTCGACGCTGGTCACCGGCTTCGACATCATCTTCTTCTGGGTCGCGCGCATGATGATGATGGGGCTGCACTTCATGAAAGAAGTGCCGTTCGGCGACGTCTATATCCATGCGCTGGTGCGCGACGCCAGTGGCGCCAAGATGTCGAAGTCAAAGGGCAACGTCATCGATCCGCTCGAACTGATCGACGAATACGGCGCCGACGCGCTGCGCTTCACGCTCGCCTCCATGGCGGCGCAGGGGCGCGACATCAAACTGTCGCCGCAACGGGTCGAGGGCAATCGCAATTTCGCGACCAAGCTCTGGAACGCGGCGCGCTTTGCCGAGATCAACGGCGCTGCGCGCGATCCACAATTCGATCCGCATCGTGTCAAGGAAGTGCTCAACCGCTGGATCGTGCACGAGACCGCAAAGGCCGGCCGCGAGGTGACGGCCGGTATCGAAGCCTACAAATTCAATGATGCGGCCAACGCGGCCTATCGCTTCGTCTGGAACGTCTATTGCGACTGGTATCTCGAACTGATCAAGCCGGTGCTGACCGGCCCGGACAGTCCGGCGAAGACCGAAACCCGCGCCGCGGCAGCCTGGGCGCTCGATGAAATCCTGAAAACTCTGCATCCATTCATGCCGTTCGTGACTGAGGAACTGTGGCGGGTCACGGCGGAGCAGGGCGCCAAGCGCCATCACATGCTGGCGCTCAGCGCCTGGCCGCAGCATGACGGCCTCGACGATCCCGAGGCTGAAGCCGAAATCGGCTGGGTCATCGATCTGATCAATGCCATCCGCTCGGTGCGGGTCGAGATGAATATCCCGCCGGCGACGCAATTGCCGCTGGTGCTGGCCGGCGCGTCGGCGCAGACGGCGGCCCGCGCCCGCAACTGGTCGGAATTCGTGCAGCGGCTCGCCCGCGTTTCCGCAATCTCCTATGCCGATGCACCGCCGCAGGGTTCAGTTCAGCTCGTCATTCGCGGTGAGGTTGTGGCGCTGCCGTTGAAGGGGGTCATCGATCTGGCCGCCGAGGCGGCGCGGCTGGCCAAGGAAATGGCCAAGGCGGATGCCGATATCGCGCGTGTCGATGCCAAGCTGAATAACGCTAATTTCGTCGCCCGAGCCCCCGAGGAAGTGGTAGAGGAAGAGAAAGAGAAACGTGAGGAAGCGCAAGCGCGCAAGGCCAAGATCGCAGAGGCGATGGAAAGGCTGAGGGGCGCAGCGTAAGGGGAACGCTGTGAAAATTTTTCTAGCAGGCGCCACGGGCGTGATCGGACGCCGGCTCATCCCGCTTTTGATCGGCGCCGGCCATTTCGTCTCCGGCACGACGCGGGACGCCGACAAGGTGCCGGCACTGAAGCGTACCGGTGCGCAAGCCATCGTCCTCGACGTGTTCAACCAGCGCGCCCTGCATGACGCGGTGACGCGGGTCAAGCCGGACGTCGTCATTCATCAGCTGACCAATCTGCCGAGGGTGTTCGATCCAGCGCAGCTTGCCGAGATGCTTCCGGAAAACTCGCGCCTTCGCGTCGAGGGCACGCGCAATCTGGCCTCCGCCGCGCGCGTCGCCGGCGCCCGTAGGTTCATCGCGCAAAGCCTTGCCTTCGCTTATGCCGAGGGACCCGAGCCGCACGCCGAGACCGATCCGATTGCCTCCGGTGAGGGCAATTCGCCAAGTGCCGTCACGGCGAGCGGGGTCCGCGCGCTTGAGGAGTTCGTGCTTGAATCGCCTTCGGATTTCGATGGCATCGTGCTGCGCTACGGTCGGCTTTATGGACCGGGCACCTGGTCGGCGACGCCGAAGGGGCGGGCGCCACTGCACGTGGACGCCGCCGCGCATGCTGCACTCCTTGCGGTCGGGCAAGGGTCGCCCGGCGTCTACAACATTGCCGAGGACGACGGGGCGGTGAAGATCGACAAGGCGCGTAAGGAATTGGGCTTCAATCCCGCGTTTCGGATCCGCACCAGCACCTATTAGGGCGCTTTGGCTGGACTTTCGTGGAGCATGACCTTTTCCGACCTTGCTTCGCCCGCCGAAGCGGGCTTCGCGAAGGCGGGAAACCGGTATCCACCCCCAGATCAAGTCCGGGGACAAGCTTTTCGGGATCATGCTCAGGTTTCCGGAAACGGCTTGCTCAAGAACCGCGAGCCTTTCTCGCCATAGCGCCACGGCTTATCCACCGCTTTGGTGAGGCCGATGCGGACGCCCACCGCAATCTCGACAGGTTCAGGCTTTGCAAACAGCGCGAAAGGCGGCGCGTCGAGCGCAAGTCCGTTGTGCACTGCGGTAACGCGGAGCGCCTCGCACAGCCGTCCGGGGCCGGAGCAGAGCAGGCGCGGATCAGGTAAACCGCGCCGCCGCCGCATCAGCGGCAGGCCCTCTGTGGGCTCAAGCGCCCGGATCAGCACCGCGGCTGCAGAGCCTGCCGGCTCGCAGACAAAGTTCAGGCACCAGTGAATGCCGTAGGAGCGGTAGATATAGGCATAGCCCGCCGGGCCGAACATCACGGCATTGCGCGGGGTCGGCCCATTGTAGCTGTGTGCCGCCGGCTCGGTATGGTGATACGCCTCGACCTCGACGATCCGCCCGCCGACGCCATCGACCAGCAGCGTCGCCCCGATCAGATCGGGCGCAACCTCAAGGACGCTGCGGTTGAAGAAGCTTTTGGTGAGGTTTTTGCCGGGCTTTTTGATCTGAGGTTTGTGCACCGCTCATCGTCGCAGGCCGCAACAGGTCTCGCAAATGCCGGCGCGGGCGCAGCCTTGGCAAAGCTGTTGGTAAATACCCATTTAACAAACAGCCGAAAAGCGCCCGCGATTCTGTGGCTCGGCGGCAACAGCCTTGGAACATTTCAAAGGATCATATTCCAGGACGGCTCGCGCCGCTTTTTAGCCATAGGATTTTTTGAAACGATTGGGTGCGGCGGGCCGAAAGAGTTTAACGCCGCAGCGTGCTTCCGGTTCCAGAGCGCAAGCGCTTTTTGAAGCTTGGCTTGTTTGGTCCCGGATGGGAGGGGCGAGGGCCTGTTCGGCCTTAAGAGTTTGATGGACGCCAAGACCGATCTGAAATCCCGGCTGCCGTCGCGGCATGCCACCGAGGGCGCCGACCGCGCGCCGCACCGCGCGTTCTATTACGCGATGGGGCTGACGCGCGAGCAGATCCACCAGCCGTTCGTCGGCGTGGCGACCTGCTGGAACGAAGCCGCGCCCTGCAATATCGCGCTGATGCGCCAGGCCCAGGCGGTGAAGCTTGGCGTCGCCTCGGTCGGCGCCACCGCGCGCGAGTTCTGCACCATCACCGTGACCGACGGCATCGCCATGGGCCATGCCGGAATGAAGGCGTCGCTGCCGTCACGCGAGGTGATCGCCGATTCGGTGGAATTGACGGTGCGCGGCCATTCCTATGACGCCCTGATCGGGGTCGCCGGCTGCGACAAGTCGCAGCCCGGCATGATGATGGCGATGTGTCGTCTCAACGTGCCGGCGATCTACATCTACGGCGGCTCGATCCTGCCCGGCACGTTCAAAGGGCAGCCGGTTACCATTCAGGACGTTTACGAAGCTGTCGGCAAACATTCGATCGGCGGCATGACCGACGCCGATCTGGAAACCCTCGAGCAGAATGCCTGCCCGTCGGCCGGCGCCTGCGGCGCGCAATTTACCGCCAACACCATGGCGACGGTGTCGGAAGCCATCGGTCTCGCTTTGCCGTATTCGGCGGGAGCGCCGGCGCCTTACGAGATTCGCGACAAATTCTGCGTGCTGGCCGGCGAGATGATCATGGATCTGATCGTCAAGAACATCCGGCCGCGCGACATCGTTACCCGCAAGGCCTTGGAGAACGCCGCCGCCGTCGTCGCGGCGACCGGCGGCTCGACAAATGCTGCGCTGCATTTACCAGCGATCGCCAATGAATGCGGCATCAAGTTCGATCTGTTTGATGTCGCCGAAGTCCTAAAAAGGACACCTTATATCGCGGATTTGAAACCGGGCGGCCGCTATGTCGCCAAAGACATGTTTGAAGCTGGCGGCGTTCCGTTGCTGATGAAGACGATGCTCGACCATGGCTTCCTGCATGGCGACTGTCTGACCGTCACCGGCCGCACGATTGCCGAGAATCTCAAGTCGGTGAAGTGGAACGAATTTCAGGACGTCGTCCGCCCGGCAGACAAACCGATTTTACCGACGGGCGGCGTCGTCGGACTGAAAGGTAATCTCGCTCCCGAGGGCGCCATTGTTAAGGTTGCCGGGATGGAGCGCTTGCAATTCAACGGCCCGGCGCGCTGCTTCGACGGCGAGGAAGCTTGCTTCGAGGCGGTGCAGAAGAGGCAGTACAAAGAAGGCGAAGTGCTGGTCATCCGCTACGAAGGACCCAAAGGCGGTCCGGGCATGCGGGAAATGTTGTCGACCACCGCGGCGCTTTACGGACAGGGCATGGGCACCAAAGTCGCGCTCATCACCGACGGCCGCTTCTCCGGTGCCACGCGCGGATTCTGCGTTGGCCATGTCGGGCCTGAGGCTGCGATCGGCGGACCCATCGGACTCATTCGCGACGGCGACATCATCAAGATCGACGCGGTCAAGGGCACGCTCGACGTCGACGTGTCGGAAAGCGAACTCGCCAAACGCAAGCAGGAATGGAAGCCGCGGCCTGAGGAATACGGCTCCGGCTATTTGTGGAAATACACCCAGCAGGTGGGCTCGGCACGGTTCGGCGCGCTGACCCATCCGGGCGCTGCGGCCGAGAAAGAGTGCTATGCGGATATCTAGCGCCATAGCGCGCTGTGCGCAGAACGGCAGGTCGGCCGGCCTCGCGGTCGGCTTGGCCGGCGGCCTGTGCATTGCGCTGGTGCTTGGGCTGAACGGCCGCGGCGTCGTCAGCATGCCGGCTTTTGCTTTCGACGGTTCGACGTCGCCGAGCACCGCTGCGCTCACACCGGGCGAAAGCCTGCGTGCCAACGCGCATGTGCCCGACGGCAAGACCACGGCGCTGACCGCTCTGCAATATGCCGCCGATCAGGGCCAGCCGGTCGCGCAATGGAAGCTCGGACGCATGTATGCTGACGGCGACGGCGTGCCGCGCGACGATCTGCGCGCCTTCAACTATTTCAGCCAGATCGCCAACAGCCATCCCGATGAAGTGCCGGGCACGCCGCAGGCGCGGTTCGTCGCCAATGCCTTCGTCGCGCTCGGCCACTATTATCAGACCGGCATTCCCAATTCGAAGATCACGGCCGATCCGACGCGCGCGCGCGACATGCTCGGCTATGCCGCGACTTATTTCGGCGACGCCGATGCGCAATACGAGCTCGGCCGGCTCTATCTCAACGACAAGCCGAGCGATCCGCACCAGGCGGCGCGGTGGTTTCAGCTCGCCGCGACCAAGGGCCAGTGCCGCGCCGAGGCTGCGCTTGGCGACATGCTGTTCCACGGCCAGACGGTACCGCGCCAGGCGGCCCGCGGCCTGATGTGGCTGACGCTCTCCAAGGATTGCGCCGGCAGCGACGAAGCCTGGATCAAGCCGCTCTATGACAGCGCCTTCCAGCACGCCAGTGATGACGAGCGCACCATGGCGCTGGTTTATCTCGAAGACTGGATGAAGGGCCGGCGCGATTGAAGGGCGCCGTAGGATGGGTTGAGCGAAGCGATACCCGTCATCTTCCCCACCGGCCAGCGATGGGGTTCACTTCGTTCAACCCATCCCATGCGTTCAACCACAATGACCGCTGACGCATTGAGTTTCCGCACCGTCGGCGAGGCGGAGATCGGCGCCTGCTATGACCTGATGCGGCAATTGCGGCCGCATCTCGCCTCGGTCCAAGA
>DATHPQ010000045.1:0-8816 GCA_035483735.1 Xanthobacteraceae bacterium | reverse complement strand
GTTCATTCTCGACAACCAGAGCGATGAGATTCTGCCCTGGACCGACACCGGCTACCGCTTCGTGAAGCGCCAGTCGCAATCGGATCCGAATGTGTGGGTTTCGCTCGGCGATCCGCACGCGGCACCGGCCACGGCCTCCGCGCGCTAGCACGCCAGCAGTTAGGAGTTACGCGACCCCGGTCACGTCCCCACCCCTCCCCGTCCCCAGACCGGGTTCGCGCGCGGCCAGCCTCCCCCAGGGCTGGCCGCACCTTTTTTGCATTCCGAAAATACCGCTTTTGCGAATGACGGTTCGTAGGGCGTGAAATCTCACGGGAGCGGATTCAACATCTGCGCATATTGCTTGAAGCGGCGAACGTAAATGTCGGCGCCGCCGGCGATCATCTTGATGTCGCCGTCGGTCAGCGGCCGCAGCACGCGTGCCGGCGCGCCGACGATCAGCGATCCCGGCGGAAAAGTCTTTCCTTCCGTGATCAGCGCGCCGGCGCCGACCAGGCAGTTCTCCGGGATGCGCGCGCCGTTGAGCACGATCGCACCCATGCCGATCAGGCTGTTGGCGCCGATGCTGCAGCCGTGCAGGATGACATTGTGGCCAATCACGCAATTAGGCCCGATGGTGAGCGGGAAGCCCGGATCGGTATGCAGCGTCGCGTTGTCCTGGATCTGCGAGCGCTCGCCGAGCTCGATCCATTCATTGTCGCCGCGCAACACCGCGCCGAACCAGACGCTGGACTCCGGTTTAAGCCGCACTTTGCCGATGACGGTCGCGTTCGGCGCAATCCAATAGAGAGCTTCTGCGGGTAAATCCGGCCGGTGGCCGTCGAGCTCGTAGATCATGTTGTTCCCATCACAATGCGGCCCGCAGGACTCGCCTGATATGGCTCACCTGATATGTGATGGTTTTCCCGGAAGCCCAAGAAATTGCAAGCACCCGAATTGCAAGCGGCTTAGCGCATGATCACGCGAAGCGGGCTGAGCGAAGAACCTAGAGCACCGATTGAAGGGCGAGAACCACCACGGTTCCCGACATCAGGCTCCACAGGCCGGCAATGACGGTCGCGACCATGACGACCTCGCCGCGCCGGCGTTCCAGCCGCCGGCCGCGCAGCGTGTTGCGCATGATGATGAAAGGCGCCGAAAAGATCAGGAGCGGCACGGCGGCAAAGCGCGCCGGCACCGGGCCGATTTCAAGGAGTCTAAAGCTCGGAAAGTGCTTGCTGAACAGGCGAAAGCCGCTCGAGCACATGCCGGCGACGGAAAACCCGAAAGCGAGCGAAAACAGAGATTGGATGGTTTCCGGCGAAATAGCCGGCAGCGTCATATGCAACATTCGGGCGCTTCCCGTAGCGTGACGCCAACGTCTTGAGAGTTGGCGCACCAAGCCATTGCAGACCCGGCGCGCTGCCGCTACGAAATGATTAATTAAGGGTTAATAGTCGACCGTTCCAGCCGCCGTCCGACCTGCCATCCACTGCGGATTGGGGAGTTCAGCCGATGCTCATTGCCTTGCGGGCGCTCGCCGTTGCGGCGGTCTGCCTCGCCTCGCCCGTCATCGCGGCCACGCTCAATATCGTCGCCATCGGCGCCAGCAATACGACCGGCTTCGGCGTCGGCGAGGCCAACGCCTATCCGGCGCTGTTGCAGGCGCTTTTGCGCAAGAAGGGCATCAACGCCAACGTCACCAATGCCGGCGTCAACGGCGACGTGACCGCCGGCATGCTCAGGCGCATCGACGGTGCGGTACCCAAGGGCACCGACCTTGTGATCCTGCAGCCCGGCGGCAATGATTTGCGCTTCCTCGGCACCAAGGAGGCGCGTACCGCCAATATCGCCGCCATGGTGGCGCGGCTGAAAGCCCGCCACATCCGCGTCATCGTTTACGATCCGAATCCGGTGCCGCCGGATTTCTATCAGTGGGACCACATCCATTTTAACGCCGCCGCGCATGCGAAAATCGCGGCAACGCTGGCCGCGCAAATCTCGGCACAAGTCGCGGCATCGCCAAAGCCGGCATCGGCGGCCGCGCCCCCCGACGCCGCTACACCTGCCACGACACCAGCTGCTGCGCCCGCCGCTTCCGGCAAACCCTGAAGACACGTCCCGATACAGGCAAGACTCAAATCGCCGTGCGATACTGCGCGCTGATTCGCATCCGGTATCCCGGCACGCATGACGATCGACGCTGTTCGCAACTCACGCGGTGAGCCGCGCGCCGAAGCGCGTCTCAGCGCGCACCGCTTGACGCACGATCGACCGCACGCGCGTCGCGTTCTCACTTTGCCGTTTTTACTTCTGGTCATTCTCGTCGCCGCGGCGGCGACGGCGGTATCATATCTGTTGTGGCCGACTTGGCCGAGCACGCCGACGGCGCTCGATGCACCGGCGATTCCGATTACGGTCGCGGGCGTATTGTTCAACGTGCCGCCGGCTGCGGTGCGTGAGAAGGTGCAGCGGCACCCCGGACAGCAAGACCGGATCGATCTCGTCTTCGAATGGCCCTCGCTCGCGCCGCCGCAATCCGACAATCCTGAACGGCAGCCGCTCGACCCTGACAATGCAGCAGCACAGGCCGCGGCGACCGCCGACAAACGGCTGTTCGTGACCATCACCGCCTTGGGCCCGGTGCTGCCGCCGCTCGAGCGGTTGCGCACCATTTATCCGCGCTATGTCGAGAGCCAAGCCACAGCCGGCGCCGACGGACTCGCCATCCTGCCGTTCCGCGCCGGCACGCCTTACGAGAGCGAAGACCTCGTCTATTTCGGCACCAATCCCGAGCAGTTTTTCGCCCGCTGCACGCGGCCGGGCCGCACCGTACCCGGCACCTGCATGCAGGAGCGCGCCATCGGCGCCGATGTCGTGACGTTACGGTTTCCGCGCGATTGGCTCAGCGATTGGCGCAGCGTCGGTACAGGCTTTGACCGCCTGCTCGCGCAATTGCGTCCGGGAAATTAAGCGCGTTACAGGCTGAAAAGGCTCATTCCAGATCGGTGCTGAGAATAGCCATCTGGAAATTGTAGGAGCGCTCGTCGTCCTCGTCGTCGACGAACAGGACGCCGACGAATTCCTCGCCGATATAGACTTCGGCGGAATCCTCCTTCTTCGGCCGCGGCACAACGCGGATACGGGCATTGCCGAACAGCTTCTTCAAATAAGCGTCAAGCTTTCTGACTTCCTGAACGTCCACCGCGTGTCTCCTAATGCGCTTTCCGGGGCGATCCGGAAAAGATCAAACAATATCTTGCCTGCCGCATAGCACTTCGCGCGGCGGATTTGAAGTTCATCGGAAAACGCCAGTTAGGGCTCGGGGCTTTGCCCATCCCGTCAGATATCGTTGGGGAACATCTGGTCCATGGTGCGGGCCGGTTCCGGGCAACCGGCAACGCCGACCACCCTGGCCGGCACGCCGGCGACCGTCACATTGTTCGGCACCGGCTTGATCACAACAGAGCCGGCGGCGATGCGCGCGCAATGGCCGACTTCGATATTGCCGAGGATTTTGGCGCCGGCACCGATCATGACGCCGTAGCGGATTTTCGGATGCCGGTCTTCGTGTTCCTTGCCGGTGCCGCCGAGCGTGACGTCGTGCAACATGGAGACATCGTCCTCGATGACCGCCGTTTCGCCGACGACAAGGCCGGTGGCGTGATCGAGGAAAATGCCGCGGCCGATCTTCGCCGCCGGATGGATGTCGCATTGAAGCACGGCCGACGCGCGGCTTTGCAGATAGAGCGCGAAATCGCGGCGGCCTTTTTCCCAGAGCCAATGCGCCAGCCGATAAGTCTGAATGGCGTGAAAGCCCTTGTAATAGAGCACCGGCTCGATCAGCCGGTGGGTCGCCGGATCGCGGTCCGCGGTCGCCATGATGTCGGCGCGGAACGCCTCGCCGATTTCGGGCGTGTCCTTGAGCGCATCGGCATAGGCTTGCCGGATGAGGTCGCTTGATACCGCGGCATGATCGAGCCGCTCGGCGAGGCGATGCGCAACCGCCGCCTCGAGCGTGTCGTGATGCAAAATCGTCGAATAGATGAAGGTGGCGAGCTCAGGCTCACGGCGCACAGTCTCTTCGGCCTCGCGGCGAAGGCGCGCCCAAACCGGATCGACGGTGTCGAGCGCAGGCTTAGCTTGAGATTGCGCCATCGGATATCTCCCCGGCTGTACCGCCAACCGCGGCGGCCTACCACAACGGCGTGACGTTCTATCATATTTGGCGGCGGGCCCTCCAATTCCAAGGGGCGGCCCGAAAATGCCCTGCAATGAGCCGATGACCGTAAAATTCAGGTCAATGACCCAGTAGTTCAAAGGCTTAAGGGCGCTGGGACAGGAATTCGAGCACGCCGTTCTTATAGGTCCGGTCGCCCACCGCCAGCATGTGATCGCGGCCGGGGATGACCAGGGCCTGAGCGCCGGGAATGAGCGCCGCAAGCCCTTCCGGCGAGCCGGCGATCGGATCGGCGCCGCCGACCGCGACCAGAAGCGGCACGGCAATCCGGCCGACATCGGCGCGGCTCAGCATTTGCCGGGAGCCGCGCAGGCAGGCGGCAAGCGCGCGCAGGTCCGATTTGGTCTGTTCGGCAAAGGCGCGAAACAGATACGCGGTAGGATCGGTGATCACGGTGCCGGGCGGCGCCTCGAGCGCCTCCGCAATCGTGTCCGGCATACCGACGCCCTCGACGAGCCGCATGCCCAAGCCGCCAAGCACCGCGGACCGCGTCCGCTCCGGATGCGCCAGCACCAGAAAAGCCGTGTTGCGCGCGCCCATCGAGTAGCCCATGACGTCGGCACGCGGGAGCCCGAGATGCTCGATCAGCGCGCGCACGTCCTCGGCCATGATCGAACTGTGATAGGCCGCCGGATCGTAGAGCTTTGACGACTGGCCGTGGCCGCGATTGTCGAGCGCGATGACGCGACGGCCAGCCCGGGTGAGCGCCGACACCCAGCCGGGGCCGACCCAGTTCACTTCCTTGTTCGAGGCGAAGCCGTGGATGAGCACGATCGGCTCGCCCTCGCCTTCGTCGAGAAACGCAATTTCCACACCATCACGGATAAAACTCGGCATGCCGCTTGTCGCGCTCCTTGTCGCGGCGCGGCCATACCATCCAATCGGCCGGCGGCAAAGCGTGGTGGCCGCGCGGCAGATCAGCTAGGCTCGTGCCCAAAATAGAAATGACGGGAGGACGACGATGCGTAAGCTCAGATTCCTTGCCTTGTTTTTGCTATGGGCCGCGCCCTTCATCTTTGCCGGCGCGATCTTGTTTCCCAGCCCGGCCTTGGCGCAGCAGATTTCCGACGATGCCGTGAAGATCGGCGTGCTCACCGATCTGTCCGGGCCGGCCGCGAGCGCAACCGGACCGGGATCGCTGGCCGCGGCGCAAATGGCGGTGGATGACTTCGGCGGCAAGGTCTTAGGCAAACCGATCACGCTGATCTCAGCCGATACCCAAAACAAGCCGGACATTGCCGCAGGTATCGCGCGGCAATGGTACGACGTCGATCACGTCGATCTGATCGTGGACGTGCCGGTCTCCGCGGTGGGGCTCGCCGTGCAAAACGTCGCTACCGACCGCAAGAAGCTTTTGATCGTGCATTCGACCGGAACGGCCGATTTTCACGGCAAGTTCTGTTCGCCCTATGCCATTCAATGGGTGTTCGACACGCATGCGCTTGCCGTGGGCACCGCGCAGGCCGTCGTCAAGCGCGGCGGCGATACCTGGTTCTTCCTGACCGCGGATTACGCCTTCGGCCATGCGCTCGAGCGCGACGCTTCGCAGGTCATCACCGAGAATGGCGGCAAGGTGCTGGGCTCGGTCGCGCATCCTTTCGCGACGGCCGACCTGTCCTCGTTCATTCTTCAGGCGCAGGCCTCCAAGGCGAAGATCATCGGCATCGCCAGCGGACCGCCGGACAATGTCAACGCGGTCAAGCTCGGCGGCGAGTTCGGCATTTTCGCAGGCGGCCAGCAGATGGCCGGCTTGCTGATGCTGATCACCGATGTCCATGCGCTTGGGCTCAAAGCCGCGCAGGGGCTGTTGCTCACCACGTCGTTCTATTGGGACACGGACGACAAGACCCGCGAATGGTCGAAGCGCTTCTTCGCCAAGATCAATCACATGCCGACCATGTGGCAGGCCGGCGTCTATTCATCCGTGATCCACTATCTCAAAGCCATTGAGGCAGCCGGTACCGACGATCCGCTCAAGGTCGCGGCGAAAATGCGCGAAATGCCGGTCGAGGACTTTTTCGCCCATAACGGCCGCCTGCGCGAAGATGGGCTGATGGTGCACGATCTGATGTTGGTGCAGGTGAAAAAGCCGGACGAGTCGAAATATCCGTGGGACTATTATCAGATCCTCACGCGCATTCCCGGCGACCAGGCGTTCGGGCCGCCGAACCCTGCGTGCTCGCTGGTCAAGGGCTAGAGCATGATCCCGAAAAGTGGGCACCGGTTTTCGGAAAAGATCATGCTCAAATGAAAGATTTAGACCTTGATCCGATTCAATCGAATTGGGTCAAGGTCTAGGCCCGCGACGGCACCGCAAGAGCGGCAAGTTCGGCGCGAGCGCGGCACAGCCTGCGCCGCTGCGAATAGCGCAGCGTGAGACCTTCGGCACAGCGCTTGCAGGATGCGCAGAAACCGGCGAGCGCCAGCGCCGCCCAGAACACCCACAGCGTCAAATCGAGCGCGCTTGCGGCGAGAACGATGGCGCCGCGGCCAAGTAGTTTGACGATGGCGCGCGTCTTGCCGCCTTTGGCGGCGGACAGCCGCGCCAGCCGCGACACATCTTTGGGCTCCTCGGCAATCGCCAAGCCGTCGAGCGCGCCGCGGACGCCGGCTTTGCTTTCGATCCGGCCGGTATTTTCGGCAAGCTCGACGAGGCCGCCGGCGCCCTCGACTTTCACCACCTCGCGCGCCGCACGCACTGCGAGCACCGGGTTGAGCCGGCCGGTGCGCTTGGCGGCCTTGATGACGGAGAGGCCGACGCGTTCCGGCGCGGCCAGGCCGGCCGACGCATAGGTCGCCGCGGTGATGCCGATGCCGGCGCCGGCGAGACCCAGGATCCACGGATCGTATTTCTGACCGGTCAGATAATGCGTGCCCTCGCGCGCTGCGTCGCGGATGTCGCCGAACACAAAGAGATCGCCGGCCGCGGTGCCGGCAAGACTTGCGAGGTCGGTCGGTTCGCCGGTCCACAGGCCATGCACGAAGCGTCCGGCGGTGCTCGCGACCGAATCGTGTTTCACCGCGGTGTCATTGACTTCATCGGCCAGCGCCGGATCGATTTGCACCGAACGGTCGGCTGCGAGCGCAACGAAGCTTTGGGCGAGATCAAGATCATCGGCAGCGAGCGCGCCGCGAATCTCGCGCTCGGCAACGTCGCGATTGAAAGCCCGATCGAGCCCCAGATCGGAGATTTTGACCGGATCATCCGCCATGGCGTCGAACTGCGCGTGCGCGGCGAAACCGCCGTGGATCAGCATGAAAGCCGCCGCCGCGAACAGCGCGGCCGCCGCCAGCGCGAATAGCGGATGGCGCAGGGTTTGAACGATCAGTTTCCAGCCCATAGTCCCGTCCGCAACCGGCACGCGCGGATAGGTGGTTCACGCGCCGCCGAGAATCCAGGGTTGAATGCCGAAAATTTGCGGCTTTTTGAGAGCTAGAGCGACAAAGTCGCCCTAGCATTTTGATTGAGCATGATCTTTTCGGAAAACCGGCCTCCACTTTTCCGGATCATGCTCCAAACCCAACGCATTGCTGGAAATCGCAAACTCGGCCCGCTATGGTGCCGACCGGCCGGGATTTACCTCCGGCGCCAGAGCCAGCAGTCGGAAATCGAGCAGATGACGGATTCGGTGGTCCCGCATTTCCATAACGATCTCGGCGTCGCCGTGATCGACATCGGCGCCAAGGAATTCATGTGCGTTGGGGCCCTGCCGCCATTCGATCATCCGCATGTCTATTGCGACATGGGTGATGATGCCGAATATATCTGCCCTTATTGCTCGACGCTGTACCGCCGCGACACCAAGCTTGCGCCGAACCAGGCGCGGCCGGCGGAATGCGCTTTGAATAGCGAACTCGTCTAACCCTAAAAGCGGGTACCGTGATGCCCTCGCGCACCGTCATCGTCGCCGGTGCCGGCATTGGCGGGCTGACCGTCACGTTGGCGCTCAAGCGCAACGGCTTTCGTGTGATCGTTCTGGAACAGGCCGAGCGGCTGCAGGAGACCGGCGCCGGCATTCAGCTCTCCCCCAACGCGGCGCGTCTCTTGATCGAACTCGGCTTCGCCGACCGCTTGCGACCGCATGTCGTCGTGCCGCAGGCCGTGCGCGTGCTCAACGCCAAGAACGGTCGCGAGATCGTGCGCATCCCGCTCGGCGACACCGCGGCACAGCGCTATGGCGCGCCGTATTGGATCATCCATCGCGGCGATTTGCAGGCGGTGCTGAGCGCCGCGGTCGCGCAAGAGCTCGATATTTCGCTGAAGCTCGGCATGCGCATGGAGGATTTTGTCACCCATCCCAATGGCGTGACCGTGTCGGCGCGCAGCGGCACCACCGCGTGGAACGAATTCGGCCATGCGCTGATCGCCGCCGACGGCCTGTGGTCGATGTCGCGTGAGCGCTTGGGCTTTCGCGAACCGCCGCGCTTTTCCGGACGCGTCGCCTGGCGCGCGCTGGTGCCGGCCGCCGAGGTGCCTCCGGAATTTCGCGAGCCCATGATCCATCTCTGGCTCGGAGCGGACGCGCATCTCGTGCACTATCCGGTCAAAGGCGGCAAAGTCATCAATATCGTCGTCATCACCGCCGACGATTGGAAT
>DATHPQ010000044.1:0-74225 GCA_035483735.1 Xanthobacteraceae bacterium | reverse complement strand
AGGATCGTGCGCGTGTCGGCGATACCGGGAACGGTCTGCACTTTTTCGGCGATGAAATGGCCGATGTCGGTCCCCGGGTCGACGTAGAACTTCGCCAACAGATCGAAATCGCCCGCCGTCGAATAGATCTCCGAGGCGATCTCGGCGTCGGCAAGCTTATTGGCGACATCGTAAGACTTGCCGAGCTGACATTTGATCTGCACGAAAAAAGGGACCATGCGCGCCTCCGAGCCGGAGGATACTTATATCATCCACGGCCGCGAAGCGAGGCGAGCGGCAGAGCATGACCCCGAAAAGTGGAAGCCGGTTTTCGGAAAAGATCATGCTCCAATGAAAAACCGCCACATGACGGCGGCGCGGCGGCCAGTGTAGAGTGATGAAAGCTATTGGAAAGACTTGAGAAAATGCACGGCCAGAAAATGCACGGCTCTGCGGACTTTGCCGACATCGCCACCGCCGTCCTCGCGCGCATCCGCGAGCGCGCGCCGCGCGTGCATTGCATAACCAATACGGTCGCCCAGCAATATACCGCGAATATGCTGCTGGCCGCCGGTGCGGTGCCCTCGATGACGCTGTCGCCGCAGGAGATCGGTGCCTTCGTCGCCGGCGCGGATGCGCTCCTGGTCAATCTCGGCACCTTCGACGCCGAGCGCCGCGCGGGGGTGGAAGCAGCGCTCGGCGTTGCCGCCGCGAACGGCAAGCCGTGGCTTCTCGATCCGGTCTTCATCGAGCGCTCGCAGGCGCGCGCGGAATTTGCCCGCGGGCTCCTCGGCCGTAAGCCTGCGGTGGTGCGGCTCAATCAGGCGGAGTTCGCCGCGCTCTCCAGTAACGATCCGTCGGGTGACGCGCCGGCGCGGCTGGCAAAATCGCACGGCGCCATCGTCGCGCTCACCGGCCGTGTCGACATTGTCGCCGACGGCGCGCGGCGCGTGACGATTGCCAATGGCGATCCGCTGATGGGACAGGTGACGGCCATGGGCTGCGCTGGCTCGGCCTTGGTCTGCGCCGCGCTCGCGGTCGAACGCGATCCGTGGCTCGCGACGATCGCTGCGCTCACTGCGTTCGGTATCGCCGGTGAAGTCGCGGCGGGCGACGCCGATGGCCCCGGCAGCTTTGCCGTTGGCATTATCGACGCGCTGCATAGTCTCGACAACGCGACTTTGCGCGCGCATGTGAAGGTCCACAATGACGGTTGATCTCAGACTGAACGCGATTGTCGATCCCGAGCGCGCCAATGGCCGCGACCTTGCCGAACTGGCGCGGCTCTGCGCGCAAGGCGGTGCGACGCTCGTTCAATTGCGCGACAAGCACGGCGATACCGGCGCCATGGTGGAAAAGGCGCGGGCGATCAAACAGGCGCTGGCGCCGTTCGGCGTGGCTTTCGTCGTCAATGATCGCGTCGATGTTGCGCTCGCTGCCGGCGCCGACGGCGTTCATATCGGTCCGGAGGACATGACAGTCGCCGATGCGCGGCGGCTTCTTGGGCCTCACGCGATCATCGGCCTCTCCATCAAGTCGGTGGCCGAAGCCGAGACCGCGCCGGTCGAACTGATCGACTATGTCGGCTCTGGCGGCGTCTATACGACGCTGTCGAAAGAGCAGAAGAAACCGCCGATCGGGCCGCAAGGCTTGGCGCGCATCATCGACGTGCTCAAGCGCCGCAAGCAGGAAATGCCAATCTGCGGCATTGCCGGTGTCGACGCGACCAATGCCGCCGAAGTTATCGCTGCGGGCGCCGACGGCGTCGCCGTGATCTCGGCGCTGTCGCTGGTGCCCGATCCGGCCGCCGCCGCGCGCACCTTGCGCGGCATCGTCGACGCGACGCTGGCGAAACGAGGCGTTTGATGAGCGCCGCGATTGCCGTGACCATCGCCGGTTCGGATTCGGGCGGCGGGGCCGGCATCCAGGCCGATCTGAAGACGTTTTCCGCCATGGGCGTCTATGGCGCCTCCGTCATCACCGCGCTGACGGCGCAAAACACCAAAGGCGTCGCCGCCATCCATGACGTACCGGCGGATTTCATCGCGGCGCAAATCGACGCGGTATTTTCGGATTTGCATCCCGGCGCGGTGAAGGTAGGCATGCTCGGCAATGCTGCGGCGATCGATGCCGTGGCCAAGGGTCTCGAACGCCATCACGCCCACGATGTCGTGCTCGACCCGGTGATGATCGCGACCTCCGGCGACAAGTTATTGCGCGATGACGCCATCGACGCCTTGCGCAAGCTGATGGCGCGGGCGCGCCTGCTCACGCCCAATCTGCCGGAGGCGGCGGCGCTGCTCGGTGTGGCGGTTGCGCGTGACGAAGACGAGATGCGTGCGCAGGCCGAGAAGCTGCTCGCGCTTGGCGTCGGCGCCGTGTTGATCAAGGGCGGTCACGGCAGTGGGCCGGACAGCGTCGATCTTCTGCTCGAAGGCAAGACGCATAAGCGGTTTGCCGCGCCACGCATCGAAACCAAGAATACGCATGGCACCGGCTGCACATTGTCTTCGGCCATCGCCGCCGGGCTCGCCAAGAAGCTTCCGCTTGCCGACGCGGTCAGCGACGCTAAGGCCTATCTCAGCGTGGCGATTGCCGCAGCTGACCGGCTTGGCGTCGGCACTGGACATGGTCCTGTGCATCATTTTTCGAAATGGTGGTGAGCTTGCTTCTCCCTCCCCACAAGGGGGAGGGGAAATTACGCCGCCGCCGGCGCGCCTGGCTGTTGCAACGGATGGGCGCGCGCGAAGGCGTCTATCTTCGCCAGCTCATTGGTGATCCGCGCGAAGGCCGGGAACGGCGCGGTGTCGACATTGAAGAATTTCGCGCCCGCCGCTTGGCTCGCGACGCAGATATCGGCGAGCGTGATCTTGTCACCATGGCAATAACGCCCGGTCTCCGGGCTTTGCAGATGCGCTTCGAGCGCGGTCAGCGCCGCGGTATGCCAGTGCCGGCACCAGGTGTTGCGCTGGGCCTCGTCGAGCTTGAACTCGTGCTCGAGATATTCGCGAACCCGCGGCACGATCAGCGGATGTGAATCGGCGGCTACGATTTGCGCCAGCCCGCGTACCCTGGCCCGGCCGCGCGCGTCGCCCGGCAGCAACGGCGGGTTCGGATGCGTCTCGTCGAGATATTCGATGATGGCGAGTGACTCGAACAGAACCGGCCCCTCGCCGTCGATCAAAGCCGGCAGCGCCATCATCGGATTGACTTTTCGATAGGCCGCTTCGCGCTGCGCGCCCTTCATCAGGTTCACGTCGATGATCTCGTCGGGCACGATGTTTTTCAGGTTAAGCGCGATGCGCACGCGATAGGTCGCAAGCGAGCGCCAGAATGAAAACAGTTTCATGAAGATTTCTCCTCTCCATATTTAATTCAATCCGCGCCCGGATCGGCCTTCAGTCCCGCGGCTTCGATGCCGGCGATGGCGCACATTTCGTCTTTGTCGGACGTGTCGCCGGAAATGCCGCAGGCACCGATGACGTTGCCGGCAGAATCCCTGATCAGCACGCCGCCCGGATTGGTGACCATGCGTCCGTCGCTCGCCGCCGCCAGCATGGTGAAGAATTGCGGTGTCTTGGCCGCCCGCGCCGCAAGCGTGCGCGAGCCGAAGCCCATGCCGAGCGCGCCCCAGGCTTTGCCGACGGCGATGTCGTAACGCAGGATGCCGGACTTGTCCTCGCGCTTGAAGGCGACGAGATGGCCGCCGGCATCGAGCACGGCGACCGTGAGCGGCGCGAGATTGGTCTCGCGCGCCTTTTTCAGCGCGACGTCGACGATGGTGGAGGCTTGCGAGAGAGAAATGACTGACATGTTGGCTCCGATGCTCTGGATGAAACTAAATCTTTCTCACGATTGTTTGGTCACGATTGCTTGCCGCGGCTCGCCCAATAGACCGATTGCCGCGAGCCGTCGCCGCCGCCAAGCCCTTTTTTGTTGGCCTCCTCGAAGGCCGCGAGCGCTGCCTTTGTCGCCGGCATGTCGGCGCCCTTGGCGGCGCCGGTATCGACCATGGTGCGCAGGTCTTTCACGGCGTCGGCGATATTGAACGTGGTCGGGCCGGGATCGCGGTTTTCCATCATGGCGACGATCATGTCGGCGCGCATTTTCAGGCCGTTATTGGCGCCGTTGCTTTCGACGAAGAGATCGAGGAGGCGCTTGGGATCCCAGCCAACATCGCGCGCTATGGCGAAGGCCTCGCCATAGGCCTGCCAGGCGACCATCAGCGGCAGATTGATCGCAAGCTTCATGGAAGAGCCGGCTCCAACCGGGCCGCAATGCTCGACCTTGCGGCACAGCTGATTGAGGATCGGCAGCGCCCGTGCTGCGGCATCGGCGTCGCCGCCGAGGAGTCCAAGCAGCTTGCCTTGCCGTGCCGGCGTGGTCGAGCCGCCGACCGGACACTCGACAAAGACCGCGCCCTTGGCCTCGACCTTCGGCGCGAGCGCGGTTTCCACCTTCGGCGGCACCGTGCTCATCTCGATAAAGAGCTTGCCGCTCACGCCGGCGGACAACAGGCCTGAAGCTCCGTTGTAGACCGCCTCGATCGCCGCCCCGTCGGTGAGGATGGTGACGATCGCCTCGGACTGCTGCGCCAGTTCAGCGGGTATCGTGGCAACGGTGGCGCCTGAGACCGCCTTGGCCTTGTCCGGCGTGCGATTCCACACCGTGACCTCGTGGCCGATTTCCATCAGGCGGGCGGCAATGGCCGCGCCCATTTTGCCGATACCGGCGACACCGATGTGCATTCGGCGCTCTCCCAAGAGTTTCACACAAGAGTTTCTTTGTGGCGCGGAACATAGGCGATCGCCGCGCGGCGAGGAAGCCGCTTGCTCGGCACGCGGCGCAATGTCATAGCCAAACGTTCTTGGCGACACGTTCTTGCGCAACCGGTTCTGATTCAGAGGGCAAACCAGCATGGCTTCGGCGAAGAAAGGCACTGTCGGCATTATCGGTCTCGGCATTATGGGCGGCGCCTTCGCGCAAAACCTCACGGCGTCCGGCTGGCGCGTGATCGGCTATGATGTTGCGGCGGACCGGCGGCGGGCGCTCGCCAAGGCCGGCGTCGAGATCGCCGCGGACGCCGTCGACGTCGCGCGCAAATCGCGGATCGTGCTGTCCAGCCTGCCGAAGCCGCAAGCGCTCGCCGAGACCGCAGCCGCCATCGCCAAATCCCGCGACTTGGCCAAGCTGCCGCGCCGGGTCATTGTCGAAATGTCGACCTTTACGCTCGAGGACAAGACCCGCGCCGAGGCGGTGCTGCGCAAGGCCGGTCATGTCATGCTCGATTGCCCGGTGAGCGGCACCGGCGCCCAGGCCAAGGTGAAGGATCTCGTCGTCTATGCCTCGGGCGACGCGGCCGAGGTCAAAAAGCTCCGTCCCGTGTTTGCAGGCTTCACCCGTGCGGTGCACAGCGTCGGTGAATTCGGCAATGGCAGCCGGATGAAATATGTCGCGAACCTTCTGGTCGCAATCCATAACGTGGCGAGCGCCGAGGCCATGGTGCTCGGCATGAAGGCAGGTCTGCCGCCGCAACTGATCTTCGATCTGGTGACCGCCGGCGTCGGTAATTCGCGGATCTTCGAATTGCGCGCGCCAATGATGGTGAAAGACAACTATAAGAACGTCACCATGAAAATCTCGGTCTGGCAGAAGGACATGGACGTCATTGGCGGCTATGCCAAGAAAATCCACGTGCCGACGCCGATGTTCGATGCTTCGAGCGCGATCTATGCCAAGGCACTCAAGGCCGGCCGCGGCGCCGAAGACACCGCCGCGGTTTGCGCCGTGCTGGAAAAGATGGCGAGGGTGAAGCGGAGCAAGGCGGGCGCCAAAACGCGCTGATCCGCTGTCACGTCATGCCTGCCATTTTTCGCCGCAACCCGTCTTGTGCCGGCAATCCACGCCTTTAATCTTCGCGGCGCGGCCGGCGATAACGGCACGGCGTGAATGCGTGGAGGAAGGCGATGTCAGTGCGTGAAGGCGAAGCCCGAGCGGCGTCAGGCGCGGGCGGTCATAAAACCCACCAACGTCGCAGCGAAACGCGCGACGGCATGCGCATCGATTGGGACGTGCCGATCACCATGGATGACGGCCTCCTGCTGCGCGCCGACGTGTTCCGTCCGATCGCCGATGGCCGATATCCAGTGATCCTCAGCTACGGGCCCTATGCCAAGGGTCTTGCTTTCCAGGACGGTTATCCGAGCGCCTGGCAGCGCATGGCGGACAAGCATCCCGATGTGACCGCGGGATCGAGCAATCTCTATCAAAGCTGGGAAGTGGTCGATCCGGAAAAATGGGTGCCGCATAATTATGCCTGCGTGCGGGTTGATTCCCGCGGCTGCGGCGTGTCGCCGGGCTTCATCGATCATTTCTCGCCGCGCGAGACCAAGGATTTCCACGACTGCATCGAATGGGCGGGCGTCCAGCCGTGGTCGAACGGCAAGGTCGGGCTCAACGGCATTTCCTATTACGGCATCAATCAGTGGCATGTGGCCTCGCTCGAGCCGCCGCATCTTGCCGCGATGTGCATCTGGGAAGGCGCCGCCGACTGGTATCGCGACATGACGCATCACGGCGGCATTCTCTGCACGTTCTGGGAAAACTGGTCCGACATGCAGGTCAAGACCGTGCAATTCGGTGCGGGCGAGCGTGGCAAACGAAGCCGCGTGCACGGCGAATTGGTCTGCGGTCCGGAGACGCTGTCGGAAGCTGAACTCGCCAAGAACCGTAGCAGTTTCGGCGCCGACATCGTCGCGCACCCGCTCGATGACAAGTATCATCGCGCCCGATCGCCGGTCTGGTCGAAAGTGAAAGTGCCGTTTCTGTCCGCGGCCAATTGGGGCGGCCAGCCGCTGCATCCGCGCGGCAATTTCGAGGGCTTTATGCGCGCCGCCTCGAAGAACAAATGGCTCGAAGTGCACGGCATCGAGCACTGGACGCATTTCTACACCGATTACGGCCGCGAACTGCAATTGCGCTTCTTCGATTATTTCCTGCACGGCAAGAAAAACGGCTGGGACAAGCAGGCGCCGGTGCAATTGCAGGTCCGCCATATCGACAGCTTTGTCGAGCGCGACGAGCAGGAATGGCCGCTCAAGCGCACCAAATGGACGAAGCTTTATCTCGATCCGGCGGACGGTTCGCTGGGAGCCAAGGCGGCGAAGAAAAAGTCGGTGCTGAAATTCGAGGCGATGGGCGACGGCGTCACTTTTCTTACGCCGCCGCTCGAACACGACACCGAAATCACCGGGCCGTCGGCGCTCAAGCTGTTCGTCTCGTCGTCCACCAAGGATGCCGACATCTTTGCCGTCCTGCGGGTCTTCACTCCGGACATGGACGAAATGGTGTTCCAGGGCGCTATCGATCCGCATGCGCCGATCGGGCAGGGCTGGCTGCGTGCGTCACACCGCGAACTCGACAAGAAATTGTCGACGCCGTACCGGCCGTATCACACCCACACCAGAAAGCAGCCGTTGGAGCCCGGCCAGGTTGTGCCGCTCGATGTCGAGATCTGGCCGACATCGATCGTGGTGCCGACCGGCCACCGCATCGCGCTTACGATCCGCAGCAAGGATTATGTCTATCATGGGCCGAGCGGTGGGCGGCTGTCCAACTTCAAGAACGAGCTGACCGGCTGTGGACCGTTCCTGCACGACGATGTGCGCGACCGGCCGACTGAGATTTTCAGCGGCGTCACCGGGCTGCATTTCGGCGGCGCCATGCAGCCCTATCTATTGTTACCCATAATTCCGGCAAAGCCGAGGGCAGCCAAAGCTGCCAAGGCCGCGCCGAAAAAAGCGGCAAGGCAAACCCCCAAAACGCCGGCAAAGAAACCAGCACGAAAAAAATAACGCCGCGCAAATGAAAAACTGAAAAAATCATCGTATAAGCATCACCGGCAGCGGACGCGGAAACGGCAGAAATTCCGCGCCGGTTAGGGAGGGTTGTATGTTGCGTCAAGACTCGCGTAAACGCGCTTCGCGGAAGATCACACGCCGCGCATTGTTGGGCGGCACGGCGGCGGCCACCGCCGTCGCGTTGAGCCGCTTTCCGGCGCCGGCTATCGCGCAATCAGCCCCAATCAAGCTCGGCCTTCTGACGGTGAAGACCGGGCCCCTCGCCCAGGGCGGCAATCAGATGGAGCAGGGCGTCGTCACCTTCCTGAAAGAGGCCGATTACACCATGGCCGGCCGCAAGGTCGAGCTTGTCGTCGCTGACACCGGCGGCGGGCCGGCCGGCGCCAAGACCAAGGCGCAGGAGCTCGTCGAGCGGGACAATGTGGATGCGATTCTCGGACCGCTCGCTGCCTTCGAGCTTTACGCCATCAACGACTATATCCAGCAACAAAAGATGCCGACGCTCAGCATGGCGGCGGCGGACAATCTCACGCAGCGTCAGCCCAATCCGTTTTTGGTGCGGACCTCGGCGACATCGTCGCAGGCTCTGCAGCCGATGGGCCAATATGCGGCGACCGAGATGAAGCTCAAGCGCGTGGTGACGATCGGCGAAGATCTCGCTTACGACTACGAGGAGATCGGCGGCTTTCAAGCGGCGTTCGCGAAAGAGGGTGGCTGTGTCGTCAGCAAACTGTGGCCGCCTTTGGTGACGCCCGACTACACGCCCTATGTCGCGCAGATCGGCGATTGCGACGGCGTCTGTCAGGGCTTTGCCGGCTCGAATCCGCTGCGCTTCATGAAAGCCTATGGTGATTCCGGCTTGAAATATCCGGTGGTGACCGGTTGGACCGGCGCGGACGATGCGCTTCTGAAAAGCTTCGGCGACGAAGCCATCGGGCTGATCTCCTGTTCGCCCTATTCGCTCGAAATCGACACCGCTGGCAATCATCGTTTCATCGAGGGCATGCAGAAGAATTTCGGTGTCGTCCCGGGTCTTTATGCCGCCGGGCTCTATATCAGTTGCCAGACAGTCGATGCCGCTCTGAAGGCGTTAGGCGGCGACGCGAGCGACAAGACGAAGATGATCACGGCGCTGCGTGCGGTCACTTTGGCCGACACGCCGCGCGGGCCGCTTAAGTTCGATCATTTCGGCAACGCGGTAGGTAATTTCTATATTCGCCGCTGCGATACCGAAGGCGCCAAATACGGCCTGAAGCTCTGGAACAAGGTCATCAAGACCTACGAAAATGTCAGCCAGTTCTGGGTCTGGCCGGAGCAGGAATTCCTCGCCCACCCGGTTTATTCGCGCGACTATCCGCCGCTAACCAAGTGCTAAAAGCCGCGACACTGCCGGTCTTTACAGGCCGGGGGTGCTTCGCCAATGATAGCGCGATAAGCCGCTGCGCTTGGGGGCGCGGCGGCAAAGGCGGCGCCCAGGTGGCGCCGTAACAACAAGGGGCGCCGCAAATAGGCGTCTCAGGGAGGAACGCGATGTCTCGCAAGCTCTTATCTCGGAGTGTCAGCCGGCGCTCCGTATTGGCCGGCACTGCGGCGGGTGCCGCAGCGGCCGTTGCCCGCTTTCCAACACCCGCGATCGCCGATACCGAGCCGTTCAGGCTCGGCCTGCTCACGGTGAAAACCGGGCCGTTGGCGCAAGGCGGCATCCAGATGGAGCAGGGCGTCCTGACCTATCTGAAAGAGACCAACTATACGATCGGCGGCCGCAAGGTCGACTTCATCTCCGCCGACACCGGCGGCAATCCGGCCGGCACCAAGACCAAGGCCCAGGAACTCGTCGAGCGCGACAAGGTCGACGTTATCCTCGGCCCGCTCGCCGCCTTCGAACTGTACGCCATCAGCGATTATATCAAAGAACAGAAAATGCCAACGCTCAGTCTCGCGGCGGCGGACAATCTCACCCAGCGCTTGCCCAATCCGTATCTGTTGCGCGCGTCGGCAACCTCGTCGCAAGCGATGCAGCCGATGGGGCATTACGCGGCGACCGAGTTGAAACTCAAGCGCGTCGTCACGGTCTCGGAAGACTTCGCCTTCGGCTACGAGCAGATGGGCGGCTTCCAGGCCGCCTTCGAGAAAGACGGCGGCTGCATCGTCAACAAGCTGTGGCCGCCATTGGCGACGCCCGACTACACGCCCTATGTCGCGCAGATCAGCGATTGCGACGGCGTGTGTCAGGGCTTCGCCGGATCGAACCCGCTGCGCTTCATGAAGGCCTATGCCGGCGCCGGGTTGAAATATCCGGTGGTCACCGGCGAAACCGGCGGCGACGACGCCTTGCTCAAGAGCTACGGTGAAGAGGCGATCGGCCTTGTCGGTTGTTGCCCCTACACGCTCGACCTTGAGACCGACGCCAACCACCGCTTTATCGACGGCATGATCAAGAACTATGACTCCATTCCGGGCCAATACGCCGCGCTGCTCTATGTCAACTGCCAGGTCGTCGACGCCGCCCTGAAAGCGTCCGGAGGCGACGCCAGCGACAAAGAAAAGTTCATGGCGGCGCTTAAGGCGGTCAGCCTGACCGAGACGCCGCGCGGGCCGCTCAAATTCGATCACCTCAACAACGTGATCGGCACATTCTATATCCGGCGCGTGCAGACCGAAGGCGCCAAATATGGGCTGAAGGTTTGGAACAAGACCATCAAGACTTACGAGAATGTCAGCCAGTTCTGGACTTGGCCGGAGGCCGAATTCCTCGCCCATCCGGTCTATTCGCGCGACTATCCGCCGCTGACCAAGTGTTGAGAAGGCAACAATAGCAAACACAGCTGGCAGCCGGGACAGCGAAAGGCAGGTCGCATGACATTCTGGCTGCTGCTTACCGTCAACAGCGTGACGTTCGGCGGCCTGTTGTTTTTGTTGTCGGCGGGATTTTCCCTGATCTTCGGGCTGATGCGGATTCCCAATCTGACGCACGGCTCGATGTTCATGGTCGGTGCTTATCTCGGCACCACGTTTCTGTCCGGCGCTCTGGGCTTCAAGCTGAATTTCTGGCTGGCAGCGATCCTTGCTGCGGTCGAAGTGGCGATCCTCGGCGGGTTGATGGAGCGGTTGTTGCTGCGCCGGCTCGCCGGCCAGCCTTTGGCGCAGGTACTGGTCACGCTCGGCGTCTCCTTCATGGTCGCCGACCTTTGCCTGATGGCCTGGGGCGGCGATCCGATCTCGGTGACGACGCCGTCCGGCTTCGCGGGCTTCGTGCGCTGGGGCGGGGCGGCGTTTCCGCTCTATCGCATGGCGGTGATCGTCATTGCCGTGGTGTTCGCCGCGGCGCTGTGGGTGATGCTCGACCGCACCCGGCTCGGCGCCATGATCCGCGCCGGCGTCGACGATCCGCAGATGGCGCGCGTGGTCGGCATCCGCGTGTCGCAGCTCTTCACCATTGTCTTTGCGCTCGGCGCCGGGCTTGCCGGTTTCGCCGGCATGATCGGGGGGCCGATCCTCTCGGTCTATCCCGGCCTCGATCAGGACATGCTGCCGCTCGCGCTTGTTGTCGTCATTCTCGGCGGCACCGGCAGCCTTCTCGGCTCTTTCGTCGGCAGCATCATCATCGGCTTCATCTATAATTTCGGTCAGGCGCTCTTGCCCGAGCTTGCTTATTTCATCCTGTTCCTGCCGATGGTGCTGGTGCTGCTGCTGCGCCCGCAGGGCCTGTTCGGAGGGCAAGTGCTGTGACCGGTCCTGCCGCCAACCCGTTGACTGGCCGGCGCATCGCGATCGCCATCGCCATACTGGCGCTGATCGCTGTGCCTTATGCGATCACCGAAACCTATTACGTCAATATCGCAAGCCAGATCCTGCTCTATGCGGTCTTCGCGCTGGGGCTCAATGTTCTGGTTGGTTATGCCGGGCTGGTGTCGCTCGGCCATGCCGGCCTGTTCGGCATCGCCGCCTATATCGTCGCTTATCTGCTTGCCGCCGGTTACAGCCACGCCTTCGCGATTCTCTGCGGGCTTGCGATCGGGCTGGTCGCGACCGCAGGCTTTGCGGCGCTGGCGCTACGCGCCACCGGCATCAGCTTCATCATGATCACGCTCGCGCTCGGCGAGATCATTTGGGGCGTCGCTTATCGCTGGATCAGCCTCACCAATGGCGATAACGGCATCAGCGTCGCCTCGCGGCCGGCGCCGTTCGGCTTCGCCTTGTCTTCAGCGAAAGGGTTTTACGATGCGACGCTGATCGTCTTTCTGCTGGCGGCCGTCGCGGTCACGATCTTCGTGCGCTCGCCGCTCGGCGCTGCGCTTTGCGGCACCCGCGATCAGCCGCGCCGCATGACCGCGCTCGGTTTCCACGTCTGGATGATCCGGTTCTGGGCTTTCATGCTCTCGGGCCTCCTGACCTTGGCCGCCGGCATTCTGTTCGTCTACTACAATCAGTTCATCAGCCCGCAGGCTTTGGCGCTCACCGCGTCGGCCGAGGGGCTGTTGATGGTGATCTCCGGCGGCGCCGGCACGCTCCTTGGCCCGATCGTCGGTGCGGCTTTGGTCGTGATCGTCAAGAACGTGGTCAGCGCCTATGTCACGCGCTGGAATTTCATGCTCGGCGCCATCTTCGTCGCCATCGTCGTGTTCATGCCGGAGGGGCTGGTGCCGGGCGCGGTGCGCTTGGCCCGGTCGGCGCTCAAGTCGAGCGCGCGGCAGAAGACGGCAGCTTCGCTTGCGGTGACCAAGCAATGAGCGCGCTCGTCGTCGACAGTCTCTGCAAGTCGTTTGGCGGCCTGCGCGTGACCACCAATGTCTGCCTCAATGTCGCACCCGGCGAGCGGCGGCTGATCATCGGGCCGAATGGCGCCGGCAAAACCACCTTGTTCAATCTCATCACCGGCGAACTCGCTCCCGATAGCGGAACCGTATCGCTGCTTGGCCGCAACGTCACGCGGGTGCCAACGCGCGATCGCGCCCATCTCGGCATGGCGCGCACCTATCAGATCATCACGCTGTTCGCACGCGACACCATCCAGCACAATGTCACGCTGGCTTTGCTCGGGCTGTCGCCGCTGCGCTGGAATCCGCTGCGCCCGCTCAAGCGCCAGCCGCATTTGGCCAAGCTTGCCTGCGACGCGCTCGGCCGCGTCGGGCTCGACCAGATCGCGCAACGGCCGCTGTCGGAAACGTCCTATGGCGAGCGGCGCCGGGTCGAGATCGCCATGGCGCTCGCACAGAATCCCAAAGTGCTATTGCTCGACGAGCCGTTCGCGGGTCTCTCCATCGACGAGCGGCAGGAAGTGCGCAAGCTCCTCCACGCCATTCCGCGCGACGTGACCATCGTCATGATCGAGCACGACATGGACGTGGCGCTGGATTTTGCCGACCGCATTACGCTTCTGCATTTCGGCGAAGTGATCGTCGAAGGCACCCGCGCCGAGGTCGTGAGCAATCCGCGCACGCGGGAGGTCTATCTTGGTGACTAGCGCGCTTCGGCTCTCCAATATCGACGCGTTCTACGGCGACAGCCATGTGCTGCAGCGCGTGTCGTTCGAACTCGGCGAAGGGCGCCTGCTCGGGCTCCTCGGTCGCAACGGTGCCGGCAAATCCACCTGCATGAATGTCAGCATCGGGCTGCTGCCGCCGCGCGGCGGCAGCGTCGAGGTTTTCGGCGCGCAGGTGACGCGGCAGGGGCCGGAGAACATTTCCGCGCAAGGCGTGGCGCTGGTGCCGCAAGGCCGCCGCATCTTCAAGAGCCTGACCGTGCGCGAGAACTTGATGGTCGCCGCGCAGAAAGGCTATGCCGCGCGCCGCGAACCCAAATCACACGAACCCTGGACCATGGACACCGTCTTCGCCATGTTTCCGCGGCTCGCCGAACGGCGCGCGCAGCTCGCCGGTTATCTGTCCGGCGGCGAGCAGCAGATGCTCGCCATCGGCCGCGCTTTGATGGCCAATCCGCGCGTGCTGTTGATGGACGAGCCGTCGGAGGGGCTCGCTCCGCAAATCGTCGCCGAAGTCATGGCGACCATCCGCAAGCTCAAGGAGAGCGGCCTCTCCATCGTGCTGGTCGAGCAGAGCCCGAAACTCGTTTTCGACATTGCCGATGACATCGTTATCCTCAACTCCGGCCGCGTTGCCGTGCTATCGACTGCGGCGGCGTTGAAAGCTGACGACCTCGACCTGCGCCAGCATCTCGGCATATTCTGACCGCTAAGCCGATGTCCATGTCACGATACTGTCGTGGCCCGACGCCACGTTTCTTTTGCTGACGCGGAATAACGGACACGCACGATCGTTGTTGCAAATTGGCAAACCCGCGGTCACGATGGCGGTTGGTTTCCAAAGGGGCGCTACTTGATTACCGTTCCAGAACTGGCGGCTGAAGGTCTCGGCTCGTACCTCCACGAGCATATGAGCCGCAGGTTCTCAACGACACATGCCGATCTGACCGAGCTCGTGCCGTCGGTGGCGCGGCTCGCCATCGAGTGCATTGGCAACAGCGACGCGCTCTATCACAATGTCGAACATACGATGCTGGTGACGTTGGTCGGCTACGACATCATGAAAGGGCGCGCGCTGCTGCAGCCGACTTTCCCGAGCGATTTCGCCCATATGCTGGTCGCCTGTCTGCTGCACGATATCGGCTATGTGCGCGGCATTCTCAAGGAAGACGGCGCTGACGGTTATGTCATCGACACCAAGGGCAACAAAGCCAAGCTGCCGCGCGGCGCTTCCGACGCGGCGCTTCTGCCCCATCACGTCGACCGCTCGAAACTGTTCGTGATGGACCGGCTGTCGAAGATGGAATTGCTCGATGCCGCACGCATTGCGCATGCTGTCGAATATACGCGCTTTCCGTCGCCGCCCGGCGATGGCAACGGCGACAGCGAAGAAGGCATGCTCGTGCGAGCCGCCGATCTGATCGGCCAGCTTGGCGATCCGCATTATCTGCGCAAGGCCAATGCGCTTTATTACGAATTTGAAGAAGTCGGCATGAACAAACAACTCGGCTATACGTCGCCGGCCGATCTGACCGACCTTTATCCGCAATTTTATTGGAACAGTGTCTCGCCGCATATCCAGTCGGCCATCCGCTATCTTAATGTCACATCGAGCGGACGGCAATGGATCGCTAATCTTTACAGCAACGTCTTCCGCGCCGAGCGCGATCTGAGCCTGTCCGGGCCGCAGCGCTGATCTTCTTGAAAGATCGCGAATGCCGCCGCGACGGCGCCTCGAAAACCTTGCCAAAAGCTGCTTGTGCCGGGGAGGGCCTTCACGCACATTGCCGCCCCGCTTACCCTTGAGAAGACTTCCTTGCGAAAAACGAGACAGGGAAACGAGAAATGGCCCAACAGTGGAATAAATACGCCCCGACGGCGGCGCGGCGCCACGGCCGGCCCGGGCGCGAAACCCGGCCGAAAAGCGTCACGATCGATATCCATTCCCATGTCGGCGTGCCGGCCGCGGCGAAATTCGTCGAGCCGCATCTCGATTGGGCGACGATCCCGCTCGCCCATTTCGCCAATGTCGAGACCAAGGCGCTGGGCCAGAAGCAGGAAGCCGATATCCGCGAGCGCGCCGGACATGAGCATCGCCTCGCCGATCTCGATGCCATGGGCATCGACGTGCAGATGATCGCGCCGCCGCCGCCGCAATGCTACTACACCGTGCCGCTCGATATCGCCGTCAAGGCGACGCAGATGGTCAATGACGGCATCGCCGAGTTTTGCGCCAAGGCGCCCGACCGCTTCAAAGGCTTCGGCGCGGTGCCGATGACCGACAGCGGCGAAGCGGTGAAGGAGCTTGAGCGCTGCGTCAAACAGCTCGGCTTCACCGGCGTCGAAATCCTGACCACCATTGCCGGCAAGGAATTGTCGGATCCGGCCTTCGCGCCGTTCTGGAAAAGGGCCGAAGAGCTCGGCGTCCTCGTGATGCTGCATCCCAACGGCTTCACCGAGGCGTCGCGGCTGACGCACTTCTATTTCAACAATGTCCTCGGCAATCCGCTCGAGACCACGATCGCGCTGCATTATCTGATCTTCGAGGGCGTGCTGGAGCGCCATCCCAAGCTCAAAATCCTCGCCGTGCATGGCGGCGGCTATCTCGGCGCCTATTCCGGCCGCATCGATCACGCCTGGGGCGCGCGCTCGGACAGCCATGGCGCGCTGCCGAACCCGCCGACGAGCTATCTCAAGCGCATCTATGTCGATACCGTCGTATTCACGCCGAACCAACTGGCCGAACTGGTACGGGTGTTCGGCGCCGATCATGTCGTGCTCGGCACCGACTATCCCTACGACATGGCCGAATGCGATCCGCTCGGCCACATCGCTGCGGCCGAAGGCTTCGATGCAACGACGGTTGCGGCGCTGGCCGGCGGCAATACCAAAAAGTTGTTAGGACTGTGATTTAGGTGGCCTATGACTCTGGAGCCGCTGCTGCAAGCGAGTCCTGCGATCCGGATTCATGCGTTCGCCGCCATGGCGGCTTTCGCGCTCGGCGTGGTGCAGCTTGCCGCGGCCAAGGGCACGCTGCCGCATCGCACGCTCGGCGGGATTTGGATCGCGCTGATGCTCGTTGTCTGCATCAGCTCATTCTTCATCCACGAATTGCGGCTTTGGGGACAATGGAGCCCAATCCATCTCTTGTCGATCTATACGTTGGCGCTGTTGCCGTTCGCGGTTCTCGCCGCGCACCGGCATGACGTCGCGCGTCATCGCCGCCGGATGCTTGGCCTGTTTCTCGGCGCGCTCGTGATCGCCGGGCTGTTCACGCTGTGGCCCGGCCGGATCATGTATCAGGTCGTATTCGGCTCCTGAAAACAGGACCGCCGGCAAATCCAGGCGCTATTCTTTGCGCTATTCCTTCGCGGGAACTGTTCTGAGCCAGGCAATCAGATCGTTGATGTCCGCATCGGCCAAGTGGGCGTAATAGCCGAAGCCCATTGGCGGCTTGAGATGATTGCCGTCCTTGTCGATGCCCTGAATTACGGCGCGTTTGATGTCGGCATCGGTCCAATCGCCGATGCCTTTCGCCTTGCTCGATGTGATATTGCGCGAAACCGACACGCCCCAGGGACCCTTGAATTCCATTCCGCCTTTGCCCGCGTCGCTGGCGAAGTCATGGTGCCCCTTGGTCATCGGCGTATGGCACTCCATGCAGTGGCCGATCGTGGCAAGGTAGAAACCCTTTTTGAGCGGGTCCTTCATCATGGCTTCGGTATAGGGGTGCTCGGTGCCGGGGAAAATCTGCGCCGGCGCGGCCATGCGGTAGACCGGATCCGGGACCTTGTTGCTGACCGGCTTGATCGTTCGCAGGTAGGCAACGATCGCGTCCATGTCGCCGTCGGTGATGATGCCATAGAAGCCAACCGGCATGACCGAGGCAATGGGAACGCCGTTCGGGCGCACGCCGGTACGCAGCAGCTTTTTGATGTCGGCATCGCTCCACGCGCCGATGCCCGTTTCTTTATCTTGCGTGATGTTTGACGGTGTCACCGTAAAGGGCGGCAGGTCAAACGGAGGTCCGCCGGTAAACTCTTTGCCGGCGACGGCGCTGGGCGGCCCCTTCGGCGAGTGGCAATTGCCGCAAGTCATGATGGTGTTGACCAGATAGTCGCCGCGTTTCACCAGATCAGATTGCGCGTTGGCGGTGTTCATCAGTGTCGCGCCGAGCGTCAGCGCAATCAGTCCCACACGGATCATTCCAGTCCCCCAATCCCGAATCGTCGATTCACCGGGCGCGACCATACAGGCGCGCCGCTGGCATTAAAATGACAAAGGAAGGGAGGCTACCGCCGCGGCATTTTGGCCTTGCCCGGCTTGAGCCGGTGCACCGTGGCGGCGACGCCGGCGCTGCGCCGCAGCGCTTCTTTCAGGCTTGCCGGACGGCCGTGCTTCTTCAGGAGGTCGCGGAAGGCTTCGTCGGCGAGCTCCTGGAAGTCCTTCATCTGGTCATGTGCCAGCAAGTCGAGTTGCTGCCAGGTCTCGTCGTCGAATTGCACGCGCTTGCCCGGCATCAACCCGCCCGTTTATGTCGGGTACCGGACCGGGCCGCCTTTTTCTGCGCGGCTGCATTGGCACGCGCCGGGGCGCGCCGCGCGCCGCCGTTTTTGCCCGTGCTGCCGCTCTTGCCGGCGCCTTTGCCGCCGTCCGCCTTTACGCTCTGGCGCAGTGCATCCATGAGATTGATGACATTCGACGGCGCGCTCTCCTTCGCCCGTTCGATCTTCTCGCCCTTCTGCTTCTTGCGCAAAAGCTCCTTCAGCGCGTCCTCGTAGTGATCCTTGAACGCCACCGGCTTGAAATGGCCGGCTTTGGTGCCGACGATATGGACGGCGAGGTCGAGCATGTCTTTGGGGATTTTCTCGTCTTCGATCGTGTCGAAATATTCGTCCTCGGCGCGCACCTCGTAAGGGTAGCGCAATGTCATGCCCATCATGCCCTTGCCGCGCGCTTCGAGCGCGATGATATGCTCGCGCGAGGTGAACACGATCTTGGCCAGAGCTACCATGCCTTCCTTGCGGATCGCCTCGCGGATTACGGCGAAAGCCTGCTGGCCGACATCGCCGTCCGGCACGATGTAATACGGGTCGCGCAGATAGAGCTCGTCGATCTCGCTCTTCGGCACGAATTCGTCGATATCGATGATGCGTTTGCTCTCGATGGCGACCGCTTCCAATTCCTCGGGCGCGAGCTCGAGATATTCGCCCTTGTCGATCTCATAGCCTTTGACGATGTCGCTATTGCCAACCTCGTCGCCGGTCTCGGCATCGACTTTCTTGTAGCGGATGCGGTTGCCGGTTTCCTTATTGATCTGGTGGAAGCTGATCTTCTCGCGTTCGGATGTCGCCGGGTACAGCGCGATCGGGCACGAGACCAAAGAGAGTTTCAGATAGCCTTTCCAATACGGACGCGGGGCCACGGAACTACTCCATATACTGGGGAACTTGCTTGAGAGCCTTACCTCAACGATAGCAGGGAACCGGTGTTCCACAAGCGATCCCGTTTCTCCTTTGTTCTTTCCCGGGTGGCGCTTACACTTTCAGGGTTAAAGCGATTCGCGCCTGGAACTCCTTTCAGGCGAAACTCATCGCGCAGAACTCATTGGCGAGTGGACACATGCCGGCAACCGCAGCGCTCAAAACAGCACCGCAATTCGAGACCGAACCGCAGCCGAAGGAAGCGCCGCAGCTCAGAGCGGCGCGGCAGCCGACGCGCCTGTTTCACGCCAGGATGCTGGTGACGCGGGTGGAAGAATGGTGCGTCGAAGCGGGAACGCCGGAAGAAGCCCGCGCATTGCTGGCCTCGGGTGCGGGTCACCGCTGTACGCCCGGCGACAGCGTTCAGGTTGAGTTCGAGAGCTTGCTTGAGGACTAGCCGCGCGCCCGCAATATCATCTCTCACACCTGCGCGTTCCTGCCAGCGCCGAATCCGGCAGCGGCTTGCAGGAATAAGCATGCCGCAAGTGCGATCAGCGGCACGGTCCAGCCGTGGGCGAGGTCGTGGAGAAATCCGAAAACGACGGGGCCGAGCGCGGCGATGAAATAGCCGACCGATTGCGCCATCAGCGATAGGGCAGCGGTCTGGCGGTGGTCGCGGGTGCGCAGTCCAATGAAGGCGAGCGCGAGGATGAGAGTCGGTCCGGTGCCGAGCCCGATTAAAACCATCCAGAGCAGGGCCGCAGCCGGAGCGGCGAGTTGTCCGAAGATCGCGACAACGACGATAAGCGGCGTCGCCACGGCAAGGAAGCGCTGATCGCGTCCGCGCCGGATCAAGGCCGGCATGACCAGCGTGGTGGCGAGCGCGACGACCTGGAACAAAGTGACGATCCAGCCTGCCGTTCCCGGCGAGTAGCCGGCATCGCGCAGCACCGACGGAAACCAGCCGACAACGATATAGAACATGAGGCTCTGCAGCCCCATGAAGGCCGTCACCTGCCAGGCCAGCGCCGAACGCCAAAGCGGAACGGATGGCGTGGTGTCGCTGGCCCTGTGCACTTCGGCGCTGGCCGAACGCAGGCGCGTGGCGAAGAGCAGGACGGCAAGCGCCGCAGGTATGGCCCAGAATGCCAGCGCGCTCTGCCAGCCTCCGGGCAGAATACGCGCAAGCGGAACGGCAACGCCGGACGCGATCGCCGCGGTCAACGCGAGTACGACCGCATAGGCCGTCGTGATGTCGCCGACGCGATGCGGGAAGTCGCGTTTGATCAGGCTCGGCACCAGCACATTGCCGATTGCGATGCCGGCGCCGAGCAGGATCGTGCCGCCGAACAGATCGGCGCTGCTGCCGAGCGAGCGCACGACAATCCCGGCGACCAGAATCAGCATGGCCGCGAGCAGCGCCCGCTCGATGCCGATCCGGTTGCCGAAATGGGCGAGCGGCGAGAACGCCGCGAAGGCAAAGAGCGGCAGGCTGTTGAGCAGTCCGGCGGCGGTCGCCGACAGACCGAGATCCTGCCGGATCGTCTCGATCAGCGGCCCGACGCCGGTCAGCGCCGGTCGCAGATTGGCGGCGATCACCAGCAGCGCCACGAGTAAAGCCGCGGCGCTCCGTCCTTTGCGCAGCTGAACTGTCGGAGGTGAATCAGTGTACAGCATGACTGCCCAGGTCCGGCGTGGGGTGCGGTGCCAGGTGTCGCAGCTTGTCCGGATTGCGCATCACATAAATCGCGGCGATCTTGCCGTCTTGGATTTGCAGCGCCGTGGTTTGCAATATGTCGCCCTGCTCGACGGTGACAAAGCCGGGCAGGCCGTTGATGAAGCCGTAACGTACGATGCGTGACATGTCCTTGGCAAAGATCTGCGCCAATACGGCATGCGCCTGCAGGACATTGTCGCGCCCGACGATCGGTTGCAACGCCGCGCGCGCCTTGCCACCACCATCGGCATAGGCCGTCACGTCGGCGGCGAGCAGCGACTGCAATTGTTGCATGTCGCCGCCGCGCGACGCGGCGAAGAACGCGTTGGCGATCTGCAGCGCGCGCTCCTTGGGCAATTGAAAGCGCGTGCGTGTGGCGCGGACATGGTCGCGCGCGCGGCTCGCGAGTTGACGGCATGCTGCAGGCTCCCGGCCGATCGTGCCGGAGATCTCTTCGAAACCGAGGCCGAACACGTCGTGAAGCAGAAAGGCGGCGCGCTCGAGCGGCGACAGCCGTTCGAGCGCCAGCATCAGCGGCAGGGTGACGTCGTCGATTTCGTCGTCCGCGGTCTCGACGACCGGCTCCGGCAACCAAGGTCCGATATAGGTCTCGCGCCGATGGCGAGCGGATTTCAGGTGATCGAGACAAAGGCGGGTCACGATGCGGCGCAAGAATGCTTCCGGTTCGCGCACCGCGTCGCGGTCGGCATCGAGCCAGCGCAGAAACGCCTCCTGCACAGTGTCCTCCGCGTCCGCGACCGATCCCAGCATCCGATAGGCGATGCGGATCAATCTTGGACGCAGCGGATCGAAGGTGGCGGCGGCGTCCTGGTTGGAGCCTGTCGTCATCACGCGGCCTGCCGACGAATGACCGGATGGACGCCGCGGAAGCCGACCTGGAGCCGGTTCCAGCCGTTGATCGTAATGATCACCAAGGTGAGGTTCACTTGCTCCTCCGGCGTGAATTCCGCCTGCAGCGCGCGGTAAGCATGATCCGGCGCGCGGGTCTCCGATACCCGTGTCAGGGCCTCGGTCCATTCAAGAGCGGCGCGTTCGCGTGCGCTGTAGAGTGGCGATTCACGCCAGGCATCGAGCAAATAAAGGCGCTCTTCCGTCTCGCCATGCTCGCGCGCGCTTGCGGTATGCATATGCAGGCAGGACGCGCAGCCATTGATTTGCGAGGCGCGGATTTTCACCAATTCCATCAGGCTGTCTTCCAGACCGCATTGCAGGACGCCTTTGCCGTAGTCGAGCCAGGCTTGCATGGCTGCCGGCGCAGCGGCGAAAGGGTTCAGTCTCGGTTCCATCGTCATCTCCTTTGTGAGGCTTGTTCGCATGGACAAGACGAGATGGACCGGGCCGGATGTGACATGCCGGCGCAATTTTTTGCCGATCGCGGGCGCTTCGTGAACTGCTGCTGGAGAAGTGGTAGTTCCGTCTAGACCAAAGACGAAGCCGCAATGGCTCACTATTATAGCCGGCCTGCGTCGTTATAGCGGGATGACCGGGCGGTTCCACCGTCGCAAATTGGATATTTGCCGGTGAGACTTTTGCCCAAGTGACTTTTGCCCAAGTGACTTTTGCCAATGTGACTTTGTGGCAAAGTGACCGGCGAGGCGTGAATTCGGCCGGGGACGGCTGCAGTTAAGCGGCGGCGAAGCGCCGCCAAATTGGCCGCGAATGGCCGTAAAGGGCTGTGAAGGGCCTATTGAAACGGCATTTCTGGTGCGCTCATGACGGCGTTTGATACCCCGATCGCATCCGCGGGGGCTGTACAATTTCTGGGCAAGGAGATGGCCTATTGGCGTCTGCGCATCAAGGGCGCGTCGCTCTTGATGTTCACGCTTGGCCTCTATCGCTTCTGGTTCGCCACCGATGTGCGCCGCTTCTTGTGGTCGAATACCGAGATCAAAGGCGATACGCTCGAATATACCGGTCTTGCCACCGAGCTTCTGGTCGGCTTTCTGTTCGCCGTCGCCATCCTCGTGCCGCTCTATACTGTCTTCGCCATTGGGGCGTTGGAATTCAGCCCGCGCGCGCCGTTATCGGTTGCCGCCGGCGTCGTCTTGATTGCGCTCTTGGCCGAATTCGCGCTTTATCGCGCGCGTCGCTACCGGCTCACGCGCACGGTGTTTCGTGGCGTGCAGTTCGAACAGCACGGCGCGGCGTGGCGCTATGCACTCTACGCGGTCTTGTGGTGGTGCGCCGCGATCGTCACGCTCGGGCTCGTTTATCCTTGGGCGCAGGCAAGCCTGCAGCGCTTCAAGATGAGCCATACTTGTTACGGCGATCTCGAGGGCTCGTTCGCTAGCAAGGGCGGAACGCTGTTCCTGTACGGCCTGCCGATCTGGCTTGCGGTGGTCGGGCCAATCTTGTTTGCCTTTTTCCTGCTCGGCACGCTGATCGATTGGAACACGCTCGACGTTGCGATGGCGCGAGGCGACCAGGCGACGCTCGCCTTCATTGAAGCAAGCCCCGGTTTTCGCGCCGCTGTCGGCGCCGCTTTCCTCTGCGTTGCCATCGCGGCGACCGCGGCGGTCCTGCTTTATCCGCTGTTCCAGGCGGTGAGCCTGCGCTGGTGGATTTCCGGATTGCGCTTCGGCGACCTTGCCGTGACGTCGCGGCTCAAGACCGGCCAGGTCTATCGTGTCTATCTGCGGTTCATTCTTTATATCTTGCTGCTGATGCTGCTCACGGCCGTGGCGGGCGGTATCTGCCTGTTCGCCGTATCGGAGCTCGTCGGCCCGCGCCACGATTCAAGGCTCGCCGAATTGCTGGCGACGATCATCACGGTCGGGCTTTATGTCGTGATTGCGCTTGGCGCGTCGACCGTGCATCAGGTCGTGGTGACATTCGCGCTGTGGCGGCTCGGCCTGCAGACCGCCGAGCTCAGCGGCGCCGATGCGCTCAACTCGGTACGCGCGGCCGGGCTGCCGAGCTCGGCGCTCGGCGAGGGCCTCGTCGACGCGCTCGGCGTCGGAGGCATTTGATGTGGAATCTGGCGCCATGACCATCACGCTCGATACATCGCCGCCGCTGACTCCGGACAGCGCACCCGCCACGCCTTGCGGACCGGCGATCTATTTCGACGGCACCTGCAGCGCCCGCCACGACGTGAAGGTCGAAGCGGTCGCCGACGGCCTGCGCATCGTCGCTAAAAGGCCCGCCGGACAATTGCTCGACGAATGGGCCTATGCCGAGTTGCGGCGGATGTCGGCGCCCGACGGCGTGCTGCGGCTGAGCCGCTGCGGCGAGACGCTCTTGGCGCGGCTCGAAATCCGCGACCCCGATCTGATCGGCGCAGTCGAGGATCGCGCCGTCACGCTTGACCGCGGCGGTGTGGGCGAGCGCCGGCTCCGCCGCAAGATCGTGGCCTTGAGCTTTGCCGCAAGCGTGTCGCTCTTTATTACGGCGATCTATGGCGTGCCCGAGCTCGCCACCCGGCTATTGCCCCTCGTACCGGTCTCGGTCGAGCGCAAGCTCGGCGAGGCGGTCGATAAAAACGTGCACTCAGCGCTCGATACCCAGCATCTTGGCTCAGCCTTCACCTGCGGCTATAGCGCCGGTGAGCTCGAGGGCCGTGCCGCGCTCGACCGGCTGGTCGGCAAGCTCGAAGCGGCCGCCGCATTGCCGCTGCAGCTTCGCGTCGACGTCGTCCGCCGTCCCGAGCCCAATGCCGTGGCGCTGCCGGGCGGCCGCATCTACGTCAATCAGGGGCTCATCGATCAGGCGCAGGCGCCCGACGAACTGGCCGGCGTGATCGCTCACGAAATGGGCCATGTCGCCGCTCGCGACGGCACCCGCGTGGTCCTGCAGACCGCGGGCCTTTCGTTTCTGTTCGGCATGATGCTTGGCGATTTCGTCGGCGGCGGCGCGGTGGTCATCGCCGCTCGGACGGTGCTGAAATCGTCCTATTCGCGCCACGTCGAGGGGGCGGCTGACGGCTATAGCGGGGCTTTGATGCAAAAGGCCGGCGGCGATCCGCATGCGCTCGGCGCCATTCTTGCGCGTATCGTCGCCGACAAGGACCACGGCCTTGCCATCCTGCGCGACCACCCCGAAACCAAGGACCGCATTGCTGCCATCAACGCGATCGCCGGCACCGGCCCGACAGCGCCGTTACTGGACGTTGCGGAATGGAGCGCGCTCAAGCAAATATGCGCACCGCTGCCACCGAGAGATGCAACCGGCGGCAGAACCAAATAGCGTCCAAAATGGCTGCCAGATAGAGCCAACAGCCGGATTCGAGACCTTCAGCACAATGCGCCGACGTTCATTTACCGAGGAACAAACCTCGCGACTTGCGGTTTGGGCGCGGCGTATCGCGCTGTTCTCGCTGGCGGCGACCTTCATCGCCATCGTTATCGTGCGTTCGGGCGCGCTCGACATCGTACCGGCCTTGTCGACGCTGGCCGGCGCGCTGGTGCTGGCCTGCGTTGCCATCCTGCTGGCGCTTGGCGCCGGTGTTTCGATCTGGCGCGAAGGTGTTTCCGGCAGCCGCGAGGCGGTGACGGCCTTGTTCATCGGCTTCGCGCTGATCGCCTATCCGCTCTATCTCGGTGTCAAGGCGCGGCACCTGCCGGCGATTTACGATATTACCACGGACCCGATCGACCCGCCGCAATTCGACGCTATCGCCCGCTTGCGGCCGCGTGACGCCAATCCTGTCACTTACGCCGGCCTTTATGCTGCCGAGCAGCAGCACAACGCCTATTCCGATATCGAGCCCGACGATACCAATTCGACCCCGCAGGAAGCTTACGACGCGGCGATGAAAGTCATTATCAAGCGCAAATGGCGCGTGGTCGATGCGCGCTCGCCGCTGGCGCCGCCGGCTGGACCGACACCGCGCAACATCGCAGCGCCGGCTCTGACCGCGCGCGACGGCATTATCGAGGCGGTTGCACGCACGCCGATCCTTGGCTTCCGCGACGATGTTGTGGTGCGCGTCCGTCCGACCGTCGACGGCGCTCGCATCGACGTGCGCTCGGCCTCGCGCTACGGCCGCAACGATCTCGGCACCAATGCGGCGCGGGTGCGCAATCTGATCGACGACATCGATACCGTCCTGGCGACGCCGCAACCGCAGAAGAAACAGGCGCCATCACCGCCGCCTCAGGCCAAGGGCGCGTCGGCCAAGCGATAAGTCCCGGTGATCGACGGCGGCCCTTCGGTCTCGATCTCGCCGCGCGCCACCATGTCCTCGAGATGGGCCAGCACCGACAACGCGGCGGCGCCGGTGAGGCGCGGATCGAGCCCGATATAGACCGCCCGCACGATGGTCGGAATGTCAGCGGCGCCTTTGCGCAAACGATGCAGGATCGAGGCTTCGCGCGCCTGGCGGTGCCGGATCAGATGCTGCACGAAGCGCGGCGCCTCCTTGATCGGCATGCCGTGGCCGGACAGATAAAGCGGCTCGCTGCGTCGCGCGAACTTGTGGAGCGAAGCCATGTAATCGCTCATCGCGCCGTCTGGCGGCGCCACGATCGTGGTTGACCAGCCCATCACATGATCGCCGGCGAAAATCAGGTCGGCCTCTTTCAAGGCAAACGACATGTGATTGGCAGTGTGGCCCGGCGTCGTGATCGCTTCCATGGTCCAGCCGTCACCGGAGACCACGTCGCCGTCGGCGAGCGCCACGTCAGGACGGAAATCCACGTCGGCGGAGGCATCGAGCCGCCGCGTCTCGCCGATATGAAGCGGTCGCGCCAGCCGGTGCGGGCCTTCTGCATAAACCTTGGCGCCGGTGGCAGCTTTCACCTTGGGCACACCCGGCGAATGATCGCGATGGGTGTGGGTGACGAAAATGTGGGTGACAGTCTCTCCGCGCACGGCGTCGAGGAGAGCGGCGGTATGGGCGTCGTCATCCGGGCCCGGATCGACGATCGCGACCTTGCCGCGGCCGACGATGTAGCTCATCGTGCCCTTGAAGGTGAAAGGCCCCGGATTGTCGGCGACGATTGCACGTACACGCGGCGCCACTTCGACCGCTTTGTTCGGCGTCAGATCGAAGCTCTTGTCGAACGGAATATCGTCGCTCATGTCGGATCACGCTCCACGTCACTTTGTTGGAGCATGATCTTTTCCGAAAACCGGTGTCCATCCTCGGATCAAGCCCGCGGGCAAGCTTTTTCGGGATCATGCTCTAACGGAGCGGACGATGACATCGAATTGGGCAAAGAGGCAAATCTGTAATCAAATCCGTCGGCCGGTTACTTCCGCAGCCAGACCTCAAAACCCAGCGGGTCGAGCCGGATTTCGCCGATGCCGAATTGCGACTGCAACACCAAGCCGGACATGCTCTCTTTGGTATAGGCCCGTTTCTTCAGCATGGTGTTGAAGGTGATCTTGATCATCGCCGCCGAAATCATGCCGCGGCCGGCGACATATTCGTTCACCGCGCGGCGCGAAAAGTCCTTGCGCAGGTCGATGATCAGCGCCGTTCCGCCGGGTTTGAGTACGCGGTGCATTTCATTGATTGCGACCAAGGGCCGGGTGAAATTCTTGAACGCCGCGCGGCAGACGATGAAATCGAACTGCGAATTGGGAAACGGTAGATCGGCGGCGTCGCCATGCTCGAAATCGACGCGGACATTGGCTTCGCGCGCATTTTCCGCCGCCATGCGCACGAAGCTTTTGCTGATGTCGAGGCCGGTGACCGGGCTGTCGGTCAGTTTGGCGAGAGCGATGGCGAGATAGCCGGGCCCCGGCGCGATTTCGAGCACGCGGTCGCCGGAATTGAGATAGGCCGCGATCCGCCGCGCGATGCGCTGGAACTCGTCCAGGTCGCGCGCCGTCTGCCGTGCATACCAGGAGGCGATAAAGCCTTCCATCCCGGCGCCTTTGTGCGGCTTGGTCGGCGCGGCCGTGTCGCGATCCCGCATTTTCATGCCCCCTAAGCCGATTTTGTCGCGCGGTTGCTCTCGCCGCATCTCTCGGCCGCTTTGGCGAGGGCGCAGTCTTGCACGACTTTGTTGCAGGCTCTGTGGCCCACACATGTTTTTTCGGGGATGTCTTTTCGGCAATGGGCGGGCGCGCCGCAGCCCGGCGACGGGCGCAGACGGAAGCTGGATGTCGGTGGCCCGGGAAGAGCGCCGGCTGTCGCCACACTTGCGCGCAGACAAAAAAATAGAGCCCCGGTGCCGGGAATGCCGGGGCTCTAGCAATCTCAATTCGCCACGGTAAGTAGGACCGAGACCGCACCACCTATTATGCACGTGGCGTGCCAAGTCCGGCCGACCGGGCTGCAACAAAAGAAGCGGCGATTCCGCGCGGATTCTGCGGCGTTTGCCGCGGTGCCACAGCGCCGGCGGGTATCTTGATCGGATTGCAGGCTGCCGCTGGCTATTTTACAGGCAGCCGCTGGCAAGCCATCAAAACGGTGTCCGGCTACGGATCGCGGCGGCAAGCGTGCCCTCGTCGAGATAATCGAGCTCACCTCCGACCGGCACACCATGGGCGAGCCGCGTCACCTTCACATTGGCCTCGTGCAGGAGGTCGGTGATGTAATGCGCCGTACTCTGGCCGTCGACCGTGGCCGACAGCGCGATCACCACTTCTTTCACCTCGGGCTCGCTCGCCCGCTTCACCAGTGCGTCGATCGACAGATCGTCCGGGCCTACGCCGTCGAGCGGCGACAGCGTGCCGCCGAGCACGTGATAGCGCGCGTTGATGGCATGCGCGCGTTCCAGCGCCCAGAGATCGGCGACGTCAGCGATGACCACGATCGCCGAATCGTCGCGTCTGGGATCGGTGCAGACGGTGCAGGGATTCTGCGAATCGATATTGCCGCAGATCTTGCACACTTCGATCTTCTCGATCGCGGTCTGCAAAGCGGCGGCGAGCGGCGCCATCAGCAATTCACGCTTCTTGATTAAGAACAAAGCCGCGCGCCGCGCCGAGCGCGGCCCAAGCCCCGGCAACCTGGCCAGAAGCTGGATCAGGCGTTCAATTTCAGGACCGGCGGCGGCAGCGGGCATCGAAACAGCTTCAGCTCAGAACAGCTTAAGACCCGGCGGCAGCGGCAGCCCACCGGTCATGGCCTGCATCTTTTCGGCAAGCATGGTCTCAAGTTTGCGCCGCGCGTCGGCATGGGCGGCGACGATCAGATCCTCGAGAATTTCCTTCTGGTCGGGCTTGAGCAGCGAATCATCGACATGCACGCCGCGTAAATCGCCCTTGCCGGAAATCTTCAAGGTAATCAGTCCGCCGCCGGCCGTGCCTTCGACCTCCATGCGGTCGAGCTCGGCTTGCATCGCCTCCATTTTCGATTTGAGTTCGGTGGCCTGTTTCATCAGGCCGAGAAAATCAGGCATTGCGGTTTCCTTCCGTCACCCCGGCGACAGTATAGTTAGGAGCTACGGCTCCTCGTCGGGAGTCTCGCCGTCGATCGGTTCCGAAGCTTGCGGCTCTTCGGTATTTCCGGCCGGCGGCCGCACCGACACGATCTCGGCGCCGGGAAAGTGCGTCAGCACCGCCTGAACCAGGGGATCGCTGCGCACATTGTCCTTCATCTCCGCCTTGCGTATCTCGGCCTGCGCCTTGATTGACGGCACCCCGGCCTCTTTGGAGACGGCGACCATCCAGCGGCGTCCGGTCCAGTCGCTGAGCTTCTTGGTCAGTTCGCCGATCAGCGTCGGGCGCGCGCTCGGTTCGAGTGCCAGTTCAAGTGTGCCGTCCTCGAAACGCACCAGCCGCACATCGCGCTCGAGCGCGCTTTTCATCGCCAGATCGCGCCTTTCGCCGGCGAGCACGATCAGCGCTTCGAAGCTTTGAACTGCGCGTGCCGGCGTCTCATCGCTGCGGGGAAGTGCATCGTCAAGCGGCGGCGCTGATGGCGCGGGCGCGACGGAAGCCAGCGGACCGCGCGCGGCGCGCGGCGCGGATGCCGAGGGGGCGGGCGGAGGCGCTGGCGCGGCTATCGGCGTCTTGGCGCTTGCATTGGCCGCCGCACCATTGCCGCGCGCGGCATCGCCGAGCGAGCGGATCGCTTCATCCGGCGTCGGCAGATCGGCGGCATAGGCGATGCGGACCAGCACCATTTCGGCGGCGTCGACCGGGCGGCCGGCGGCTTCGACCTCGGTGATGCCCTTGAGCAGCATCTGCCAGGTCCGCGCCAGAACGCGCATCGACAGCTTAGTCGCAAAGGCGCGGCCACGGCTGCGCTCGGCTTCGGTCAGCGACACATCGTCGGCGATCGCCGGCACGATTTTCACCCGCGTGACGAAATGGGTGAATTCGGCAAGGTCGCCGAGCACCATCGCCGGGTCGGCGCCGGCGTCGTATTGGTCGCGCAATTCCTTGAGCGCGCCCGCGATATCGGCGCGCATCAGGGCCTCGAACAAGTCGATGACCCTGGTGCGGTCCGCGAGCCCGAGCATCTGCCGCACGTCTTCGGCGCGAACAGTGCCTGCGGCATGCGCGATCGCCTGATCGAACAAAGACAATGAATCGCGCACCGAGCCCTCGGCGGCGCGCGCGATCAGGCCGAGCGCTGCCGGCTCGGCATCGAGCTTCTCTTGGGCTGCGATATTCTGCAGGTGCTTGACCAGGAGCGCCGCATCGACCCGGCGCAGATCGAAGCGCTGGCAGCGCGACAGCACCGTGATCGGTACGCGGCGGATTTCGGTGGTGGCGAAAATGAATTTGGCGTGCGGCGGCGGCTCTTCGAGCGTTTTCAGCAGTGCATTGAACGCCTGCGGCGTCAGCATATGCACTTCGTCGAGGATATAAACCTTGTAGCGCGCCGACACCGGCGCATAGCGCACCGCCTCGTTGATCTGGCGCACATCGTCGACACCGTTATGGGAGGCGGCATCCATCTCGATGACGTCGAGATGGCGGCTCTCCATGATCGCTTCGCAATGCACGCCGAGCACCGGCATTTTGACGGTCGGGGCGGTGACCGAGCCGTCCGGCAATTCGTAGTTCAGCGCCCGCGCCAGAATGCGCGCGGTCGTGGTCTTGCCGACGCCGCGCACGCCGGTGAGGATCCAGGCCTGCGGGATGCGGCCGGTCTCGAAACCGTTCGACACCGTGCGCACCATGGCGTCCTGGCCGATCAGGTCGTCGAAAGTCGACGGCCGGTATTTGCGCGCCAGCACGCGGTAGGCGGCTTGTGGGGTGGCGTCACTCATAACTGCGCGTCGTTTGTCACTGCGGCTGGACCAGAACCTTAAAGCGGGGCTTTAATATATGACGCCGCCCCTGGATGGGCGAAGTGGCATCCGGGTCTGCATCCCCGATAAATCGTCGGAATGGGTGGGAGGCTGACGAGCGACCCGAACCGGAGCTCGTTAGGGCTGCTTCCTTCCGGACCTGACCCGGTTGGCGAGTGGCTCGTCCACCGCCAACCTCCCGGGCCCTATATCTGCCGCGCAGACCGGGAAAGCAAGGAGGGAGGGAACCCGAAACGCCGGACCGCCGCGAGGCTGTTTCCCCCTGTTTATGCCAGCAAGCAGAATATGTGGCCGAGCCTCCACCAAAGTTTCGCCGCAGTGACCACGGCAATCTGTCTGTGCCCAGGTTCGCCCCTCCATGCCGGAAAATCCTCACGGCTGTAAGACGTTTACAACCAAAAGACAGAGAGAGAACGCAAATGCTGCGTGCTTTTATCATTGCCGCGTCGATCGCGTTGGTGGTGCCGGGACTAGCCCTCGCCCAAGATCACCATGACGAACATCATCAAGGCGGTCCGCCGCACCCGGGCGGCCCGCCGCCGCATCCGGTGCCGCATCCCGGCGGTCCGGCTCCTCGTGCCGTCCCGCATGGTCCGCCGCCTGGTGCGATGGGGCATCCGCCGGGGCCGCCAGCCGCGATGGTCCGACCGATGGGCCCGCCGGGCGGCGGCGCGCGATTCAGCTATCGCGGCCACGATATCGAACGCGTTCACATTCACCCATTTATCTATCCGCCGGGATTTGGCTATCGCCGCTGGGAAGTCGGTGCCGCCCTGCCTCCGCTCTTCTTGGCGCGGGATTATTGGTACGCCGACTGGGCCGCTCTCGGCATGGATCCGCCGCCGCCCGGTTATCAATGGGTGCGCTACGGACCCGACCTGTTGCTGGTGAATGTGATCACCGGCCAGGTCGCCGACGTCGCTTACGACGTATTTTACGACTAAGGCGTTACGGACGGGCCGCGCTAGGCGGCCCGTTTCCCTTTTTCGCTCAGGCAGGCGGCCCGCGCGCCTTGACCTTGCACACCGGCATGGCTTGAATCCCGCGCGAGACGAGGCGCGGGATAAGCGCCGCCAGGAGCGAAAACGATGACCTTCCGCATCGCCGTCGTCCAGCCGATCACGCATCGTCCTCCTGACGACGAGAAGAACGTCGCCGATGCGGTCAAGGCGGTCGAACGCGCCGCGGGCGAGGGCGCCGACTTCATCTGTTTTCCGGAGAATTATCCAGGCCCCTGGCGGATGCCGGCGACCTACGATCCGATCCCGGCGCTGGCGGAGGCCGCGGCCAAGCATCGGATCCATGCCGTCTTCGGTACCATCGAGCCGATCGATGCCAAGGCTGCGACCGCCTACAATCTTGTCGTCATGGCCTTTCCCGACGGCCGGGCGCCGGCGCTTTACCGGCGCACCCACCCGAACGGGCCGTGGGTCTATACCGGCGGCAAGACCTGGGAATTCCAATACGTCGCCGGCGATCACTATTCGGTCTTCGACACCCCGCACGGCAAAGTCGGGCTGGCGATGTGCAGCGAAGTCTATATGCCGGAAGTCACCCGCGCGCTGGCGCTGCGCGGCGCTGAATTGATCTTCATGCCCGCGGGCGTCGATAAGAACCGGCTTTGGACGACGTGGCGCACGCTGATCTTCGCCCGCGCCATCGAAAATCTGGCCATCGTCGTGACCACGCAAAACCTGTTCGACACGACGCAGCGCGGCCTTGCCATGGTGGCGGCGCCGGAAGAGATCTTGTTCGAGAGCACGGCGCCGGGCATGAGCCTGCTCGATGTCAGCCTCGACCGCGTGCGGGCACTGCGCAATTCGCGCGACGAAGTCAGCTCTTCGGCGAGTGCCGGCGCCAAACAGGGCGTGCTCGGCCCGCAATGGCAGCGGCCGGAATTGTACGACACGTTCCATCCGCGGCCATTACGTCAGGCGGCCATGCGCGAAGCGGCCGAATGATCCGGCTCAGTTCCGACCGCGTTTGAAAGTCGTGGCAAACCCTCCCGAACTCGGCGCCAAACTCCGGCTCGGCTATACGGCGAGCCTGCTCGATCGCATGGCGCAGCGCCGCGACGATGCGCTTGCGATCAAGAAACTGTGCGAGCATGCCCGCGCCGGCGTCTACGTGATTGGCGGCGAGCTCGTTGTGCTCAAGGGCACCGGCGAAGCAGGCGAAATGTGCAATCCGCTGTTTTCGCCCACCGAGGCCAGTGCGCTCGGCGCGGTGCGCGAGAGCGTCTTTCTCGGCGCGGTGAACGAAGCACCGCGTTTCGGCTTTGGGCTCGATCCGCAAACGGCCGAAGCATTGAAGACGCGCAACGATCTCAAAGTCACCGATCTGCGCAGCATCGCGGTGCAAGGCTTGGTCGGCGCCGACGATTTGCCGCCGCTCGCCGAAGCCAAGGCGCTGCTCGGTTGGCATGCGCGCCATCGGTTCTGTCCCAATTGCGGCTCGCCGACACATCTCGTGCAGGCCGGATGGCGGCGCGATTGCCCGGTGTGCAAGGCGCTGCATTTTCCGCGCACCGATCCAGTCGTCATCATGCAGGTAATTGCCGGCGAACGCTGCGTGCTCGGCCGCTCGCAACGTTTCGCGCCGACCATGTGGTCCTGTCTCGCCGGCTTCATCGAGCCCGGCGAAACCATCGAGGAGGCGGTGCGGCGCGAAGTGCTGGAAGAGGTCGGCATCGCCTGCGGCGAGGTCAGGTATTTTGCCTCGCAGCCGTGGCCGTTTCCCTCGTCGTTGATGATCGGCTGTCACGCGCGCGCGCTATCGGAGGAGATCGTGATCGATCGCGAGGAGCTTGAGGACGCGCGCTGGTTCGACCGCACCGAATTGGCGACGATGCTCAAGCGCCAGCACAAGGACGGCTTGACTACGCCGCCACCGGTTGCCATTGCGCATCACATCATTCGCGATTTTGTCGAGAACGGCTGCAATGTTTTCGGCTAAAGCTGCACCGCGTATCTTGTGTGCCGGCATCATCGTGCTCGACGAAGTGTTTCGCGTCGAAGAATTTCCGCAGCCCGACGGCAAGGTGCAGGCCAAGGGATTTTTTGTCGTCAATGGCGGCTGTGCGGCGAATGCCGCGGTCGCTGTCGCCCGCCTCGGCGGCCGCGCCGCGCTCGCGGGACCGCTCGGCGGCCCCGAAGGCGAAGACAGCAATGGCGACCGCGTGCTCAAAGCCCTCGAACGCGAGAACGTCGATTGCAGGTTCTGCCAGCGGATCGACGGCTTGGCGACGGCGCTGTCGGCGATTTTCATGAATGCACGCGGCGACCGCACCATCGTGACCTATCGCGACGAGCGTGTGGCCGCGACCAAGCCGCAGGATCCCGACGCCATCGTCGCCGATGCCGATGCGGTGCTGGCCGACAATCGCTATCCCGAATTCGTGCTGCCGATCTGCGCAGCGGCGCGGCGGCGCGGGCTTCCGGTTTTGCTCGACGGCGACCGGCCGACAGTCGAGGACGATCCGCTGTTTCAGCTGACGACGCATATCATTTTCTCTTCGGAGTGCCTGCGCGGAACGACCAGCTTGGCCGATCTCGGCGAAGGTCTCAGACGCATCGCCAAGAAGACCGACGCCTTTCTCGCCGTCAGTAACGGGCCGGGCGACATTATCTATCTCGACGACGGCGTGCTGCGCGGCGTGCCGGTGTTCAAGATCGCCGCCGTCGATACGCTTGGCGCCGGCGATGCGTTCCACGGCGGCTTCCTGGTCGCGCTGACCGAAGGCCAAAGCATCACCGCGGCGATGCGCTTTGGCGCGGCGGTCGCCGGCGTCAAATGCACGCGGATTGGCGGCGCCGCCGGCTGCCCGACGCGAGCCGAGGTCGAGGCGTTGCTGGCGGAGCAGCCTTTGCCGCTCATTGCCGCGAAAGCGGAACGCTGACGGCGGCCCCCGATTGCGGCGTGACCGTCGACGTCAGGGACATTTTCCGGCTTGATTTAGAATATTTTTCTATGTAGATAGCCATATAGGCAATACTGTGGAAGATTATTTCTATGGATGCAATAGACCGAAAAATCCTCGCAGTTCTGCAGGATAACGCCGCTCTGTCCGTCGCCGAAATCGGCTCCCGGGTCGGCCTGTCGTCGACGCCATGCTGGAAACGCATCCAGCGGCTTGAGGCCGACGGCGTCATCCAGAAGCGCGTGGCGATTATCGATCAGGACAGCATCGGGCTCGGCATCAGCGTTTTCGTGTCGATCGAGACCGGCGACCATTCGCAGGACTGGCTCGACAAATTCGCCAAGACCGTCACCGCCATGCCGGAGGTGATGGAGTTTTACCGCATGGCGGGCGACGTCGATTACATGCTGCGCGTCGTGGTGCCGGATATCGCCGGCTATGACACTTTCTACAAGCGTCTGATTTCGACGGTGGCGCTGAAGAACGTGACGTCGCGCTTCGCGATGGAAAAGATCAAATCGACGACGGCGCTGCCGATTCCATTGTCCTAATGGAATTAATGGCCGGAAGAGGACGTGTTCGCTCCCGCGGTCATCGCTTGCGTGGTGCGGCTCACGGTTTCGCCGAGGACCTTGTCAAACACATCTGGATCGTCGCCGAGATTGAGACGTCGCGAGCAGTCGGGGGCGCAGCTATAGGTGCTGCGGAATTGGCCGCGATAGACGTAGACCACGTGATCGGACGGCGACGTCACCACGATCTGTTTCTCCAGCAGCACGACGCCGCCATTGTCGAGGACGACGACATTGGTCCCGCCATAGCCCTTGGCGGTGACGATGGCGACACCGGACTGGATCGTCACGTCGGCAATCAGCGGATTGCCGATCACTACCGTGGCCGCGCTGTCAGGAAGCTTGAACAGAGCGGCCTGGTCGAGTGGCACTGTGATCGGCGCGTTGGCCGGCGATCGAGGAGATTGGGCCAAGGTCTGGCCGGCGGAACACGTGGCGATAACGGCGAACAGGCCGGCCGCTGCGAGCCAATGCCGCGCGCTTTTGGCCGTCCGGCCTGGCACGCACAACGCCGTCATCGATACTCTCCGAAACGCTACGCGGATTCGACAATTCGGCCGAACTGGCCGGCTTAACGCGACTGCTTCACTTGACTGCAAATTAGTGAATGAAGTGCAAATCGAAGACGCTTGCGGGGTGCGGATAAAGCAGTGAAATCAAGCTGGTGACGCTTACTTAACGATGATCGCCGAATGCGAAACGCGCCGCGGCGCCGTCACTGCGTGAACGGATGCACGAGCTGCGCCGTAAAGCTCGTCGGATATTCGCGCTCGCCGACGCCATAGCGATCGGGCAGTTCACCCTTCGGCATATGGAACGTACCGAAGATCATGTCGAGGATCGGAAACGTCGAGGCGAAATTCTTCTCGCCGCCGCGATCGGCCGCGGTGTGATGCCAGCGATGGAATACCGGTCCCGCGATCACGTATTTGAACGGGCCCAGCGTCCAGTCGAGATTGGCGTGCACGAAGGCCGAATGCGCAACGGTCAGCGGCCCGAGCACGACCAGCACGTTCGGAGAAATGCCGATCAAGAGCATGATCACGTCGGCGGCGACGCTGCGCAGAAACAGCTCCATCGGATGAAATCGCGCCGCCGAGATCCATTCCAATTCCTCGGACGAGTGATGCACCGCGTGGTACTTCCACATCCTGCGGCCATGAAACCAACGATGCGCCCAGTAAAGGATGATGTCCTCGCCGACGAGGAAGATGATCATCTGCACGACGAGCGGCAGCGCCGCCAGCGGTCCATGGCCGTTGTCGTAGAACGCGATCAATCCGTCGGCGGTGGTGATGTTGAACAGTATCGCGGCGCCGACGACCATGAGGCCGATGCGCAGATAGCGCCCGATGACAGGAATCAAGAACCAGTAGCAAAGATCGGTGACGATATCGCGTTTGTGCCACCACGGCTTGCCGGGATTGCACGCCCAGAACGAGGTCAGCGCGGTGAAGACGACAGCGAGGCCGAGCGAGATCGGCAGGTTCTTCACGAACGTCTGGCCGATAACGACGACAACGGAGAGCAATTCATCAGACATGTGCAGTTCTTCGGACATCTATCGAACCTGGTATCGCCGCCGGCGCTGGGCTGCTGCGATCGGCGTGCCGCCCATATAGGAATGCCCGCATTTGATAGCGAGGTGCTAATTAAAACGCCGTGAACGGCAGCGGCTCCGGAACCGCGGCGACGATCTGACGATTGTTTGATGCAAGTTGCAGGTCGCCCGCTCACGCGCACGAAACGAGTTCCTGTTAGATATTTGGTTGTTGCGTGCTGGATCGCGCGCTTGTTGCAAAGTCGTGTTGCATAATTCGCCGCGGAAGCGGCTTGGTGTATCGACCGTAAAGAAACAACGGCTGTATTGTGTCTGCAGCAAAGATCGGAAACGTGGAATCGCGCATCAGCGCGAGTTTCCAAGGTGATCATTCTACGCAACTGGATGTTAACTACATCGCGGATTGGGCGATTGATGGGGTGTTTCATCGATTGATTTAACCCCGTTGAAATTTCTCGGCGATAGTTTCGCGACACGATCCAAACGGCAAAAATAAACCGTTGGGTCAGCTCAGACAGCCACGTGTGGACCTTAAGGAGCCTACTCATGAAGAGCATTTTGTCACGTTTCGTGAAGGACGAGTCGGGCGCGACGGCCATCGAATATGGTCTGATTGCTGCCGGCATCTCGGTCGCGATCATCGCGGTCGTGCAGGGCATCGGCACCAACTTGGTCACCAAGTTCGGCGCCATCTCGACGGCCCTCAAGTAAGCTTCGTTCTTTTCGTAGTGTTACGAGAGGGCTCCGGTCGATCACCGGGGCCTTTTCGCTTTCGGCGCTTTGTTGCGCCGGCGCTAACCCGCTCTCAACCGGCAAGGCGTATTCCGACGGTGAAGTGCAAGCGCAGCCGCACGCAAGGCAAAGCGACAAGACCATGCTGACCGAAGCGATCGAATTGACGCTGTTCCCCGGCATGATGGCGTTTGCCGCGTCGAGCGATCTGTTGACGATGACCATCGCCAACCGCGTGTCTTTGATCCTCATTGCCGGCTTCGTCGTTCTGGCGCTGCTGAGCGGTATGACCGGGGCCGAGCTGTTGTCGCATCTCGGTGCCGGCGCAGTCGTACTCGCGGTGGCGTTTTTCTGTTTCGCCTGCGGCTGGATCGGTGGCGGTGACGCCAAGCTCGCGGCGGCGACCGCGCTATGGCTCGGCTTCAGCCACCTGTTCGATTATCTGGTTTATGCATCGCTGCTCGGCGGCGCGCTCACGATGCTGATCGTCCAGTTCCGCGCCGTGCCGCTGCCGCGCCTTCTCACCGGTCAGGATTGGGCCGAGCGGCTGCATCAGGAAGGCGGCGGCGTGCCCTATGGCATTGCGCTCGCCGCGGCCGCGCTCCTGGTCTATCCGCAGACCCAATGGATGCCGACGCTCAGCCTCTAGGCGGCGCTTCGCCGCATTCGTCAACACAAGATTAACGCGATTTGGATACGCCTCATTAACCATGCTTTGACGTTTAGCTGATGATATCGGCGATGACGGCCGCTTTCGGTCGTGGCGTCACGTGGAAAGCGAAAGCGTATGAAAGCCGCGCGTCTCGTGGTACTCGGTGTCGCAGTCGCCGCCGGCGGCATCGCGGCATTTTTGGCCGCGAGCAACAAAGAGCCAGCACCGCCACCGCCACCGCCGCAAGCGGCGCTGGAAACGGTAGAAGTGCTCGTGGCCAAGTCCGATCTCACGCGCGGACAGGTGATCGACGCCGCCGACATCGGCTGGCAGACCTGGCCCGCCGCCGCCGCCAATTCAAGCTTCATCAAGAAGTCCGAGCAGCCCAACGCGATGGATCAATTCGTCGGCGCGATGGTGCGCGTCGGCATGGTGGCCGGCGATCCGATCCGCGGGCCTTATGTCGTGATGGCCAAGGGCTCCGGCTTCATGGCCGCGGTGCTGCCGGAAGGTATGCGCGCCGCGGCGGTCGATATCGCGCCCGATACCAGCGCCGGCGGCTTCATCCTGCCGGATGACCGCGTCGACGTTCTGCTGACACGGCGCGACAAAGACGCCGAGAAGCAGACCGGCGTGGAGAAGTATGTCAGCGACACGATTTTGCGCAACATACGGGTCCTGGCAATCGACCAGACCATCGATGACAAGAACAGCAACAAGACCTTGCTCGGCAAGACCGCGACGCTCGAACTCACCCAGCCGCAGGCCGAGATGCTTTCGCTGTCGCGCCAGGTCGGCACGGTCTCGTTGGCACTGCGCAGCATTCGCGATTCGAAGACCACGGCGGAGGGTGTCGGCGATACCAGCCGTGATGAAAGTGGGGCCATCAATACAGTGCGTTTCGGCGTCAGCACGCTTGGATCCGGCCGTTGAGCCGGCGGAGGAATTTGACGATGACAGCGCGAATGACGGCCGCTACGACAGGTCCTCGCAAGCTCGGCCTTCGCATCGCGACCTTTACGGCGGTGATCGCCGCCGGCGTCATCGCCCCGCGGGCGCTTGCGGGAAATGTCGGCTATAGCGGGCCGCCGCCGCAGGTGGTTCATGTCAGCGCCAGCGACGTCACCTCGCAGCCGCTCGCGCTCGGCGTCAGCAAATCGATCGTCGTCGATCTGCCGCGCGACATCAAGGACGTGCTGGTCGCCGATCCGAAGATCGCCAATGCCGTCGTACGCTCGGCGCGCCGTGCCTACATCATCGGTAGCGCCGCAGGCCAGACCAATGTGTATTTCTTCGACGCCCAGGGTCAGCAGATCGCGGGCTTCGACATCGCGGTGACGCGGGATCTTAACGGCATGCGCCAAGCAATCCACCAAGTCCTGCCCGATTCCGACATCACCGTCGAAGGCATCGGCGACGGTGTTGTGCTCGCCGGAACCGCATCGAGCCAGGCCGAGGCGCAGCAGGCCTATGATATCGCGGCGCGGATCCTGAATTCCGCCACCGCCGATACCGTCGGTCAAGGCAGCAAGATCGTCAACGCCATCGTGGTTCGCGCCGGCGACCAGATCATGCTCAAAGTCGTCGTTGCCGAGGTCGAGCGCGACGTCATCAAGCAGCTCGGCATTAATCTGGCCGGCAGCGTGGGTTACGGCACGACCGTACTCAACTTCAACAACAGCAATCCGTTCACCGCGCTCGGGCAGTCGCTGAGCGGCTCCTTCATTCAGGGGACCTACAAAGGAGTCAGCGCGACCTTACAGGCCATGGAGCAGGCAGGGGTTATTCATACGCTCGCTGAGCCGAATCTAACGGCCATTTCCGGTGAATCGGCGACCTTCGTGGCCGGCGGCGAATTCCCGGTGCTCAACGGCTTCAGCTGCTCCGCCGCGACGACCGTCAGCACGACGCAGACCTGTCAGCCGTCGATCGATTTCAAGAAATTCGGCGTCAGCCTGAACTTCACGCCGGTTGTGCTGAGCGAAGGCCGCATCAGCCTCAAAGTGATGACCGAAGTATCGGATTTGTCGAGCAACAATTCGATTCAGATCGTCGAACCGGGAACATCGCCGCAGGTGACGGTCACGGTGCCGTCGATCCGCACCCGTCGCGCAGAGACCACGGTGGAAATCCCGTCCGGCGGTTCGCTGGCCATGGCCGGGATGATTCAGAATTCGACGAAGCAGAACATGAACGGCTTGCCCGGCTTGATGGAGCTCCCAATTCTCGGGCCGTTGTTCAAGAGCCGCGATTATATCAACCAGCAGACCGAATTGATGGTGTTCGTAACGCCGTATGTGGTGCACGCTGTGGCGCAGAAGGAATTGTCACGTCCCGACGACGGTTACGCCGATTCAAGCGATCCCGCCGCGGTTCTGCTCGGCCGCTTCAACCGCATCTACGGTGTCGGCGGCATGCCCGACCCACCCGACACTTATCGCGGCCGATACGGCTTCATCCTGGATTGAGCCAGCAACACGAGATGCAGCAGGAGACGATGATGCAACCTGACCGCACAAGGATCGCCGGGCGCCGTGGCGCCATAGCGATGGCGGTTCGCGCCGCGCTGGCTTTAGGCGGCGCGCTGTTCGTCTGCGGCTGCACCACCGATCAGCAGGTCGCCGGCGTTCCCGACGTGCCGGTCGACTACCGCATGCGCCATCCGATCACGCTCAAGGAATCCGATCGTACGCTGGAAGTTTTCATCGGCACCAATCGCGGCGAGCTCAATCCGACGCAACGGGCCCAGGTCCTCGCCTTCGGGCTGCGCTGGAAACACGAAGCGACGGGCGGCATCATCGTCGCCCGCCCGGTCGGCAGCAGCAACGAGCGGGCGGCAAGCGATTCCATGCGCGAGATCATATCGATCCTCAATTCCAGCGGCATGCCGCCGCAGAGCATCGGCGTTCGCACTTATCAGGCGGGCGGGCCAGCGCTGGCCACGGTTCGCATCAGCTATCCGAGGGTCGCCGCGCAGGCGGGGCCGTGCGGTCTTTGGCCCGAGGACATCGGTCCGAGCGCCACCCGCGATTATTTCGAAAATCAGCCGCCGTGGAATTACGGCTGCGCCAGCCAGCGCAATCTCGCCGCCGAGGTCGACGATCCTGCCGATCTCGTACAGCCGCGCGCCGAGACCGCAGCCTATACGATGCGGCGCACCACAGTGTTGGAGAAATATCGTCAGGGTATCGATCCTTCGACGGCGCCGTCAGCGCAGTCGTCGTCGGCCAAGATCAGCGATGTCGGGAAATAAGCTTGGTTTAATATTCAGCGCGTCGATGTGAGTAACGCCGGTTCACGATGAAACAGTCCAGTCAAGAGATTCAACACGAAGCTGCGCCCGCGGAAGCCGCCGCGCATGACGAGCACATTGCGCCGGCGCCGCGCGTCTCGGTGCAGGCCTTCTGCGAGAATGTCGATACCGCGGCCGCCATCCAGTCGGCCGGCGAAGATCGGCGCTTGGCCAAAGTCCATCTGCGCATCCAAATGGGCGGCATGGCCGCCGCCATCGAGGCGTATCAGAGCTCACCGACGCCCAACGTCATCATTCTGGAAGCCGAGCACCGCAACAGCGCGATCCTGGCCGCGCTCGATCAGCTCGCCAATTATTGCGACGCTGGCACGCGTGTCGTCGTCATCGGCAGTATGAACGACGTAACGCTCTACCGCGATCTGGTGCGGCGCGGCGTGAGCGATTATCTGATTTCGCCGGTCGGCGTGCTGCAGGTGGTGCGCGCGATCAGCGGGCTTTACTCGGCGCCTGATGCCAAGCCGGTCGGCCGTATTATCGCTGTCGTCGGCGCCAAAGGCGGCGTCGGCGCCTCGACCGTCGCGCACAATATCGCCTTCTCGATCGCCCGCGACTTGAGCCTCGACGCGGTGGTGACCGATCTCGATCTTGCCTTCGGCACCGCCGGCCTCGATTTCAATCAGGACCCGCCGCAAGGCATCGCCGAAGCGGTGTTCTCGCCCGACCGCGTCGACACCGCCTTCGTCGACCGTTTGCTGGCGAAATGCACCGATCACTTGAATCTGCTCGCCGCCCCGGCGACGCTCGACCGCGTCTATGATTTCGGCGCCGAGGCCTTCGACTCGATCTTCGATTCGCTGCGCGCCACGGTGCCCTGCGTCGTGCTCGACGTCCCCCATCAATGGAGCGGCTGGACCAAGCAGACGCTGATCGGCGCCGATGATGTTTTGATCGTCGCCGCACCGGATCTCGCCAACCTGCGCAACACCAAGAATATCTACGACTTCCTCAAAGCGGCGCGGCCCAACGACCGTCATCCGCGCTATTGCCTCAATCAGGTCGGCGTGCCGAAGCGCCCCGAGATCAAGGCCTCTGACTTCGCCAAGGCGCTCGAGAGCGAAGCCATGGCGATTATTCCGTTCGAGCCGCAGCTGTTCGGCGCGGCCGCCAATAACGGGCAGATGATCGCTGAGATTTCGGCAAACCATAAGACTGCCGACATGTTTCGCGCGCTGGCGCGGAATCTGACCGGCCGCGCGGAACCGGCAAAGCAGCGCTCGGGTTTCCTGTCGCCGCTGATCGAAAAGATTTTGGGGTAGCTTCTTAGCGTTGGAGTTGCGTTCGTGTTTGGCAAGCGTCCCACTGGTGCTTCTCCGGTCGCCGTCGAGCAGCGGCCGAATACGCCTGCGCCCGCCGCGCCGCCGCCGCCCCAGCCGGCAAGCGGCTCGTCCGAAGGCGGCCGCGCGCCGATGCCGTCGGCGGGACTGGGCGCGCCGATCGTCACGGCGCCGACCAGCAAGCCCAATGTCGGCGGGCCGGCGTCACCGCCGCAGCAGGTTCCCACCGCCGTCGATTCGCGCCGCTCCGAAACCTATTACGAGACCAAGAGCACGATCTTCGGCGCCTTGATCGAGGCGATCGATCTGGCGCAGCTCGCCAAGCTCGACGCCGATTCCGCGCGCGAGGAAATCCGCGACATCGTCAATGAAATCATCGCGATCAAGAACATCGTACTGTCGATCGCCGAGCAGGAGGATTTGCTCGACGATATCTGCAACGACGTCCTCGGTTACGGACCGCTCGAGCCGCTGCTCGCCCGCGACGACATCGCCGACATCATGGTCAATGGTTCGGGCACGGTCTATATCGAAGTCGCGGGCAAGATTCAAAGGACCGGGATTCGCTTTCGCGACAATCAGCAGCTCTTGAATATCTGCCAGCGCATCGTCAGCCAGGTCGGCCGCCGCGTCGACGAAACCTCGCCGATTTGCGACGCGCGCTTGCCGGACGGCTCGCGCGTCAACGCCATCGTGCCGCCGCTGGCGATCGACGGGCCCGCGCTCACCATCCGCAAGTTCAAGAAGGACAAGCTGACGCTGGAGCAGCTAACACGCTACGGCTCGATTTCGCCGGAAGGCGCTGAAATCCTCAAAGTGATCGGCCGCTGCCGCGCCAATGTCCTGATTTCCGGCGGCACCGGCTCGGGCAAGACTACGCTGCTCAATTGCTTGACCCGTTACATCGACAACGACGAGCGTATCGTCACCTGCGAGGACGCCGCCGAATTGCAGTTGCAGCAGCCGCACGTGGTGCGGCTGGAAACGCGGCCGCCGAATCTGGAAGGCGAGGGCCAGATCACCATGCGCGATCTGGTCAAGAACTGCCTGCGCATGCGGCCGGAACGCATCATCGTCGGCGAAGTGCGCGGACCCGAGGCCTTCGATCTGCTGCAGGCGATGAATACCGGCCACGACGGCTCGATGGGCACACTGCACGCCAACTCGCCGCGTGAATCGTTGTCGCGCCTTGAATCGATGATCACGATGGGCGGCTATGCGCTGCCGTCGCGCACCATCCGCGAGATGATCTGCGCCTCGGTCGATGTCGTCGTGCAGGCGGCGCGCCTGCGCGACGGTTCGCGCCGCATCACCCACATAACCGAAGTGATGGGCCTGGAAGGTGACGTCATCATTACCCAGGACGTCTTCCTTTACGATCTGATCGGCGAGGACGCGAACGGCAATCTGATCGGCCGGCACCGTTCGACCGGCATCGGTCGTCCGAAATTCTGGGAACGCGCGCGCTATTACGGCGAGGAGCAACGCCTTGCCGCCGCTCTCGATGCGGCGGAAGTCGAACACGGCATCACCTAGAGCATGATCCCGAAAAGTGGAAGCGGGTTTTCGGAAAGGATCATGCTCAGACGAGAGAATCTAGACCCGACCCAGTTCGATTGAGTTGGATCAAGGTCTAAGTCCGACGCGGGGATTTGTCATGAGTACCTACGCCCTGATCATACTGGTGACGATCGCCGTCGGCGGCGTGGCCTGGGTCTTCATCTACCCGATCCTGTCCGGCGAGAAACAGGCGGAGCGGCGCGTGGCCAGCGTCGCGCGCGCGGGGCCGGTGTCGCGGCCGCAGCGTTCGACCGGTGGCGGCAAGAGCCGGCGCGAGCAAGTCGAAGGTACGCTCAAGGACATCGAGCAACGGCAGCGGAAAGCAAAGCGGCCGCCGCTTGCGGTACGGCTCAAACAGGCCGGGCTCGATTGGAGCAAGCGCCGCTTCGTGGTGACGTTTGCGATCGCCAGCGTCGGCGTGTTTCTGGTGACGATGATGCTGGGCGTCGGCCTGATCGCGGCGCTCGGCTTCGGCTTCGCGGCCGGCTGCGGCCTGCCGTTCTGGATGCTGTCGTTTCTCAAGAAGCGGCGCGAATCGAAATTCCTCAACGAATTCCCGGATGCGGTCGACGTCATCGTTCGCGGCATCAAAGCCGGCCTGCCGCTGCTCGACAGCCTCAAACTGATCTCCAATGACGCGACCGAGCCAGTGCGCAGCGAATTCCGCGCCATCGTCGAGACCCAGACCATCGGCATGCCGATCGGCGAAGCCTGCCTGAAACTCTACGAGAGCATTCCGCTGCCGGAGGCGAACTTCTTCGGCATCGTGGTCTCGATCCAGCAGCGCGCCGGTGGCAATCTGTCGGAAGCGCTCGGCAACCTGTCGCGAGTGCTGCGCGACCGCAAAAAGATGAAGGCGAAGATCCAGGCCATGTCGATGGAGGCCAAAGCCTCCGCCTCGATCATCGGCGCCCTGCCGATCGCGGTCATGAGCCTCGTCTGGCTCACCAGTCCGAATTATATCGACTTGCTTTTCACCGAGCCGCTCGGGCGCATAATGCTGGGATGCTGCGCCGGCTGGATGCTGACCGGCGTCTTGGTGATGCGCAAAATGATCAACTTCGATTTTTAGCGCATGATCCGGAAAAGTGGGAACCGGTTTTCCGAAAAGATCATGCGCAAGCAAAAAAACAACGGCACGCAGCGATGACCGCATTACTCAGCCATTATCTCGACATGCAGACGCTGACCATGATCTTCGCTGCCGTGGCGGCGGGCGCCACGGTGCTTACCTTCGCCATGCCGTTGTTAGTGACCGACGACCTGCAAAAGCGCATGAAGGCGGTCGCGCTCGAGCGCGAGAAGATGCGGCAGCGGGACCGCGAGCGCATGGCGCTGAGCAGCAAAGTGTCGCTGCGCCAATCGCCGAAAGTGTACATGAAGCGTGCGGTCGACAATTTCAACCTGTCGAAATGGGTCGGGCAGGAGGCGGCGCGCGTCAAGCTGGTTCAGGCCGGCTATCGCGGCCACGCGCCCTACGTCACTTATCTGTTTTTTCGCATGGCGATGCCGATCATCATGCTGTTCGGCTCGCTGTTCTATATCTTCCTTGTACTCAATCTCGACTACCCGCCGATGATGAAGTTCGCGGTCTGCATCGGCTGCGCCTATCTGGGCATGCACATCCCCAATCTGTTCCTCAGGAACAAGATTCAGCGCCGTCAGCTTTCGCTCAAGCGCGCGTTCCCGGACGCGCTCGATTTGCTGCTGATCTGCGTGGAATCCGGCATGTCGATCGAGGCGGCCTTCCGCAAGGTCAGCGAGGAAATCGGCACGCAATCGGTGGCGCTCGCCGAGGAATTCACGCTGACCACCGCCGAATTGTCGTATCTGCCGGATCGCCGCCAAGCTTATGAGAATCTAGCGCATCGCACCGGCCTCGAAGGCGTCAAGGCCGTGTGTCTCGCCTTGCAGCAGGCGGAGCGCTACGGCACGCCTTTGGCGACGACGCTGCGCGTGCTAGCACAGGAAAATCGCGACATGCGCATGTCCGAAGCCGAGAAGAAGGCGGCGGGCCTGCCGCCGAAGCTCACCGTGCCGATGATCGTGTTCTTTCTGCCGGTGCTGTTCGTCGTCATTCTCGGCCCGGCGGCCATCAAGGTGATGGCGCTGCAATAGTCGGGCGTGTCAGCGATTGCGCCGGACTGCCTTTGCTCACGCTCGCAATGTCGGGAAGATTATTAGCTCGAGCCGGCGTCGGAACGCGCTGCACGCCGGTCGGTCGGCGCGCCGCCTTTGCCCGCCAGCATTTGCCGCAGATAGGCGACATTGGCTGCGGCTTCGTCGGGCGGCAGATCGGCTTGTGCGATGCTCTCAGCCTCGGCAAAGCGGCCCTGCAAGCCGACCACCAGCGCGAGATTTTGCCGCACGCGCGGATCGACCGGCTGATGGGCGGCAGCACGGCGCAACGTCGCTTCGGCGTTTTTCAGATCTTTCGACAAGGCGTAGGACAGGCCGAGATTGGAAAGCACGCTCGGCTCGTCGGGCACGATCTTGAGTGCGGTCAGATAATAGCGCTGGGCGTCTTCGTGCTTGCCCATCTGGTCGAGAACGGCGCCTTGCGCGGAGAGGATATGCCAATCCGGCTGATCGGGCGTATGGGCGCGGTCGAGCACGGCAAGTGCCTGCTGATAGTCGCCGTTTTCAGCCAGCGCGCGGCCGTATTCGCCGAGCACGGCTCTGTTGTGGGGGTTCTGCATCGAGATCTGCTCGAGCACGGCGGCAGCTTGCGCGTATTGGCCGGTGCCGCGCAGCGCCTGGGCATAGTGCAGCGCCACGTTCACGTCTGACGGATTGGCATGATATTTCTCGCCATAGATCTCAACATCGCGGCGCAGATCTGCTTCCGGACGCTGGTCGGACGCCAGCGAGATCGAGTTCGTGTTGTCGGCGACCTGGGTCGTCTGGCAGCCGGCGGTTGCAACCCCGATCGCCATGATGATCGCGGCCGAGGCGAGAAAGCGGGCGGAGCGGGATTGGTTCGGACGCATCATCTCGATCGCTGCCAGATCGCCGCGTCCGGCGCAGCTGAGGCCGTGGCGCGGTGTCTGCCAGCAATAGACTGTTAACCCTAATGAGTGGTTAACGGACCAAGATGGGTCTGTCGAAGTGCCGCAGCCGTCGGCATTATTTGCTCGCTTGGCGCAACAGCTTCTCGGCATTGCCGGAAAAAATCTTGCGGCGGTCGGCGTCGGACATTTCGAGCTTCTTGAGCGCTTCGATCGCCGGCTTGATCGGTCCGAGCGGGGTGTCGGTGGCGAACACCACCTTGTCGGCGCCGAAGAACTCGTAGCCGCAGCGCAGCGCATGCACACCGCCGCCGAACATGGCGGTGTCGGCATAAAAGTCGCGCATATAATCGAGATGCGGCCGTTTCAGCGACGGCAGGATTTTCGAATAGTCCTCGTCAGACGTGCGCGCGCCGAGCACGTCGAGGCCCGGTCCGACGCGGCCGTCATAGAACGGGATCATGCCGCCGAGATGGTGGGTGATGATTTTCAGATTGGGATAACGGTCGAACAGGCCGCAGAATACGAGCCGCACCATGGCGACCGAGGTGTCATAGGGCCAGCCGAAGCACCACCACGCTTCGAAGCGCGATTTCTGCTCGGCCGGATAATCCGGCATCGCGGCGGTACGGGCCGGATGCAGCCATATTGGCCGGTCGAGCTGCGCCATGGCGGCGAATAACGGCTCGAAGGCGGGCTCGTCGAGCGGATGGCCGGCAAGCGGGGTGAAAATCTGCACGCCGGCGGCGCCGAGCTGATTGACGGCGCGCTTGGCTTCTTCGACCGAGCCCATGACATCGGTCAGCGATAAAGCGGCGACGAAGCCGGCGAAGCGGTCCGGATATTTGACGCAGAGATCGGCCATCGCGTCGTTTGCGATCCGCGCCAGCGTCAGCCCGGCGCCGCCGCTGGCGAAATCCTCGATCGGCGGATTGGGCAGCGAGATCACCTGGCGGTAATCGCCGAACTCGTCCATCTCGCGAAAGCGGGCGTCGAGATTGTGGATCTTGGTCACACCGCGCAGCCGTGCCGCGATATTGCCGAGCTTCGGCGCGCTCTTGTTCATCTCATCGAGGTAACGCCCCGGCGAGATGTGACAGTAAAGGTCGATGAGCGTATCGGCGCCCATGAGAGTCCTCCAGCGTTTCTCCGATACCGGCTTCCGTCCGCGCGAGCGAAGGAGAAATCTAAGTCATCACCCGGACCGGCTTGCCGTCGAGAAAGCCGCGAATGTCTTCGACGACGCCTGAGAAGTAGTGCTTGTAGTTCTGCGTCGAGACGTAACCGAGATGCGGGGTGATGACGACATCGTCCATCTTGCGCAGCGGATGATCGAGCGGCAGCGGCTCGACGTCAAACACGTCGAGGCCGGCGCCGGCGATCTTCTTGTCGCGCAGCGCCGCGAGCATCGCCGCCTCGTCGATGATCGGCCCGCGCGAGGTGTTGATGAGATAGGCGGTCGGCTTCATCAGGCCGATCTCTTTTGCCCCGACGAGGCCGCGCGAGCGCTGCGACAGCACGACATGGATCGAGATGAAATCGGACTGGCGGAACAGATCGTCCTTGCCGACATAGCCAACGCCGACTTCGGCGCATTTCTCCGGCGTCAGATTCTGGCTCCAGGCGATGACTTTCATACCGAAGGCCTTGGCGATGGCGGCGGTGCGCTGGCCGAGCTTGCCGAGCCCAAGCACGCCGAGCGTGAGGCCTTCGAGTTCGGGGCCGATGGTGGTCTGCCAGGGCGCGCCGGCATGCAGTCGGGCGTTTTCGTAGCCGATATGCCGGGTCAGTTCGAGCATCAGCCCAATGGCAATGCCCGAGGTCGGGCTGCCGAAGGCGCCGGTGCCGCAGACTGTGACGCCGCGCGCCTTCGCCGCTTCGGTGTCGATCGAGGCGTTGCGCATGCCGGTGGTGATCAGGAGCTTCAAATTGGGCAGCGCGTCGATCACAGCTTTAGGAAAGCCGGTGCGCTCGCGCATGGCGACGACAATGTCAAAATCCTGCAGCGCCGCGATCACCTTGTCGGGGCCGCCGAGATGTTGGTTGAACGCCTTGATATCGACGTCGCCCTTGACCGGGGACCAATCGGCGGAGCTCAAGGCAATGTTTTGATAGTCGTCGAGAATCGCGCAGCGGTGCGCCATGATTGATCCACCCCAATACTGGCCCAATGCCAACGACTTTTGCGCCGTAGCCGTCTCATAACGGCTCGTCGAAGACAAGCGGGTGGGGCGGTGTGTTTTTTCGGCGTTTTTTCGGGGCCCGAGCGGCAGTGCGTTACGCGCCGACCCGGTATGCCGCGGGAGGGATTACGCGTGGTGCTCCGCGATGTCGCCGAGCGTGGACGTGGCCGGCCTAAGCGCGGGCTGCGACTTCGGATAAAGATGACCGTACTTGGCATGCCATTTCGGGCCGGGGCCGCGCATGTAATGCAGGTCGGGGCGATAGGCGCCGCCGGGTTCGCCTGAGGCCACCCAGATATCGCGAAGAACCATCGTGAACCGGCGCAACATGACACGCTCCGTTTTTTCTTGCCCATGAGGTTCGCCCGATCGATCGGTTCCACCTCATTTTTGGCCTTTCGCTTATGGGTCAGCCGACCCAGGGGAAAGGTTCAATTTTTCAAACGCTCGTTTGACATTAATTGTGCGCCAGAAAACATTAAAATTTGTTGCGATTTCGGCGGGGCTTAGCCGGAACTGTGGTCAAGCTTTATGAAGCTTTACCGGGAACCGCAGATGCGCCGCTAGCGCGGCGTGACCAGAAGCGGCATGCCACCCTTCGGCCGCAGCGTGACCCGCGCCACGGGCTGGGGCTTGTGGCCCGGAACCGGGTCAAAATGGAAGGCGCGGATCAAGGTCGCCAAGATTGCCGTGGCCTCGATCATGGCGAAGCTTGCCCCGATGCAAATCCGCAAGCCCCCGCCGAACGGCAGGAAGGCGTAGCGCGAATAGGTCTTGGCCAATTCGGGCGCAAAGCGGTCGGGGTCGAAGGCGTTGGGGTTTGCCCATAATCGCGTATTCCGGTGCAGCGCATAGATCGGAATATGGACGCGCGCGCCGGCGGCGATGTCCAATCCTTCCGATAAAGATCCGCCGCCGAGCGTCAGCGCCGTCTTGGCAAAACGCGAAAGCGCCGGCGCCGGCGGGAATAGCCGCATCGCCTCCTGGATCACCTGCCGGCAGACGGACAGGTTGTCGATCTGCTCCGGCCCGATGGATTGCGCGCTTTTGCCGGTCCCGGCCACGGCCGCGATTTCCTCGGCGACGCGCTGCTGCGTGTCCTGGTCTTTCGCCAGCAGCCACAGCGTCCAGGTCAGCGCGACCGACGTGGTCTCATGGCCGGCGGTGATGAAGGTGATGAGATTTTTCATCACCTCGTCGTCGGTCATGGTCCGTCCGCTCTCCGGATCACGCGCTTTGAGCAGGAGATTGAGAAGGTCGGGCGCTGCCGTATCCGCGCTGCGCCGCGCCTCGACGGTGCGGCGGATTTCCTGGTGCAGAAAATCGCGCGCGCGCTTGGCGCGGCGACGGTGCGGAAAAGGCATCCATTCCGGCAGCCCAAACTGCGCGTAGATAATGTGCCAGGGGATGGTCTCGAAACTTTCCTTGATGGCGCGGCTATAGCGGTCGGCATCGAGGTTTGCCGAACCGCCGAGCATGGTTTCGACGATGATGGCGAACGTCGTCCGCGTCATGGCGGCTGCGGCATCGACCGGTTCGCCGCGCGGCGCTGCGCGCCATTCTGCGGTCTGGCGGTCCGCCATTTCGGTAAAGACCGGAACGAAGGACGTCAGCGCGTCGTGCCGGAAGATCGGCGCCACAGCGCGGCGCTGCCAGCGCCATTCGGCGCCCTCGGCAAGGAACAAGGAGTTGCGGCCGATGCTCGGCGCAAAGGCGCGCCGGGTCACGTGATCGCGCTCGAAATTCTCGGCCTTGTCGACCAGCATTTCGCCGATGAGCTGCGGGTCGCAGACCAGAAGCGTGTCAGCGCCGCGCCTGTGGATGCGCACCACGCCGTCCTCGTAAGCCTGGCGCGGGATGGACTCGATATAATTGCGCCACATCACCGGCAGTCCGCGCAGCCCGAGCGGCTGCGGCGGCGGCTCGAAGGGAACGAGATCGGGATCTTTAAACACGCTATTACCTTGCTGCGGCGGTAATTTTCCGGCTTGACCTTTAGAACTTGCCCTTTAGCTAGTCAGTCGTTACATCAGCGGCAACTCACCCCAACATTTGCGCATCGCGCAGCGTTATCCGGCGCACCGCGCGTATTCGGCGCAAATTTGCCGAGGGCAAGCATCCAGTCGAAGGCGCAGCATGGCCCGTCAATTCGTCTATCATATGGAAGGTTTGACCAAGACCTATCCGGGTAACCGCAGGGTCTTGGAGAACATCAACCTGTCATTTTATCCGGACGCCAAGATCGGCGTGCTCGGCGTCAACGGCTCCGGCAAGTCGACGCTTCTGCGCATCATGGCCGGCATTGATACCGAATATACCGGCGAAGGCTGGGTCGCCGAGGGCGCCCGCGTCGGTTACCTGCCGCAGGAGCCGCAGCTCGATGCCGATAAATCCGTGCGCGAAAACGTCATGGAGGGCGTGGCGCCGCAGAAGGCGATCCTCGAACGCTATAACGAGCTTGCCGCCAATTATTCCGACGAGACCGCCGATGAGATGACCAAGCTGCAGGACGAGATCGAGGCCAAGGGCCTATGGGATCTCGACTCCAAGGTCGATCAGGCGATGGATGCGCTGCGCTGCCCGCCCGATGGCGCCGAGGTGTCGAAGCTCTCCGGCGGCGAGCGGCGCCGCATCGCTTTGTGCCGGCTACTGCTGGAACAGCCCGAGCTGCTGCTGCTCGACGAGCCGACCAACCATCTCGATGCCGAATCTGTGTCCTGGCTCGAAGGCCATTTGCGCAATTATCCGGGCGCGATCCTGATCGTCACCCACGACCGCTACTTCCTCGACAATGTCACCGGCTGGATTCTCGAGCTCGATCGCGGCCGCGGCATTCCTTACGAGGGCAATTATTCGTCCTGGCTGGTGCAGAAGCAGAAGCGGCTTGCGCAAGAAGGCCGCGAGGAAGAGGCGCGCCAGCGCACGCTCGCCCGCGAGCAGGAATGGATCTCGTCGTCGCCGCGCGCCCGGCAGGCCAAATCCAAGGCGCGTTACGAGCGCTATGAGGATCTGCTCAAGAAGGCCGGTGAGAAGCAGACGCAGACCGCGCAGATCGTCATTCCGGTTGCGGAGCGGCTCGGCCAGAACGTCGTTGACTTCACCGATCTCAAGAAGGGTTTCGGCGACAACCTTTTGATCGACGACCTCACCTTCAAATTGCCGCCGGGCGGCATCGTCGGGGTCATCGGTCCGAACGGCGCCGGCAAGACCACTTTGTTCCGCATGATCACCGGTCAGGACAAGCCCGACGCCGGCGAGATCAAGGTCGGCGAGTCGGTCCATCTCGGCTATGTCGACCAGTCGCGCGACTCGCTCGAGGGCAAGAAGTCGGTGTGGGAGGAAATCTCCGGCGGGCTCGATCAGATCATGCTGGGCAAGCGCGAGGTCAATTCGCGCGGTTATTGTTCGGCCTTCAACTTCAAGGGCGCCGATCAGCAGAAAAAAGTCGGTCAGCTTTCGGGCGGCGAGCGCAATCGCGTGCATCTCGCCAAGATGCTGAAATCCGGCGCCAATGTTTTGCTGCTCGACGAGCCGACCAACGATCTCGACATCGATACGTTGCGCGCGCTCGAAGAGGCGCTGGAAGATTTCGCCGGCTGCGCCGTGATCATCAGCCACGACCGCTGGTTTCTCGACCGCATCGCCACCCACATCCTCGCCTTCGAGGGCGAAAGCCATGTCGAATGGTTCGAGGGCAATTTCCAGGACTACGAGCAGGACAAGATGCGCCGGCTCGGCATCGACTCCATCGTGCCGGAGCGCATCAAATACAAGAAGTTCACGCGCTGAGACGCGGTCCGCGGCGGCCGAAAATCAGGCCTCGCCGAATGTCTCCTTTGGCAGCCTGAGCGGATATTGTCCGAACGCTCCGAAACGTCGGTGTTCGTGTGATTTGCGATATGGTCGGATATTGGCTTGAACGGGAAGAACCAACGCTTCTCTTGAATTGACTAGCCGTCGCCGGGCATGTTTGCTGCGTGCCGGATCACCTCATAATCCAGGCAAGACCGCACCATGCCCAAACTCTACGAGGCCCTCGCCGAAGCGTTCCTTGCGGAGGGAATAGACACGCAGTTCGTCCTGATGGGCGACGGCAACATGCACTGGTCCACCGCCTTTGCCAAACTGCCGGGTGTGCACACCGTCCATGTCAGGCACGAGCACGCGACCGTCGCGGCGGCGACAGCCTACAACGTGGCAACCGGCAAGATCGCCGTTGCCTCGGTCACCTGCGGCCCCGGCGTGACCCAGTTGATGACGGCGTTGCCGGCCGCGGTTCGCGCGCACCTGCCGATGGTGGTGTTCGCCGGCGAGTCGCCGATCAACGCCAAGTTCTACAATCAGTACATCGATCAGGCGCCGCTGGTGACGGCGACCGGAGCGCATTACATCGCCGCGCACAGCGTGCCGCGCATGATGGACTACGTGCGCGAGGCCTTTCACATCGCCAAATATGAGCGGTGCCCTGTGGTGCTGGGCATTCCCTACGACCTGCAGAAGGTCGAGCACATGGCCAATCAGCCCTACGAGACCTCGGCGATGTACCAGCCCAAGGTCGGGCGCATGCAGCCCGATCCCGCGATCGTGGCCGAGGCCGTCGAGCGGCTGGCCGCGGCAAAGCGGCCGATCATCCTCGGCGGTCGCGGTGTGCTGGGGTCCGGCGCGCGAGATGCGGTGATCAAGCTCGCCGATCGCTGCGGCGCCTTGCTCTCCAACACACTGCCTGCGCGCGGTCTTTTCCACGACCATCCGTTCGGGCTCGGCACCACCGGCAGCTACTTCACGTCGTTGGGCAGAGAGATGTACGAGTCCGCGGACGTCGTGCTCGCGGTCGGTACGAGCCTGTCCTACTATGTCGGCGGCGGGCATTACTTCGCCAAGGCCTGCAAGATCCAATTGGACGATGCCCCGCGCGGCTTGCGTGACGGGCAGAAAGCCGCCGACATCTACGTCAGATCGGATGCGCTCGTCGGCGTCGAGGCCATCCTTGCCGGCCTCGACAAGAAGCTGGGCGTCGGCAAACCGACCGCGGCGGCCATACGCTCGAAAGAACTCGCGCATCGCATCGCGACTGAGCCGCCGGACTCAATGCCATTCGACATCGCGCCGGGGACACTGGATCCGCGCGAGGTGATCCGGGCCATCGACGCGGTCGTTCCAAAAGATTGGGACATCGTCGGCGGCAGCGGCCATCAGGCCTATTTCAACACCCAAATGCGCGGCCGGCCGGCGGAGCGCTATACGACGGTCCGCGAATTCGGCGCGGTCGGCAACGGCCTGTCCTATGCGCTTGGCGTTGCGGCGGCGCGCAGGCAGGGCCGCGACGGCAAGATCGTGCTGTTCGAAGGCGACGGCGGGCTCTTGTTCCATATCCAGGAACTCGAGACGCTCAAGCGTCAAGGATTTCGCATCCTGATCTGCGCGATGAACGACGGCGGCTACGGCTCGGAGTTTCACAAGCTGCGCGCCGACGGCCTCGACGACAGCTTGGCCGTGTTCGGCCGGCCCGCGCTCGAAAACATCGCGCGCGGCTTCGGCCTGCGCGGCCACGAGATCCGCGATGTGTCGGTCATCCCAAAACTGTTCGCCGACTTCGCCGCGCAGGGCGAAAGCGAAATGTGGAACATCCAGATCTCAGATCAGGTCACAGCACCGGTGATCCGCCAGACCATCAAGCGCGGGCACGGCAATATGTGAGCATTTCTAAGAGCGCGATCTGCCTGCTAGATGCCGCGATTCCAGTAGTCGTAATAGCGCTCGACGTTCATCGGCAGGAAGTTTTTGTAATTGGGCCATGAAGAATATTTAGGCAGCGAAATATCCTTGATCGCCTCGTCATAGGATTTGCCCTGGTCGACTTCCTGCTTCACCGCGGCTGAGAGGTCCTGCAAATAAGCAAGGTCCTCGCGAGCATTGTCCTTGGTGCCGGTCTGCTTGCCGCCAGGGCCGGGATGGCCGGGAATGAGCGTTTCCCAATCCATCGCGATCACTTTTTTCAGGCCGCCCTCGATGTCGGGAACATAGGTGTCGGCCATGCCACGGAACTGCACGCCCTGGATCGGAATCCAATCGACGGTGAAGATGATCTTCTCCTTCGGCAGCCGCATCACCAGCATGCCGTCGGAATGGTTCTTGCCGACATAAAGAAGCTCGAGCGTGGTCCCGCCGAGCGTGATGACGCGCTTGTCGTCGACCACCTGGTCGGGAACGACGACGTCCGCCGGCTTTAACTGCTGGATGCGCTCCTTGGCGTTGCGCTGCGCCACGAAGGTCGCGCCAAGGTCCTTGAACGGCTGGCCGCCGGCCGTGTGATCGAAGTGGCTGTGGCTATAGACGACATATTTGATCGGCGCCTTGGTGACGGCCTGGATGGCGTCGATATAGGGCTTGGCCGGCCGGCGCAGGCTGATCGGATCGGTCGCGATTACGCCAGCCGGCGTGACGATGAACATTGCCTGATGGCCGACATAACGGAAAATGTAGACGTTGTCGGTGACCTTGGTGGTTGCGGTCGGCGGCGGCGCGGCTGCCGCCGGGGCGGGAGCGGGGACCTGCGCCGGAGCGGGCGCTTGTTGTTGCGCCCGTGCCACCAAGGCACTCGCGATTAGCGCTACAGCTATGCCCGTATAATGAAGCCGCTTCATCGTCGTCCTCCCGCTCATGCATTGGGTCATGCGTAAAACACTGCCGAGATGCGAATCTTCCGGCGGCTCTGCAAAAAAAGTGCCGATCGATCATCTGCTATTAGGCCGGAAGCAAATCCCCCAATTTGGGCGATGCTGATGTTGCCGACAACATCGAGCCGTCGCTACCTATTGGAGCGTGGACAATTTTACAGCCGACGATAACATCGATGCGTGTTGGGTGGTGAGAGCCATTTCCGATACATAAGAAAACGACGGGGGAGCGCGCCTGTGACGACGATCGTACGCCTTTTGATGTCGGCTGCGATCGTACTCGGCGTTCCGATCTGCAGCGAGGCGCAGATATATCCCGCCAAGCCGATCAAGATCATTGTGCCATCGCCCGGAGGCGCCACGACAGATACCTTGGCGCGCATTATTGCCGAGAAGCTGCAAGAGAAATGGACCCAGCCAGTGATTGTCGACGACCGTGGCGGCGCCGGCGGCAATATCGGAGCCGAAGAGGCAATCAAGTCGGTGCCCGACGGCTACACTTTGATGTTCTCCTATCCGGCACCCCTGGTGGTGAACAAGGCGCTTTACGCCAAACTCTCTTATGATCCGGACAGTTTTGTGCCGATCTCGCTCGTGGCCATTGTGCCGCTCGTGCTTGCCGTCAACCCGGATCTGGCGGTGTCTGACGTCCAGCAACTGATCGCTTTCGCCAAGGTGCATCCGAACCAGCTGAATTATGCCTCGCAGGGCTACGGCACGACAGGCCACCTTGCCGGCGAGCTGTTCAAATCAATGGCGGGGATCGACATCGTTCACGTCCCGTACAAGGGCAGCACGCCTGCGCTCACCGACCTTCTTGGTGGTCAGGTCCAGATGATGTTCGTCGAGCTCAGTACCGTGAGGAGCCAGATCAATGCGGGGAGGCTGCGTGCCCTTGCCGTGGGTAGCGAAAGTCGCAACCGGTTTCTGCCCGATGTGCCCGCGATGGCTGAGGTGCTGCCCGGATTCCAGGCATCAACCTGGTTCGGGATGGTTGCGCCGCCGGGAACGCCGGCAGGGATCGTCGGCCAGCTCTCGTCAGCCGTTTCCGAAGCGATCCATGAGCCAGATGTTGTCGAGCGCTTCGCCGACCTGAGCGCCAATATGGTTGGCGACACGCCCGCGGAGATGGCGGCTTTTCTTCACCAGGAACGCGAACGTTGGCGCAAGGTAATCCAGGCGTCCGGAGCCAAGGCAGAATAGAAAAACGTCGAATCCGGCTGCGTTGGTGCCGGAAACACTGTCGTGTGGAGTCTAGCTTCTAATTTGACCTGAGCCCCATCCGAGCCAATCGGGGTAGCACTTCGGCGCAGAAATACGGCGCCTCGTTGAGGTAGTTCACAAAGGAGATCGCGATACCCCGCAGGCCGGCACGGCTGATGGCGGCGAATTCCTCGGCGACCCTGTCCGGCGTTCCAACGAACGGATAGCCGCCGATGCCGCTCTCCGCCTGCAACGCGCGTTTGGCAGAATATTCGCCGGCAGCGGTGTTTTGCCGTGTGATGTTCTTGAGCGCGAGCATTTGCTCGATGGCGGGCCAGTCCGCGCTCTCGACATTGGCGTGGTGGTGATAGTCTTCCGCCTCCCGTTGCGTCGGCCGGCAGATCACCTGTCCCTGCGTATAGACTTCGATCTCGCGGCCGAATTTGCGCGCCTCGTCCTTGATGCCGCGGACTTGCTGCACGATGCGATCGAATGCCGTCACGTCGACCGTGTCGTCGGCGGTGCCAGCGAGCGCAAGGCGCATCGCCCCAGTCGATGTGAAGAATGCGTCGCAATTGCGCAATGCGAAGGTTTGGCCTGGGCCCGATCTTCCAGCGTTCATGATCACCGGGCGGGCGTTGCCGAATGGCTTCGGCTTGGCGCGCACGCCGGCAAGCTTGAAGAATTTGCCGTCGAAATCGAATTCATCCTCCGTCCAGGCCCGCTTGACCACATCGATCCACTCTTGCGTAAACTCATAGCGGTCGGCGTGCTCACGCTGCTGCACCCCGAACATCGCGAATTCATCTTCGTTCCAGCCGGCGACGATGTTCAGCCCGAAGCGGCCCTCTCCGATATGGTCGGCGGTGACAAATTCCTTGGCGGCGATAACCGGGTGGAACAGCGGCGCATGCACAGTTCCGAAGATCGTGATCCGCTGCGTCGCCGCGAGCAGCCCGCAAGCCCAGGTCACGGTCTCGAGCGTCGTGCCGTGGAAATCGCTGCTGCCGCCGTAGCCCTTCCAGCGGCCGATCGGCAGCAGAAAATCGATGCCGGCCTCATCGGCCAGGCGCGCGAGCTTGAGACAATCCGGCCAGCTCGCGAGCCAGCGCTCCGAGACCAGCGTCGCGGTGCGTGCCGACGAGCAATTCATCCCGAAGAAGCCAATCTTGAAGGTATTGTCGTTGTGCATCTCGCGGCGATTGCGCAAAGATCCGTTCTGAACAGGCAATGTCATGTACTTCCCTCGTCATCGCCCGTTTCAAAGCATTTGCGGCGCGGAAAAGCGTCGCTGACGGACTTTTCAAGACTAGGATATTTGTCCGCCGCAGGCGAATGGCGCGGCCATGCAGATTGCGCGGTGGCCATTTGCTGTATTGCCGTGGCGCGGGCGCCAGGGCACAATTTCCATGTCTGACAGGTGGGCCACATGCCCCTAAACGGTGAAGGTCTCAAACTGCCGCCAGCATGAATTGACAGATCCCAAGAGCACGTCGAACCGGGGGCCGACAATGCCGGAGAGACTCTCAGCACTGGTGCAAGACCAGTTACAAGACCAGCGGATCAACTCCGTTCATTGGATCTGGCCATGGTTGCGCCGTCCATTGTTGCGTGGCTTGGCGCTCGCGGCGGCGGTCGGCGTGGCCTACTTCCTCGCAGCGCAAATGAGCCTTGGGCTGCTCATCAAGCCCGACGGCGTGGCCGTGTTTTGGCCGGCGGCTGGCATTTCCTCAGGGGTTTTGATCGCTCTCGGTCCTAAGGCGCGATGGCCGGTGGCGCTTGGCGCAATTGCCGCGACGCTCGTCGCCAATCTGATGGGTGACAGGACCGTCTGGGCGGCTGCCGCCTTCGCGATATGCAACGCCGCCGAAGCTTTGATCACCGCCGGATTGATCCAGCACTATAGCGGCGCAGCATTCGGCCTGGACCGCTTACGCCACGTCCTTATGCTCTTTGCCGCGGCCATCGCCGGCACCGTTGTCTCAGGCATCGGCGGCGCCGTTTCCTACAAGCTGTTCCATAGCCCGGACGTGTCGATGTTCACCACATGGTGGCATTGGTTTGGGTCCGACGCGGTGGGTATCATCGCCGTCGCGCCGCTCGTCATCGGACTTGCCGCCGCCGCGCGGCAGCCGCCACCGCGAGGCCAGTTCGTCGAAGGTATCGCCGCGCTGCTGCTGCTCGGCGCGATGACGGGGATCATCATTTCACTACCCGAGCAGCCTTGGGAGACGGTCGTGCCCGGCGCATTGCTGTTTCCGATGCTGCTGTGGCTTGCCGCGCGCTGCCGCCCGGTCTTCGCCGCCGCCGGCGGCTTCATGGTTTCCATTGCAATCGTCTGGACGACGATCTTCGGCATCGGCCATTTCGGCGACACCAGGCTCCCTATCAGCGACCGTATCCTGCAAGCTCAGGCGGTCATATTGGTGGTGACGCTCGGCGCTTGCGTTCTTGCGGCGCTGTTCGCCGAACGCCGGGAGAGCGAGGCGCGTCTCGCCCGCTCGAACCTGATGCTGGAGCGCGAGCGGCACAATAAGCTGATGAACGCTCAGGCGATCACCGCATCGATTGCCCATGAAGTGAGACAGCCTCTGGCGGCGATCGCGACCAATGGCGGTGCGGCGCTGCGGTTTCTGGCGATGTCGCCGCCCAATCAGCCCGAGGTGCAGGCGGCGATCGAGAGGATTGTCCGTGACAGTCACCGTACCGGCGAGGTGCTTAACGGTATTCGCGCGCTGTTCCGCGAAGTCGATCAGGGGCGCGTTCCGGTCGATGTGAACGAGACGATCCTTGAAGTGCTGGATTCATTGGACGGAGAATTGAAGGGGCATAGCGTCGTCGTCCGCCGCGAGCTGGCTGCAGAGCTGCCGCCTGTCGACGGTCATCGCAGCCAATTGCAGCAGGTTGTCTCGAACCTCGTGAACAATGCCATCGAAGCAATGAATGCGACGGCGAAGCGGCATCGCATCTTGCGTGTGAGAACGCAGCTTCGCGAACCCGGTGCGATCGTCGTCGAGGTGCAAGATTCCGGTTCGGGGATCGACCCCAAGCAACTCGACAGCATTTTCGGCGCGTTCTTTACCACCAAGGCGCAAGGGATGGGGCTCGGGCTCGCGATCTGTCGCATGATTATCGAGCACCATGGCGGCCGGCTCACGGCGTCCTCCGACGGCAGAACCGGCGCGTTGTTTCAGTTTGTTCTGCCCGAGCAGACGGAGTCCGGGCCCGAAGAGACGCCTTAGTTCGGCGCATAGCGTATTCAGCCAATTGCATGTGGTGCGAAAACGGTTGCGGCCGGCTCCGAGGGGGCGAAGCCGGCCGCTGAATACGCTAACCCGGGGGGATGGGGTGTCGGGGGCGGGGTTAGCGTAAATCCTTTCTCGAACGCGGCGTCAGAACATCATCGTGAGCGCCGTCATCACCACGATGCCGACGGCAATCGTCGCGATCTCGATCGGATCGAAGCGCCGGCCCAGCGTGATGGCCGCGGAAAATCCGGTTCGGCTCGTTTGCGGATGCATCATCGCACCGTCGCCAAATTGCCGCTGATGACGGTCGGTTGGCCGGCTTTGACGAGTGGCGCCGTGCCGAGATCCAAACTATCGAGTCCCGCGAATTTACCGACGACGGCCAGCAAGACCGCGCACAGCAAACCGACCGCTACAATCTTGAGATGGGTGCCGCGATCGGCACCGTACATGGAATGGTTCATGGCAACCTCCCGCATCTCTGTCGACGCCGACGCCAGTTGATCCGGCGCGTTCTGTTATCTGGATTGTTTTTTTTGGAACGTTAGTTGACGCCGCCGTGTCATGACATTGTACGCAGGTAAGCTCGGCTATACGTTGGTATAGACTGCGGCACGGCCCGCGACGGCTCAGACCGTACAGCGCTTGTAAATTGTAGCTCGCGTCGGGTCGGCGACCGGGCTGAAAGCCGGATCGCATCCCAATGGCGGGCGTTGCAGCGACGTCTTCGTGCTTTCCGCCGGCGACGACAATCTCTGCTGCACCTGTCGGGTCGGCGAGGCTGTCAGCTGATCGCCTTTGTTGACGCGATTGACGCTTGTGATTTCAGTCTGCGCGCTGTGAGCTGACGCGCGTGGGGCACTCGCCGCGCCGACAATACAGGCGGCGATGGGGCAAAAGATGAGAAAGCCTGAGGCCGCCGCGAGTTTTTGATCGAATGTTGCACGCATTTTGCGTCTCCCGACGGGCGCTTACTGATGTGACATGTGGTGCCGAGCCTGCCCGTTGATCGCGATGACGCGCACGGTGCGGGCATCACCATCCCGTTGGCGAGTGTCGCGAAGGCAGGAGCGCTCGTAATACGGCCAGGTCTGGAGGCAAGCGCCGGTATTTGCGGCGGTATTTGCGCCGTTGTTGGCTTCGTTGTCGGTCGTGCTGGCCGCCGCCGTATCTGGCTTTGGCATCGTCACGATGACAAATGCGGTGGACAGGGCGAGCGCCACTGCGGCGCAGTGAATCAGATGATGACGTCCAACGATATTCGGCGTAGCGATGTTTGACATTGTGTTCTCCCCGACGTCTCGTTTTGACAGGGAGAATAGAAAGCGCGATCGGACAGTCCCATTGAACGTTGGTAAACGATTGGTATCGAACCCGTTCATCGCCCTATACCTTGGTATAGGGCGCTTAGCCGTTTCGCATGGCCGCTCGCCGATCGAAGTCGGTGCTGTCTGTGAAGCGTGATCGCTTCAGTTCGGGATCGGGCGCTGCAGTGCCTTGTCGATACAAGCGATCAAGCTCGTTTCATTGAAAGGCTTGCTGAGGAAACCGAACGCGCCCGCGTCGAGCGCATGTTTGCGCAGCCGGTCGCTCGGAAATGCCGTCACGAAGATCATCGGGGTGCGGTGGCCGTCGGCGATGAGCCGGCGCTGCAGGTCGATGCCGCTCAGGCCCGGCATCTGCAGGTCGGTGATGATGCACGCGGTGTCATGGATGCGATCTGAATCAAGATACTCTTCCGCGGATCCGAAGGCGGCAGTCGCGTAACCAAGGGAGCGAATCAAGCCCTGTATGGCTTCGCGGACGGAACGGTCATCATCGATGATGGAGATCAAAGCCGAACTCACCGTATTGCAGTCCCTGTCTGACGTGCACGCGGCAGGACGCGCGACTGAGGATGCCGACATATTTGAATCGGCATAAACCCGAATAAAACTATACCAATGTATAGGTGTTCAAAAGCTCGGCCGGCGAACGCCTAACGCGTCCGCCATGCGGACCAATTCGGCCAGTGATTTCGCGCCCATTTTCCGCATGATGTTCCCGCGATGGACCTTGGCGGTAATTTCGCTGACGCCGATCTCGCCGGCGACTTGCTTGTTCATCAGGCCTGCCGTTACCAGGCCCATGACTTCCTGCTCGCGTGGCGTGAGCGTGTCGAAGCTCGACTTCAGCTTGGCAAGTCCGCTGTTGCGTTCGCGACGATCGCGATCGCGCTCCAACGCCTGTTGCACGGCGTCCAGCATGTCCTGGTCGCGAAACGGCTTCGGTAGGAATTCGACGGCGCCGGCTTTCATGGCCTTCACGGTCATCGGAATATCGCCGTGGCCGGTCATGAAAATAATCGGAATGTGTAGCCCCGCCGCAGCGAGCTCGGTTTGAAAATCGAGACCGCTGAGACCGGGGAGCCTGACGTCGAGCACCAGACAGCTTGGCGCGTCGGGAAGCTTGTTTTGCAGGAACTCGGCGGCCGAGCCAAAAGTCTTTGCTTGCAAGCCGATCGACCGGAATAGGCTGTCGAGCGCCTCGCGGACGGAGGCGTCATCGTCGACCACAAATACTGCGGGCGGCAGCTCCGTGGCTTTGCTTGTCATGACCAGCCCCATGACACTGACAAAATGACACTGACAAAATGGCGCTGAAAAATACCTTTTTCCAATCCTCAATAGTACGCGCCGAGATCTGATCTATGTCAACGTCATAGGGCCCATACGGGGCCCGTGAAGACGCCGCGGCCAATATTGCTTAACGGCCCAAGACGGCCGTGTGACAATATTTGTTTGATGTAGGCTGCGGCGTCGATTGGTGCCGGTCCTCTCAAGGTTCGGAATTAGTCCCGCACATCGGGGGCACCGGCTTGGTCTCGCCCGGTGCAATGTCGCCGAGATGGCGTTTGATCTCGCCATACTGAGCGTTATCCGGTGCATAGGTCAGCTGACTTTCGGCGAAAGGCTGCGGCCATAGCGAATGCACGCGCAGCGTGATGGTGCCGTCGGCCGACATTTTCGCCGTGCCGACGCTGTCGATGCCTTCACACGGTATCGGCAGATTGCTGCTGCCTGCGACCGCCATGGTGAGATTTGCGGCGACAAGCACCACGCTCAATCCCGCCAATTGCGGTAAACGCATAGTAAGGACCTTTGCTACTAGCGATCTTCGTCTTTAGGCCTTGAAACGGACACATCCTTAGCGCATATAAGCCCCGCGATCGATTCGATCAGCAAGCGAGCCGCGTGTACGGGACTGTAATTGACCAACGAAAATGGTTCCGCCCTGCTAACGGCCTAAGTGCTTTAGGCATAAGTCCGTTAAATGGCTTCTAGCTCGCGATAATCCCTTTTCATCGACAGCCCAGGACGCGCGGGATGTCTTTATATGATTCCGCTCTGCCAGCCGTGGCGCCTCGCGCAACGGCTCCGGCAGCGCATGCAAAAAGAAAGACTGTTCTTTGACCAACTTTAGCGACTTCAATCTTAACGACGCCATCACTCGAGCTCTTACCGAAGAAAAATACGAAACCCCAACCCCCATTCAGGCGCAGACCATTCCGATCGCCATGTCGGGACGCGACGTGATCGGAATTGCGCAGACCGGAACCGGCAAGACCGCTGCCTTCGCGCTGCCGATCCTCGATCGTCTCGCCCAAAAGCCGCGCATGTCCGAGCGCAAGAGCTGCCGCGTTCTGGTGTTAAGCCCGACGCGCGAACTGTCCGGCCAGATCCTTGACAGCTTCCGCACTTACGGCCGCCATCTGCGCATGAGAACCGCGCTCGCCATCGGTGGCGTGTCGATGGGCGGGCAGGTCCGCTCGCTGCTCAACGGTGTTGACGTTCTGGTCGCCACGCCCGGCCGCTTGCTCGATCTCGTCAAGGGCAATGCGCTGCGTTTGGACAGCGTCGAGTGTTTCGTGCTCGACGAAGCCGACCGCATGCTCGATATGGGCTTCATCAACGACATCCGCAAAATCGTGGCGAAGCTGCCGAAAGAGCGGCAGACGCTGATGTTCTCCGCCACCATGCCGCGCGCCATTTCCGAGCTTGCGGCGCAGATGCTGCGCGACCCCGCCAAGGTCGCGGTCACGCCCGTTGCTGCAACAGCCGATCGTGTCGAACAGCGCGTTATCCGTGTCGACCGTGCGGCAAAGCCGCAGATCCTGATCGATGTGCTGCGCAGCGAGCCGATCGATCGCGTTCTCGTTTTCACCCGCACCAAGCATGGCGCCGACAAGGTCATGCGCCGGCTGGTCCAGGCCGGCATCCCGGCCGAGTCCATCCACGGCAACAAGTCGCAGGGCCAGCGCGAGCGCGCGCTGTCGGCGTTCCGCGACGGCAAGGTCAAGACGCTTGTGGCAACAGATATCGCCGCGCGCGGCATCGACGTCGATGGCGTCAGCCACGTGGTGAATTTCGATCTGCCCAACGTGCCGGAAAGCTACGTTCACCGCATCGGCCGCACCGCGCGCGCCGGCGCCGAAGGTATCGCGATCTCGCTGTGTGATGGCGAGGAGACGGCGTTCCTGCGCGACATCGAGAAATTGATCCGCATCTCGATCCCGGTGACCGACAAGCGGTCGCATCCGGGGCGTGACGAGCCCAAAGATGGCAAGCAGACCGGCAAGAGCAGCTCCGGCCGCCTGCATGCTTCAAGCAATCGCGGCTCGGGCAATCATGGTTCCGGTAACCGCGGCTCAAGCCATCGTGGGTCGAGCAATCGCGGACCCGGCAAGGATGGCGCAAACAAGGACCGTCACTGGCAGTCCCGCGACAAAGCGCGCAAGCAGCCGCGTCACGGTCAAGCGAGCCACGGTCAAGCAAGCCACGGTCATGCCAATGACCATTCAAATCATGGCCAGCCCAGAGAGATTGCGTCGGTCGCCTTTCTGAATGCGGGCGGTCCGGACCGGAATTAAAATCAGGATGATCTAAGGCCGTCATGGCCGGACTTGTTCCGGCCATCCACGTCTTTGGTGTCGATGCTGCTAAGACGTGGATGCCCGCGAGATAGGCGAGCGAAGCGACGCCGTTCTTCGAACGGCTATGCGTGGGCATGACGCTTCAGCAAAACGGCGGGATCGGTTTTGACTGGCCCGGCTTGATCCCGCCGAGATGTTTTCTGATCTCACCATATTGCGGATCGTCCGGCGCATAGGTCAGGTCCGAGTCCTCGTGCGGATCCGGCCACAGCGATTTCAAGTGCAGCGTGATGGTGCCGTCCGCGGTCATTTCGGCCATGCCGATGCTGTCGACCGTTGCACAGGTGACCGGCGGCAAGTCTTTCTTGAATTGCGCCACGGCTGGCGACGCCAAGCCGGTGGCAAAACCGATAGCAAGGCCGCTAGCGAGACCAAGCGCCGCGGCGATAGTTCGGACAGACACGAACGAAAACTCCCGGCATTTTCTTGTCATGATCCGATCCGACCTTACCTTCGCCCGCCGAAGCAGGCTTCGCGAAGGCGGGAAACCGGGTTTCCCTTTCCGGGATCATGCTCTAGGAGAAATAGCCATATCCGAATCGCGCCGGAAAGTCCGTTAACGAGGTCGTGGTCATGGAAGACTGGAGCGCCCGGCAATACCTGAAATTCGAGGACGAACGCACGCGGCCGCCGCGCGATCTGCTGGCGCAGGTGCCGCTGCAGCGGCCCAATCTGGTGGTCGATCTCGGTTGCGGGCCCGGCAATTCGACCGAGCTTCTGGCCGAGCGCTATCCGAATTCGCAAGTGATGGGGCTCGATTCCTCCCCCGATATGTTGCGCAAGGCGCGCGAGCGGCTGCCGAATTGCACCTTCGTCGAGGCCGATATTGCCGACTGGAAGCCCGATCCGCGCACCGATCTGATCTTCGGCAATGCCGTCATGCAATGGTTGCCCGAGCATCCGGCTATCATGCGCCGGCTGATGGAGGCGATGCCGCAAGGCGGCGTGCTCGCGATTCAAATGCCGGACAATACGCGCGAGCCGGCGCTGCGCTTCCAAAAAGAAGTCGGCGAGAGCGGTTCGTGGCAGGATCATCCGGAAATCAAAGCCGCCGCCCGCGACGACCTGCCTTCGGTCGAGGAATACTACGATCTGCTCAAACCGGCGTGTTCGTATTTGGACATCTGGCACATCGTCTATAATCACGTCATGGCGTCGCCGCAGGCGATCACCGAATGGTTCAAGGGCTCTTCGCTGCAGCCGTTCCTGTCGCCGCTGAATGCGCAAGACCGCGAGAAATTCCTCGCCGCTTACACCGCGAAAATCGTCGAAGCCTATAAGCCGCGCTACGATGGCAAAGTGCTGCTGCGCTTCCCGCGGCTGTTCATCCTGGCGGTGCGATGAGATTTCTGCGCGCTCTCGTCTGCGCATTCGTCGCAAGCTGCGCGCTGTGCGTTCACAGCGTCTCGGCCGATCCCGCGTTCGACGCCTGGCTGCAATCGCTGTGGCCGCAGGCCCAGGCGCTAGGCGTCTCGCGCGCGACCTTTGATAGCGCGACGCGCGGGCTCGAGCCGGATTACACGCTGCCCGATCTCGTCCTGCCCGGCCGGCCGGAAAAGCCCGCGGCCGGCCAGCCGGAATTCGTGCAGACGCCCGCCGACTATATCAAGGAAAGCTCGATCGACCGGCTCGCCGCCGACGGCCGCAAACTCTACGACCAATATCGCGTGCCGCTGACTGCCATCGAGCGCCAGTTCGGCACGCCGCCGACGATCCTGCTCGCGATCTTCGGCCGCGAAACCGATTACGGCCGCCAGACCGACAAGCGCAATGCCATCCGTGTGCTGGCGACGCAGGCCTATACCGGCAAGCGCAAGGAGCAATTCCTCAACGAGTTTTTGCTGGCGCTGAAAATCCTGCAGCAGGGGCAAGTCAAGCTCGCCGATATGAAGAGTTCCTGGGCCGGCGCCATGGGGCTGACGCAATTCCTGCCGTCGGACTATCTGAAATATGCCGTCGATTTCGACGGCGACGGCAAGGCCGATATCTGGAATTCGGTGCCCGATGCGCTCGCCTCGGCCGCCAAGCAATTGCTCGACAAAGGCTGGCAGCGCGGCGTGCCGTGGGCCTATGAGGTGCACCCGCCGGCCGATGTCGATTGCACCATCGGCGTGCCGGACAATACGCTGCCGGTCGGCGATTGGGTCAAGCGCGGCTATGTGCCGGCGTATGGCCGCACGCTTACGTCGAAGGACCTGGCCTCGCTGCTGCAGCCGGCCGGGCTTTATGGGCCGTCGTTTCTCGCCACCAAGAATTACTTTGTCATCAAGGAATATAATTTTTCGGATTTGTATGTTCTGTTCGTCGGCCATCTCAGCGACAAGATCGCCGATCCGCATGCGGCCTTCGAAACGCCGTGGGGCAAGGTCGCGCAATTACCGACCGCCGATCTCGACCTCATGCAGCAGATCCTCACGGCGCGTGGCTATTACCACGACAAGATCGACGGCAAAGCCGGCATGCTGACGCGCTCCGCACTCGGCGATTATCAGAAGAAGAACGGGCTCAAGGTCGATTGCTGGCCGAGTGCTGTGGTGCTGCAGAAGATGCAAGCGGGCGGGCGCTGATTTGAGCCGCTGCTCTTACCTGCTCGCAGCGAGGGTCGCACCTCTCACAAATGCGAGCCGTGTCCGTTCGTGATATCGTCAATCAGCTCTCGCTCGGTCGCGTCGCACCAACGGCATCCTTCGTAAGTTGCCACAATCCTATTTTCTGCGCTGCCAGGCCGAAGCGCGCGCCGTTTGTTGCGATATTCAAAATAACGACGGATGAGTCGTTTGATCGTCCCCGTCCAGACGGGTTCCTGGCCTGAACAGGCTTGCAGCACTTTCATACCGGCATCTCTCCTGCATATTGGCGCAGGAGCAGACTTTACAGAAAGAGATTGATCTATTTAAATGAATAAATATGATAATATCATTCTCAAGGAGAGATGCATGGATCTCACCGACCTTCGCATTTTCAATACCGTCGTTCGCGCCGGCGGCATCACCAGGGCGGCCGAAAGGCTGCATCGGGTACAATCGAATGTCACGACCCGGATTCATCAGCTGGAACAGGACCTCGGTGTTTCGCTCTTCATCCGGCAAGGCAAGCGGCTGCATCTCACCCCCGCCGGGCATCTGTTGATCGATTATGCCGATCGGCTGTTAGGGCTTGCCGACGAAGCGCGAAACGCGGTGCAGGATTCGCGTCCGCGCGGGCTGTTCCGTCTGGGAGCCATGGAGAGTACCGCCGCGATCAGGCTTCCCAAAATTCTTGCTGAATTTCACCGGCGTTATCCGGACGTCACGTTACAGCTGCGCACGGGGCATTCACCGCAGTTGGCATCGGCTATTTTGGCGGGAGAACTCGACGCTGCGGTGGTCGCCGAGCCAATCGCCGAGGGCCAATTCGAGAAGGTGCCCGCGTTCATTGAGGAGCTCGTCATCGTCGCGGCGGCTGGGCATCCGCCAATCGGCAAAAACGGCTCCATCCCGCCCACGATGATTGCGTTCGAGCAGGGCTGCGCGTATCGCAAACGCCTGGAAGATTGGTATGCAGCGCGTGGCGCAATGCCCGAGCGTGCGATCGAGCTGAATTCTTATCACTCGATACTCGGCTGCGTCGTCGCGCGTATGGGCATCGCGCTATTGCCGAAATGCGTGCTCACGACGTTTTCTGCCCAGACAGAGATCTCCATTCATAATCTGACAGCCAAGGAAAATCGTATCGCGACTGTTCTGATTTGGCGCAAAGGCGCCAGATCGCCCAAGACCGAGGCTTTTATGCAGATTCTGTGCGAAGGGCGCGGCAAGAGTACTGCAAAGAAAAAACATCAAGTTCGAATTTCTAGGGTGGGCTGAGCGCGGCGAAGCCACGCGGACTAAGGTCGTGGAGATGCGAGGCGTAGGCACGGCGCTGACGCGCCTTTGCCCCCGACCCTGCGAAGCGAGTGTACGTCGCTGTTTGACGTTGCAGGCGAGAGCTATGGCATCTGAGTCTCTGCGAGACTGCTGTTGTCTCGATGCTCGCGCGCGGCGTCCGGAATGGGATCAATCCTCGCCCGGCACCGCGTCCGGCAGACTGTCATCATCCTCGCCGGAATAACCGAGCGGGCGGCCGTGCTTGGTTTCTTTGATCGAGCCGGTGACGCCGGGGTCCCCATAGTGCTCGCCATAGTGCTGCGCGGCGTAACGCGAGCGCACGTGCGCGGCGGCGACTTCGCCCGGGATCGCGACCGGCTCACAGATGCGGCGGCCGCCATAGTGGCGCATCAGATCGACGTGGATGTGATTGTAGTGATAGACATTGGCGCCTGGCGCCAGCACCGTGGTGAATTGATCGCATGCCGATGCCTGCACGTCGTGCAGAAAGCCTTGCTCCTCAGGCGAGCCGTGCCAGCCGTATTGCACGCTGATCTTGTGGCCGTCGGCAAGATCGAATTCGGCGACATCGAGCGCATTGCCGAAAGCATGTTCGGAAATATGCGCGTTCGGATTTCCGTTCATGCCGCGGCAGGAATAGGCCGAGATTTGTTTGATCTCGACCACCGGCTGGCGGAACCAGCGCAGCGCGGCTGGTTGCACCGCGCCCGTGATCCATTGATCGAGTGCCGACACGATCGGACAGGCGAGTGTTGCCGCAGGTTCCACCGCGACCGGCTGGATCGATGCGATCATCGCGCGATCAGGTGGCCCAAGCGGCGGCAATGGGGCCTGCGGCGGACGCGTTGAATAGGGCGCGGGATTCGAGCCGCCGTAATACGGATGTGGCGGGCCGCCCGGAATGCCAATGTCCTCGTCATCGTCCAGCTCCGGCAGTCCCGGCGGATTGAGCGATAGCGGCGCGCCGGCTTGTGCGCTCGTCTGCGGCGCACGGGTGTTCTGCGGATATGACTGTGACGAATAGGGCTGCTGCGCGGGATAAGGTTGTGCGGGATAAGACTGCGATGGATAGGATTGTGGCGATTGTTGATAGGGCGATTGTTGGTAGAGATTATATTGCGGCCCGTTTTGTTGCGGCGGCGGCAGCGTACTCGACTGGATCGCGCTCGAACGATTGGCCGGCGTATAGGGCGCGCCGTTTTCCTGGCCGTATGTTTGCCCGTAGCCAGTGTTTGAATTTTGGCCCGGCCAGCTTTGCGGCATCGCGCTGTTTGGGGCGGAGCCGTTCGGAATGGCGCCCGGCGGCCGCAGTGACTCGTCATCATAGCCGAGCGCCGAACTCGCGCCGAGCGCGGAGACGCGCAGCGGATAAGTAATGCCGCAGGCGCCAGGTCCGTCGATCGGCGAGATGCGCACACGCGCCGCCGACTCTTTGACCGCGCCGGAATTCAGACATGACAATTCCGCCTCAGCGCGCCATGGCTCGCGCTCGGCCATCATGTAATGACTACAGCCGGCGACGGCGATCAGAGCGACGAGGACGAGGGAGCTGACGAGGTACCAGCGAACTCCGCGCGTCATGCGCGGACAATGCGAGCAATTCCCTTAAGGACTGCTCAACAATGATGCGTGAACGCGCTGTTAACCATGGCCCTTGATCCGGAACCGCGTTTCGGGCCACATCGCGGCGGGAGAAAGCAATGTTGTCCGCACTCGATCTTGTCCGCCGTCTTGAATCCGGTGAATTGAAGCCGCGCGCCGCGATCGATTTATGCGCGCAGGCCATCGATGCGCGCGAGAAGGATGTCGGCGCTTTTGTGGTGCTCGATCTCGAAGCAGCGCGGCGCGCCGCTGATAATCCGCAGCTCGCCCAGACGCCGCTTCGTGGCCTGCCGATCGGTTTCAAGGACATTTTCGACACGGCAGATCTGCCGACGCAATACGGCTCGCCGATCTATGCCGGCTACCGGCCGCGCGCCGATTCAAGCCTCGTCGCGCTGACGCGCCACGCCGGTGGCATCGTCATCGGCAAGACCGTCACCACGGAGATGGCTTCTCTTGTGCCGTCGGTGACGCGCAATCCGCGCAATCTCGAACACACGCCGGGCGGCTCGTCGGCAGGCTCTGCCGCGGGTGTTGCGGCCGGCATGATGCCGATAGCCTTCGGCACGCAGACGGCGGGGTCGGTGATCCGGCCGGCGGCGTTCTGCGGTGTCGCCGGCTTTAAGCCGTCCTATCGTTTGATCCCGATGGTCGGCGCCAAAGACGTCGCCTGGCATCTCGACACCGGCGGTCTGTTCGGCGCGGGCGTCGCCGATGTCGCTTTCGTCGCCGGCGCCATTCTTGCGCGCGATCTGCGGGTCGATCGCAACGCGCCGGCGGCGCCACGCATCGCTGTCGCGCGCACGCATCTGTGGCCGCAAGCGAGCGAAGCGATGCACAAGGCGATCGAGACCGCGGCCAAGATCGCGCAAGGCGCCGGCGCCAAGGTCACCGAGATCACACTGCCGCCGATCTTCGAGGATGCTTATCTCGCGCAGCATACGATTCAGGATTACGAGAATCTCTGCGCGGTGGCCTGGGAATATGAAAATCACCGCGACAAGATCGATCGACGGCTGCGCGAAGCGCTCGATGCGGCGACCGCCATCACCGCGGCTGCCTATGATGCGGCGCGCCGCACCGGGAGCCGCGCCCGGCAGGCGCTCGCCGACACCATGGCGGATTACGACGTGATCCTCACGCCGTCGGCGCCTGGCGCCGCGCCGCACGGCTTCGCCACCACCGGCACTGCGATATTCAACCGGCTGTGGACGCTGATGGGCACGCCCTGTGTCAATGTCGCTGGCTTGAGCGAGAACGGGCTGCCGCTCGGCATTCAGATCGTCGGCCGCTTCGGCCGCGATCGTGCAGCGCTCGAAGCGGCGCTGTTTGTCGAGCGGGCGATCGCGAAGAAGGCGGCGGCGTAACTACTCCGCAGCTGCGCGCGCCGATGCTAGCGGATCGTAATTGAGGATCGGCGCCAGCCATTTCTCCATCGCCGCAAAGGTCTCGCCCTTGCGCTTGGCATAATCCTCGACCTGGTCGCGCTCGATCTTGCCGACGCCGAAGTAATAACTGTCGGGATGGCTGAAATAGAGGCCGCACACGGAGGCGCCCGGCCACATGGCAAAGCTTTCAGTGAGCTTCACGTTGATGGCGCGCTCGCCATCGAGAAGCTTGAACAAGGTTCCCTTTTCGGTGTGATCGGGCTGTGCCGGATAGCCGGGCGCCGGGCGGATGCCGCGATATTTCTCGCCGATCAGTTCGTCGTTGCGCAGCGTCTCGTCCGCGGCATAGGCCCAGAATTCGCGGCGCGCGCGCTGATGCATGCGCTCGGCAAGCGCCTCGGCGAGGCGATCGGCCAGAGCCTTGGCCATGATGGCCGAGTAATCGTCATTGGCGTGCTTGAAGCGTTCGACCACGGCTTCTTCGGCGAGGCCGGCGGTCACCGCGAACGCACCGATATAGTCGCGCAGTCCGCTCGCCCGTGGCGCGACGAAATCGGCCAGCGCGACATTGGCGCGGCCCTCGCGGCGCGCCAATTGCTGGCGAAGCGTATGCAAGGTCGCGATCGGCTTGCTTCTCTGCTCATCGCCAAAAACCAGAATATCGTCACCCTTGCTGTTCGCCGGCCAGAAGCCGATGACGGCGCTCGCGCGAAACCAGTTCTCGGCGATCATCTTCTTCAGCATGGCCTGCGCGTCGGCGAACAGGCCGCGCGCGGCGTCGCCGACGGTCGCATCCTGCAGGATTGCCGGATATTTGCCGTTGAGTTCCCAGGTGGCGAAGAACGGCGACCAGTCGATGTAATCGACCAGTTCGGCGATCGGAATTTCACTCAGCGTGCGCGCGCCGAGAAGGCGCGGCACCGGCGGCACGTAATTGCCGGACCAATTCAGCTTCAGCGCATTGGCGCGCGCAGCGGCGAGCGGCAGCCGCTGCTTGTTCTCCTCGCCGCGCGCATGCGCGGTTGCGATCCTTGCATATTCGGCGCGCACATCGCTGACATATCGCTCGCGCGCATCACGCGACAATAGCGACGAGACGACGCCGACGGCGCGGCTCGCATCGTTGACATAGACCGTCTGGCCGCGCCGGTAATTGGGATGGATCTTGACGGCGGTGTGCACACGGCTCGTGGTGGCGCCGCCGATCAGGAGCGGTACGTCGAAGCCTTGGCGTTCGAATTCCGCGGCGACATGGCACATCTCATCGAGCGACGGCGTGATCAGGCCGGACAGCCCCACGATGTCGGCGCGCTCCTGCCGCGCCGTCTGAATGATCTTTTCCGCCGGCACCATGACGCCGAGATCGATCACGTCGTAATTGTTGCATTGGAGCACGACGCCGACGATGTTCTTGCCGATGTCGTGGACGTCGCCCTTGACGGTGGCGAGCACGATCCGCCCGGCGCCGCGCCCGCGCCCCCCGCCGGCCTTCTCCTGCTCCATGTAGGGCATCAGATAGGCGACCGCCTGCTTCATCACCCGCGCCGACTTGACGACCTGGGGCAGGAACATCTTGCCGGAGCCGAACAGGTCGCCGACCACGTTCATGCCCGCCATCAGCGGGCCTTCGATCACGTCGAGCGGCCGCGCGGCGCCCTGCCGGGCGCTCTCGACGTCGGTTTCGATGAAGTCGGCGATGCCGTGGACCAGCGCATGGGCGAGGCGCTTGTCGACCGGCCATTCGCGCCAGGCGAGGTCGGCGGCCTTGGCGGTCTCGAGGATCTTCGCCGCCGGCACCATGACCCCGAGATCGATGACCTCGTAATTGTTGCACTGGAGCACGACGCCGACGATGTT